>NZ_JBIVIF010000001.1:0-437514 GCF_044749595.1 Pseudomonas sp. NPDC089392
CTGGCCTGAGAGGTATCTCTCGGTTATCTGAAAGTCTCAGTCAGAGATCAGCGCTGGCGGGCTGAACTCTGATTTTGAGTTTTCACACAGCCTGTACAGGGATCGCGGTGCATGCACCCTACTCGGCGATCAGCCAGTCCATACGGTAGCTGCCGGCAGTCTGCGCCAGCTCCTTGGCCAGCCAGGGCAGCAGCTCCTTGAGTTCTTCTTCAAGGCCCCACGGCGGGTTGGCGATGGCCAGGCCAGAGCCGTTCAGGCCCTGCGGGCTGTCCTGGTGGTGCACATACAGCTCGACCCGCAGCAGCTTCGGCGCGCCGGTGCTGGTCAGGTCCTGGTAATAGCGGGTCAGCGAGCGCTGGTCCTTGATCGGGTACCAGATGGCCGCGACGGTCTGGCGCATGCGGCCAATCGCCTCCTTCATGGCGCTGGTACAGCGCTTGAGCTCGTCAGCCTGCTCGAACGGCGGGTCGATCAGCATGATTGCGCGCTTTTCCTGCACCGGCAGCAAGGCGCGTGGCACATGCCAGCCTTCGCCCAGGTGCACAGTCACGCGCGGGTCCTTTTTCATGTTCTCTTTGAGTAGCGGCCCGTCTTCAGGGTGCTTCTCGTTGAGCAGGGCGCGGTCCTGCTGGCGCATCAGGCGACGGGCCAGCTCGGGCGAACCCGGGTAGTAACGCAGTTCGCCGTCAGCGTTCAGGCGCTTGATGATGCGCAGGTAGTCGTCAGCCATGGCCGGCAGGTCATCGCGGTTCCACAGGCGGGCGACACCTTCCAGGTACTCGCCGGTGCGGCTTGCCTGGTCGCCCTGCAGGTCGTACAGGCCGAGCCCTGCGTGGGTATCGATGTAGGCGAACGGCTGCTCCTTGCGCGACATCAGGGCGATGAGGCGGGTCAGCACGATATGTTTGAGGACGTCGGCGTGGTTGCCGGCGTGGAAGGCGTGACGATAGTTCATGGCAACTCCTGCGAAGGCGGCAAGTTTACCTTGCCTTGCAGGCGGAGTCAGGCCTGGCTGCTGGTCGGTGTTGGCTTCTTCGCGGGTGAACCCGCTCCTACAGAGACCTGCACAGATCTTGAATCCTGCGCAGTACCTTTGTAGGAGCGGGTTTACCCGCGAAGCAGGCCCCGCCGACTCAACGGGTATTACTTGTCAGCGTGATACGCCGCATCAGCAGTCTCGAAGCGCTGCACCATCGCGTTCGAAGGGCTGCCCATCTTGCTCACCACGAAGATGGCGATGCTCGCCAGCAGGAAGCCCGGGATGATTTCGTACAGGCCCCAGACATCAATCTGCTTCCACAGGATCACGGTCAGTGCACCCACCACGATACCGGCCAGCGCGCCGTTACGGGTCATGCCTTTCCACAGCACCGAGATCAGCACCACCGGACCGAAGGCGGCACCGAAGCCGGCCCAGGCGTAGGCCACCAAACCCAGCACGCGGTTTTCCGGGTTGGCTGCCATGGCAATGGCAATCAGGGCCACGGCCAGCACCATCAGGCGGCCGACCCACACCAGCTCACGCTGCGAAGCATTCTTGCGCAGGAAGGCTTTGTAGAAGTCTTCGGTCAGGGCACTGGAGCACACCAGCAGCTGGCAGCTCAGGGTGCTCATGACCGCCGCCAGGATGGCCGACAGCAGCACACCAGCGATCCATGGGTTGAACAGGATCTTCGCCAGCTCGATGAACACGCGCTCGCGGTTCTCGGTAACCGGGCCGGCCAGGTCAGGGTTGGCCGAGAAGTAGGCGATACCGAAGAAGCCCACGGCGCAGGTACCGGCCAGGCACAGGATCATCCAGGTCATGGAGATGCGGCGGGCGTTGGCAATCGACTTGACCGAATCGGCAGCCATGAAGCGCGCCAGGATGTGCGGCTGGCCGAAGTAGCCTAGGCCCCAGCCCATCAGCGAGATGATGCCGATGAAGGTTGCACCCTTGAGCATGTCGAAGTTGGCCGGGTTCACCGCTTCGATGGCCAGGAAGGTGGTGTCGAAGCCGCCGGTGGAGATCAGCACGATGATCGGGGTGAGGATCAGCGCGAAGATCATCAGCGAAGCCTGCACGGTATCGGTCCAGCTCACCGCCAGGAAGCCACCGACGAAGGTGTAGGCGATGGTGGCCGCGGCGCCAGCCCACAGGGCGGTTTCGTACGGCATGCCGAAGGTGCTTTCGAACAGGCGGGCACCGGCAACGATGCCAGAGGCGCAGTAGATGGTGAAGAACACCAGGATGACGATGGCCGAGATGATCCGCAGCAGGCCGCTGTTGTCTTCGAACCGGCTGGAGAAGTAGTCCGGCAGGGTCAGTGCGTCACCGTTGTGCTCGGTCTGAACCCGCAGGCGACCGGCGACGAACAGCCAGTTCAGGTAGGCACCAACGGTCAGGCCGATGGCGATCCAGGCCTCGGATAGGCCCGAGAAGTAGATGGCGCCCGGCAGGCCCATCAGCAGCCAGCCACTCATGTCGGAAGCACCTGCAGACAGCGCGGTAACCACGCTACCCAGGCTGCGACCGCCCAGAATGTAATCGGAAAGGTTGTTGGTGGAGCGATAGGCGGCGAAGCCGATCAGCACCATTGCCGCGATGTAGATCACGAAAGTGATCGTTAGTGGATTGCCCATGCGTGTGCCCTGGCGTTTGTTTTTATCTCATGCACAACCGCAGCCATGGCGGTTGCACCCAGGCGGCGAATCCTATGCAACAACGCAAAGCAGGTGCAACCATTTTTCATTTGCAAGTTGCACCTGCTCGTGCACTTTTCCGACAAAAGCGCTTTTTTGCTCCTTTTTGGAGCATAGGCGTCGTTTTTAAGACAAATTCGCACCAAAAACGACCCTTTGTCAGGTGTGGAAATGTCTGTCAGACGAGTTGCACCTTTTACACAAAAAATTCGGGTTGCACCTGGTTGCACCTGAATTGTCCTACAGGCTAATCTTGGCGTCAGCTTAGGCCACAGCCGTGGCAATAACGAGGATAAGAAATGGCGACGACCACCCTTGGGGTCAAACTCGATGACCCTACCCGTGAGCGACTCAAGGCCGCAGCGCAGTCGATTGACCGCACGCCGCACTGGTTGATCAAGCAAGCGATCTTCAACTACCTGGAGAAGCTCGAGGGTGGCGCCACCCTGACCGAACTCAATGGTCATGCCAGCAGCCTGGCCGATGACGCAGGCGAAGTTCAGGCCGATCACAGCCACCAGTGTTTCCTCGAGTTCGCCGAGAGCATCCTGCCGCAATCGGTACTGCGCTCGGCGATCACTGCCGCCTACCGCCGCCCCGAACAGGAAGTGGTGCCGATGCTGTTGGAGCAGGCCCGCCTGAGCGCGCCGCTGGCCGAAGCCACCAACAAGCTGGCCGCCGGCATCGCCGAAAAACTGCGCAACCAGAAGAGCGCTGGCGGCCGCGCCGGCATCGTCCAGGGCCTGCTCCAGGAATTCTCGCTGTCGTCCCAGGAAGGCGTGGCACTGATGTGCCTGGCCGAAGCTCTGCTGCGCATCCCTGACAAGGGCACCCGCGACGCACTGATCCGCGACAAGATCAGTACCGGCAACTGGCAGCCGCACCTGGGCAACAGCCCGTCGCTGTTCGTCAACGCCGCTACTTGGGGCCTGCTGCTGACCGGCAAGCTGGTCAGCACCCACAACGAATCCGGCCTCACATCTTCGCTCACCCGCATCATCGGCAAGAGCGGCGAGCCGATGATCCGCAAGGGCGTCGACATGGCCATGCGCCTGATGGGCGAGCAATTCGTCACCGGCGAAACCATTGCCGAAGCCCTGGCCAACGCCAGCCGCTTCGAGGCCAAAGGCTTCCGTTATTCCTACGACATGCTGGGTGAAGCCGCACTGACCGAGCATGACGCGCAGAAATACCTGGCGTCCTACGAGCAGGCCATCCACTCGATCGGCAAGGCCTCGCATGGCCGCGGCATCTATGAAGGCCCAGGCATCTCGATCAAGCTGTCGGCGCTGCACCCACGCTATAGCCGCGCCCAGTACGAGCGCGTGATGGAAGAGTTGTACCCGCGCCTGCTGTCGCTGACCTTGCTGGCCAAACAGTACGACATCGGCCTGAACATTGACGCCGAAGAAGCCGACCGCCTGGAGCTGTCGCTCGACCTGCTTGAACGCCTGTGCTTCGAGCCTTCGCTGGCCGGCTGGAACGGCATCGGTTTTGTGATCCAGGCCTACCAGAAGCGCTGCCCGTACGTGATCGACTACGTCATCGACCTGGCCAAGCGCAGCCGCCACCGCCTGATGATCCGCCTGGTCAAAGGCGCCTACTGGGACAGCGAAATCAAGCGCGCCCAGGTCGAAGGCCTGGAAGGCTACCCGGTGTACACCCGCAAGGTTTACACCGACGTGTCCTACGTTGCCTGCGCCCGCAAGCTGCTGGCCGTGCCAGAAGCCATCTACCCGCAGTTCGCCACCCACAACGCCCACACCCTTTCGGCCATCTACCATATTGCCGGGCAGAACTATTACCCGGGCCAGTACGAGTTCCAGTGCCTGCACGGCATGGGCGAGCCGCTGTACGAGCAAGTGGTCGGCAAGATTGCCGATGGCAAGCTGAACCGCCCGTGCCGCGTCTATGCACCGGTCGGCACCCACGAAACGCTGCTGGCCTACCTGGTCCGTCGCCTGCTGGAAAACGGCGCCAATACCTCGTTCGTCAACCGCATCGCCGACCACTCGATCTCCATCCAGGAACTGGTTGCCGACCCGGTCGCCAGCATCGAGCGTATGGGTACCCAGGAAGGCAACATCGGCCTGCCGCACCCGCGCATTCCGCTGCCGCGTGACCTGTATGGCACTGAGCGGGCCAACTCGGCCGGTATCGACATGGCCAACGAACACCGCCTGGCGTCGCTGTCCTGCGCCATGCTGGCCACCGCCCACAACGACTGGAAAGCCGTACCGCTGCTGGCCTGCGCCGCCAGCGAGACCGCTGCCGTACCGGTACTGAACCCGGCGGACCTCCGTGATGTGGTCGGCCATGTGCAGGAAGCCACCGTTGCCGACGTCGACAACGCCATCCAGTGCGCGATCAATGCCGCACCGATCTGGCAGGCTACCCCGCCGGCAGAGCGCGCTGCGATTCTGGAGCGCACTGCAGACCTGATGGAGGCCGAGATCCAGCCGCTGATGGGTCTGCTGATCCGCGAAGCGGGTAAAACCTTCGCCAACGCCATCGCCGAAGTGCGTGAAGCCGTGGACTTCCTGCGCTACTACGCCGTGCAGGCCCGCAACGACTTCAGCAACGACGCCCACCGCCCGCTGGGCCCGGTGGTGTGCATCAGCCCGTGGAACTTCCCGCTGGCAATCTTCTCTGGCCAGGTGGCCGCAGCCTTGGCTGCCGGTAACCCGGTGCTGGCCAAGCCGGCCGAACAAACCCCTCTGATCGCAGCCCAGGCCGTGCGCCTGCTGCTGGAAGCCGGCATTCCGGAAGGCGTGCTGCAGCTACTGCCAGGCCGCGGCGAAACCGTCGGTGCCGGCCTGGTCGGTGACGAGCGCGTCAAAGGCGTGATGTTCACCGGCTCTACCGAAGTTGCTCGCCTGTTGCAGCGCAACGTCGCCGGCCGCCTGGACAACCAGGGCCGTCCGATCCCGCTGATCGCCGAAACCGGCGGCCAGAACGCAATGATCGTCGACTCCTCGGCACTCACCGAGCAGGTGGTGATCGATGTGGTGTCTTCGGCCTTCGACAGTGCCGGCCAGCGTTGCTCGGCCCTGCGCGTGCTGTGCCTGCAGGAAGACTCCGCCGACCGCGTGATCGAAATGCTCAAGGGTGCCATGGCCGAAAGCCGCCTGGGCTGCCCGGACCGCCTGGCCGTGGACATTGGCCCGGTGATCGACGCCGAAGCCAAGGCCGGCATCGAGAAGCACATCCAGGGCATGCGTGAAAAAGGCCGCTCGGTCTACCAGGTTGCCATCGCTGATGCGGCCGAAATCAAGCGCGGCACCTTCGTCATGCCGACCCTGATCGAGCTGGACAGCTTCGACGAACTGAAGCGCGAAATCTTCGGCCCGGTGCTGCACGTGGTGCGCTACAACCGCCGCAACCTGGACCAGCTGATCGAGCAGATCAACAACTCCGGCTATGGCCTGACTCTCGGCGTGCACACCCGCATTGACGAGACCATTGCCAAAGTCGTGGAAACCGCCAACGCCGGCAACATGTACGTCAACCGCAACATCGTAGGTGCGGTGGTGGGTGTGCAGCCGTTCGGTGGTGAAGGCCTGTCCGGCACCGGCCCGAAAGCCGGCGGACCGCTGTACCTGTACCGCCTGCTATCGACCCGCCCGGCCGATGCGATCGGCCGCCACTTCCAGCAGCAGGACGGCGAAGGCAAGCCAGACCGTACCCTGCACGAACAGCTGGTGAAGCCACTGCACGGTCTGAAGGCCTGGGCCGAGAGCAACCAGCTGGCCGACCTGGCCGCGCTGTGCGGCCAGTTCGCCAGCCAGTCGCAGAGCGGCATCGCCCGCCTGCTGCCAGGCCCGACCGGCGAGCGCAACAGCTACACCATCCTGCCGCGCGAGCACGTGCTGTGCCTGGCCGACAACGAAGCCGACCTGCTGGCGCAGTTTGCTGCGGTGCTGGCGGTGGGCAGCTCGGCGGTATGGGCTGACGGCGAACCGGGCAAGGCCCTGCGCGCCCGCCTGCCGCGTGAGCTGCAGGCCAAGGTGAAGCTGGTGGCGGACTGGAACAAGGATGACGTGGCGTTCGACGCCGTGATCCACCATGGCGACTCGGACCAGCTGCGCGGCGTTTGCCAGCAGGTGGCCAAGCGTTCCGGGGCGATCGTGGGTGTGCACGGGCTGTCCAGCGGGGATCATCAGATTGCGCTGGAGCGACTGGTGATTGAGCGGGCGGTGAGTGTGAATACCGCGGCGGCGGGGGGGAATGCCAGTTTGATGACTATTGGCTGAGGCCAGGGGTTGTTGATAAAAAAGGGAGAGCTTCGGCTCTCCTTTTTTTATAGGTGTTCGTCTTGAGGTTGGGGGTGGGCTGACAGGTGCTCGCCACAACATCTTCTGCGCCTATGAGATCGAGCGCCGCCCGCGCGGCGCTTCGCAGCACAAGGCTGCTCCTACATCTGTTTCGGGCCAGTATCGCCTGTGCCAGACGCACGCGACCGCCTTGTTTGTACGACGCGATTTCGAGGCGTGCACCAAGGCGGTCGCGCGCAAATCCCACAGGAAAGACTGGCCCGAAACAGATGTAGGAGCAGCCTTGTGCTGCGAAGCGCCGCGCGGGCGGCGCTCGATCTCATAGGCGCTGAAATTGTTGTGTCGAACACATGGCAGCCTTCATGCAATCTAGAGCCAACCCCTCACTGCTTCATCCCCAACTCCGCATCATCCATCAGCGCCTTGGCCATCGCACTCAGGTAATGGGCAGCCCAGATCATCATCGGCTTCTCATCCATCAACCCGGTGATGGTCAGCTCGCGCACATACCCCATCAACTTCGAAGACTGCTCGCGGGCATCCCTGCACGGGATCCCGGGCTCGATGCGGAACAGTGGATGGGTGCCGTTTTCGCCTTGGTAAAAAGTGGTTTTGCCGACGGTGAATTGGGTGTCTTCTGTTGTCATTGTTCAATCCCCTGATAATTCTCTATTGCCTGGCCGGGCCCTTTCGCGGGTAAACCCGCTCCCACAGGTACGGTGCAACCCTTGAAGCCTGTGGTGAACCTGTGGGAGCGGGTTCACCCGCGAAAGGGCTAGCCCAGGCGACATATCAACAAAGCCTTACAGCTGGCATTTGCCCCTGCATCGGGCTGTCTTCAGAAAAAGGGGATCACGAGATGGATCAGGTACACTCTTAAGCATTGGTATTTTTCTCGGTATGGGCCACCACCCTTTGCTGTCAAACAAGAGGGTGGCAGCTGTGCATGGGTTGACAGACCGGTAGAAAAATCCAAAAAGCCCGGCGCACGCGAGGTGCCCCACACACAGCCGCCATAAAGGCGAGAGCCATGAGAATTTTCTGGTCGGCCTGTCAAAGCCGGTCACTGATTCGCCAGCGACCACCCGAGACTAGGGCCCCACCCAGAGCACCGCAATGGCTAGAAGGGGGCTGGGAGTATGTTTGGGAAATGGACTACAGGGAATAGGCAAAAACCTAAGAAATTGCCGGGGTGCTGACTGGAATGCGGTGGGGCTGACAGGTGTTCGCCTTGGCATTTGCAGCGCCTGTGAGATCGAGCGCCGCCCGCGCGGCGCTTCGCGGCACAAGGCCGCTCCCACATCTGTTTCGGGCCAGTCACTCCTGTGAGGCCTCCTCTGTCCGCCTTGTTAGCCCCATTCGATATTGAAGGTGGCGCTGATCTTTATCGATTTCCAGTCATGCGCACCAGGGTGCGCGCGCCTATGGCACAGGAATAATTGGCCCGAAACAGATGTGGGAGCGGCCTTGTGCCGCGAAGCGCCGCGCGGGCGGCGCTCGATCTCACAGGCGCAGAAAGAATCAAGGCAAGCACCTGTATGCCCCCACCCCTTTCTAAACCCATATCACCCAAACCTATTAACCTCCCCCACCCCTACCCAACCCCCTACACTCGCAGCATCCCGCCTCAGGACCGCCCCCATGCCCGAGACCCTGCTCAGCCCTCGCAACCTCGCCTTCGAGCTCTACGAAGTCCTCGACGCCGAAGCCCTCACCCACCGCCGGCGCTTCGCCGAGCACAGCCGCGAAACCTTCGACGCCGCCCTGACCACCGCGCGCACCATCGCCGAAAAGTTCTTCGCCCCGCACAACCGCAAGGCCGATGAAAACGAGCCGCGCTACGTCGACGGCCGCGCCGAACTGATCCCCGAGGTGAAGCCCGCCGTCGACGCCTTCCTCGAAGCCGGTTTCCTCAACGCCAACCGCGATTTCGAAATGGGTGGCATGCAGCTGCCCAGCCTGGTCTCGCAAGCCTGCTTCGCCCACTTCCAGGCCGCCAACGCTGGCACCACGGCCTACCCATTCCTGACCATGGGCGCGGCCAACTTGATCGAAAGCTTCGGCACTGAAGAGCAGAAGCGCCTGTTCCTGCAGCCGATGATCGAGGGCCGCTACTTCGGCACCATGGCCCTGACCGAACCCCACGCCGGTTCGTCGCTGGCCGACATCCGCACCCGCGCGGAACCTGCAGGCGACGGCAGCTACCGGCTCAAGGGCAACAAGATCTTCATTTCCGGCGGCGACCACGATCTGTCGGAAAACATCGTGCACATGGTGCTGGCCAAGCTGCCGGACGCCCCGCCCGGGGTGAAGGGCATTTCGCTGTTCATCGTGCCCAAGTACCACGTCAACCCGGACGGCAGCCGTGGCCCGCGCAACGACGTGCTGCTGGCCGGGCTGTTCCACAAGATGGGCTGGCGCGGCACCACCTCCACCGCGCTGAACTTCGGCGACAACGGCCAATGCGTCGGCTATCTGATCGGCCAGCCGCACCAGGGCCTGGCCTGCATGTTCCAGATGATGAACGAGGCGCGCATCGGCGTCGGCATGGGCGCGGTGATGCTCGGTTACGCCGGCTACCTGTATTCGCTGGAATACGCCCGCCAACGCCCGCAGGGCCGGCGGCCGGACAACAAGGACCCGCACAGCCCGGCAGTGCCGATCATCGAACACACCGATGTGAAACGCATGCTGCTGGCCCAGAAAGCCTACGTCGAAGGCGCCTTCGACCTCGGCCTGTACGCCGCTCGCCTGTTCGACGACACCCATACCCTCAGCGATGAAAACGCCCGCAAACAGGCGCAGGAACTGCTCGACCTGCTGACCCCAATCGTCAAATCCTGGCCCTCGGCGTTCTGCCTCAAGGCCAACGAACTGGCAATCCAGATCCTCGGCGGCCACGGCTACACCCGCGAATACCCGGTGGAGCAGTACTATCGCGACAACCGCCTGAACCCGATCCACGAAGGCACCGAGGGCATCCAGTCACTCGACCTGCTGGGCCGCAAGCTGGCGCAGAACAATGGCGCCGGGCTCAAGCAACTTATCCGCCTGATCGCCGCCACCGGCGAGCGCGCCAGCCATCACCCCAACCTTGACCCGCTACGCCAGCCGCTGGAGCAACTGGTCAACCGCCTGCAAGGGGTTACCCTTGCCCTGCTCGGCGACCTGGCACAGGGCAAAGTCGCTGGTGCCCTGGCCAACTCGGCGCTGTACCTCAAGGCCTTCGGCCACTGCGTGATCGGCTGGCGCTGGCTGGAACAGGCGATTCACGCCGAACTCGGCCTGCTCAAGGGCACCGCTGCTGATCGCGACTTCTACCTCGGCAAGCTGCAAGCCGCACGTTATTTCCTGACCTGGGAAGTACCGGGCTGCCATAATGAGCTGGCATTGCTCGAGGCACGCGACGATACCTGCCTCGGCATGCAAGACGGGTGGTTCTAGGGGGAGCCACCGCGTACACGGAGACTTCCACATGTTCGATTCCAGCGCCCTGCTGCGCCAGCGCTTTGCCGCGCTGCGCAGTACGGCCGAGTTGTTTTCCCTGCGCCATGTGAAACAGTCGCACCAGGCGCTGTCGGTTCGCCGCAATGTCGCCGAGCCACCCTTCTTCAGCCAGGACGAGGGCGCCATGCTCACCGTGCGGGTCAATGGCGTGGAGGCCTACGCGGCCACCGCCGACCTGTCCCAGGCTGGCCTGCAGCGCGCCCTGGAACAAGCCGAGGCACTGGCCCGGCAGATCGATCGGCACAGCCTGCTGGACCTGCGCGAGCAGCCGGTGACCAGCGCCCGCCACGACCACATCTCGCCCAACTTCGACCAGCCCGTGCCCAGCCTTGCCGACTGCCTCGGCCTGCTCGCTGCCGAATCGGCCAGCGTGCCCAAGGACAGCCACCTGGTGGACTGGCAGGCCAGCCTGGGCTTGACCCTGGTCGAGCAAACCTACCTGAACTCTGCCGGCGCCGAACTGCGCCATGCCCAGCGCTTCCTGTTCCCGGGCCTGGGCGTAACCGCCAGCGACGGCCAGGACAGCCAGAGCCGCAGCCTGGGCCGCGACAACTTCGGCCAGCAGGGCGGCTTCGAGATCATCGAGCGCTGCGGCCTGGTGGGCGCCGCCCGGCAGGTTGCCGATGAAGCGCTGCAGTTGCTGCTGGCACCGAACACGCCCAGCGGACCACGCGACCTGCTGCTGATGCCGGACCAGATGATGCTGCAGATCCACGAATCCATCGGCCACCCGCTGGAGATGGACCGTATCCTCGGCGACGAACGCAACTACGCTGGCACCAGCTTCGTCAAAGCCAGCGACTTCGGCCACCTGCAATACGGCTCCAGCCTGCTCAACGTGACGTTCGACCCGACCATCGGCGAAGAGCTGGCCAGCTACAGCTTCGATGACGACGGCACTGCGGCCAGCAAGCAGTTCCTCATCCGCGACGGCCTGCTGCTGCGCCCACTGGGCGGCGCGCTGTCGCAGTTCCGCTCAGGCCTGGATGGCGTAGCCAACAGCCGTGCCTGCGGCTGGAACCGTGCGCCGATCGACCGCATGGCCAACCTCAACATCGAGCCGGGTGACCAGTCCCTCGACCAACTGATCGGGGGCATCGAGCACGGCATCCTGATGCGCACCAACCGTTCCTGGTCCATCGACGATGCGCGCAACAAGTTCCAGTTCGGCTGCGAATGGGGCCAGCTGATCGAAAACGGCCAGCTCAAGGGCATCGTCAAGAACCCCAACTATCGCGGCATCTCCGCGCAGTTCTGGCGCAACCTGGCGGCGGTTGGTGACCGCAGCACCTTCCAGGTACTGGGCACGCCCAACTGCGGCAAGGGCGAACCCAACCAGGTGGTGCGCGTGGGCCATGCCTCGCCAGCCTGCGTGTTCCGCCAGATCGACGTATTCGGAGGAGACGCCTGATGCAACATGCATTTGAAACCCTGGTCGGGGATGTGCGCGCCGCGCTGCAGGCGGGCGAGCAGTTCACCCTCGGCTACAGCGCCGAACAGTCGCAATTCGTGCGTTTCAACCATGCCAAGGTGCGCCAGGCCGGCGAAGTGAGCCAGGCCAGCGCGCAGCTGCGACTGATCCGCGATGGCCGCCAGGCCGAACAGCAAGTGACCTTGAGTGGCGACACGCAACTGGACCGCCAACGCCTGACTGATGCGCTGGAACAACTGCGCCAGACCTTGCCGCTGCTGGCCGTCGACCCTTACCTGCGCCTGGACGAAAGCGCCTGGCATAGCCACAGCCAGCAAGCGCAGCCGTTACCCGAATTGAGCGAAGTGCTGGCCCTGCTCGACCGCGAAGCCGGCGACCTGGACCTGGTCGGCATCTACGCCGCCGGCCCGATCTGCCGGGGCTTCGCCAGCTCGTTCGGCGCCTTTGGCTGGCACCAGGCCAACAGTTTCAACTTCGACTGGAGCCTGTTCCACGAAAATGGCGAGGCCGTGAAAGCCAACTATGCCGGCCAGCTGTGGAGCGCCGAAGACTTTACTGCACGCTTGCGCCAGGCACGCGAACAGCTGGGCTTCCTCAGCCTGCCTGCCGTTTCCCTCAAGCCCGGCAGCTACCGCGCCTACCTGGCGCCGGCGGCCATGGACGAGATTGCCGGCATGCTGTGCTGGGGCGGTTTCTCGGCACAGGCCCTGGCCACCGGTAACAGCGCCTTGCAGCGCCTGTACAACGGGGATGCGCGGTTGAGCCCGATGGTGAGTTTCACCGAGCAGGTCAGCGGTTCGTTGAGCCCGGCGTTTTCCGATGAGGGCTCGCCGCGCCTGGATGTGCCGTTGATCGAGCACGGTGCAGCCCTGCAGCGCTTGATCAGTGCGCGCAGTGCGGCCGAGTTCGAACTGCTGGCCAATGGTGCCGACAGCTACGAGTCGCCGTGTGCGCTCAGCCTGGCGCCGGGTGGCCTGCCCAGTGAGCAGATCCTGGAGCGGCTGGGCACCGGGTTGTATATCAGCAACCTGTGGTACTTGAACTACTCTGACCTGCCGGCGGCGCGCATGACCGGGCTGACCAGATTTGCCACCTTCTGGGTGGAGAACGGGCAGATTCAGGGGCCGGTGAGCACCATGCGCTTCGATGACAGCCTGTACAGCTTGCTGGGTAGCCAGCTGGAGGACCTGACCCAGGAGCGCGAGATGATTTTGTCGACCAGTACCTATGGACAGCGCAGTACCGGGTCGAGTCATTTGCCGGGGGCGCTGGTCAAAGGCCTGACCCTGACATTGTGATTGGACTTGCCGGCCCTTTCGCGGCTAAAGCCGCTCCTACGACGAACGCGTAACCCTTGTAGGAGCGGCTTTAGCCGCGAAAGGGCCGGCACTGACAAACGAGGAAGTCATGCCCGAACGCACCCCGCTGGACCCCGTCACCGCCCGCTGGATCCCTTGGGTGGTGGCCATCGCCTTTTTCATGCAGTCCCTGGACGGCACCATCCTCAACACCGCGCTGCCGGCCATGGCCCGCTCGCTGGCCGAAGACCCGCTGCGCATGCAGGGCGTGATCATCGCCTACATGCTCACCGTAGCCCTGCTGATCCCCGCCTCGGGCTGGATCGCCGACCGCTTCGGCACCAAGCGCATCTTCTTCAGCGCCATCCTGCTGTTCAGTTTCGGCTCGCTGCTGTGCGCCGCCGCTAACAGCCTCGGTTTCCTGGTCTTCGCCCGTGTCGTGCAGGGCCTGGGCGGCGCGCTGATGCTGCCGGTCGGGCGGCTGGTGGTGTTGCGCGCCTACCCGCGCAGTGAACTGGTGCGGATCATGAGTTTCATCACCATCCCCGGCCTGCTCGGCCCACTGCTGGGCCCGACGGTCGGCGGCTGGCTGGTGGAAATCCTCAGCTGGCACTGGATCTTCCTGCTCAACCTGCCAGTCGGCCTGATCGGTTGCTATGCGGTGTGGAAGTTCATCCCGGACCTGCGCGGCGCCGAGCGCACCAAGTTCGACGGCCCCGGCTTCCTGTTGTTTGGCGCAGCGATGGTACTGATCACCATTGCCATGGAAGGCCTGGGCGAGCTGCACCTGCCCCACCTGCGGGTGATGCTGCTGCTGTTCGCCGGCATGGCGTGCCTGGCCGCCTACTGGCTGCGCGCCGGGCGCGACCCGGAGCCGCTGTTCTCGCCCAGCCTGTTTCGCGTGCGTACCTTCGCCATCGGCATCCTCGGCAACCTGTTCTCGCGCCTGGGCAGTGGCGCCTTGCCGTTCCTGGTGCCGTTGCTGCTGCAGGTGGCACTGGGTTACTCGCCGGCCCAGGCCGGCATGAGCATGATCCCGCTGGCGGCCGCGGCCATGCTGGCCAAGTCCATCGCCAGGCCGCTGATCGAACGTTTCGGCTACCGCATCATTCTCACCAGCAACACCTTGCTGCTGGGCATCCTGCTGGCCAGCCTCGGCCTGGTCGACGAGCAAACGCCCTACGCGGTGCTGCTGATCCAGCTAGGCCTGCTGGGTGCGGTCAACTCGATGCAGTTCACGGCGATGAACACGGTCACCCTGATCGACCTCGACGACGCCAGCGCCAGCAGCGGCAACAGCCTGCTGTCGGTGGTCGCGCAGTTGGCGCTGAGCCTGGGCGTGGCCTGTGCTGGCGCGCTGCTCGGCGGCTTTACCGCAGCGGGCAGCGCCGAGGGCGTGGAAACCACGCTGGGCGCGTTCCAGCTGACGTTCGTCACCATCGGCATCATGTCCATGCTGGCCGCAGCAATCTTCCTGCAGTTGGCGCCGACGGACGGAAGGCGTGCCCGTCGTCCGGAAGAGCACGTAGAGTCTTAGGGTGAATGGCCACGAGGCTGGTAGACTGTGCGGCATTTTTAGCTTCGCACCGCAGGCCCGCCTCGTGACCACCGAATCCACCGCCTTTGCCACCTTGCCGCTGTCCACTGCCATGCTGGCCAACCTGGACGCCCTCGGCTATGCCTCGATGACGCCGATCCAGGCCCAGAGCCTGCCGGTCATCCTCAAGGGCCAGGATCTGATTGCCCAGGCCAAGACCGGCAGCGGCAAGACCGCCGCCTTCGGCATCGGCCTGCTCAACCCGATCAACCCGCGCTACTTCGGCTGCCAGGCGCTGGTACTATGCCCTACCCGCGAACTGGCCGACCAGGTCGCCAAAGAGCTGCGTCGCCTGGCCCGCGCCGAAGACAACATCAAGATCCTGACCCTGTGCGGCGGCGTTTCGCTGGGCCCACAGATCGCTTCGCTGGAGCATGGTGCGCACATCATCGTCGGCACCCCGGGGCGCATCCAGCAGCACCTGGACAAAGGCACCCTGGTGCTTGACGGCCTGAACACCTTGATCCTCGACGAAGCCGACCGCATGCTCGACATGGGCTTCTTCGACGCCATCGCCAGCATCATCGGCAAGACCCCATCGCGCCGCCAGACCCTGCTGTTCTCGGCCACCTACCCGGCCGGCATCAAGCAACTGGCCGCCGACTTCATGCGCAACCCGCAGCAGGTCAAGGTCGAGAGCCTGCACACCGACAACCAGATCGAGCAGCGTTTCATCGAGATCGATGCAGAGCAACGTCTGGATGCCGTCACCCGCGTGCTTGGCCACTACCGCCCACAGTCGTGCGTGGCGTTCTGCTTTACCAAGCAGCAGTGCGAGGATGTGGTTGCCCACCTGACTGCCAAGGGCATTGTCGCCCAGGCCCTGCACGGCGACCTGGAGCAGCGCGACCGCGACCAGGTGCTGACCATGTTCGCCAACCGCAGCAGCTCGGTGCTGGTAGCCACCGACGTGGCCGCGCGCGGCCTGGACATTGACGGCCTGGACATGGTCATCAACGTCGAGCTGGCGCGCGATGCGGAAATCCACGTGCACCGCGTGGGCCGTACTGGCCGTGCGGGCGAGAAAGGTGTTGCGGTCAGCCTGGTGGCCCCGGCCGAAGGGCACCGCGCCCAGGCTATCGAAGAGCTGCAGAAGAGCCCGCTGCGCTGGGACCAGCTGGACAGCCTGAAGAACAAGGGCGGCGAGCCGCTGCTGCCGGTGATGAGCACCCTGTGCATCGCCGCCGGGCGCAAGGACAAGCTGCGCCCGGGCGATATTCTGGGGGCACTGACCGGTGATGCCGGGATCCCGGGCAAGCAGGTGGGCAAGATTGCGATCTTTGACTTCCAGGCGTTTGTGGCGGTGGAGCGGGCGTTGGCCAAGCAGGCCATGCAGCGCTTGAACAGCGGCAAGATCAAGGGCCGCTCCCTGAAAGTCCGCATCGTCTGACCTATTTCGGGGCCGCTTTGCGGCCCTTTCGCGACACAAGGCCGCTCCTACAGGGGATCGCGTATCTCCTGTAGGAGCGGCCTTGTGTCGCGAAAGGGCTGCGCAGCAGCCCCCTGCAATCTTGAAGAGGTAACACCGTGCACTCCACCGACGTGATCATCCTCGGCGCCGGCGCCGCCGGCCTGATGTGCGCCCAGCTCAGCGCCCGCCGAGGCCGCCGGGTGCTGCTGCTCGACCACGCCAACAAGCCAGGCAAGAAGATCCTCATGTCTGGCGGCGGCCGCTGCAACTTCACCAACATGTACACCGAGCCCAGCAACTTCCTCTCGCACAACGCGC
Organism: Pseudomonas sp. NPDC089392; assembly: GCF_044749595.1. Lineage (NCBI taxonomy): Bacteria > Pseudomonadati > Pseudomonadota > Gammaproteobacteria > Pseudomonadales > Pseudomonadaceae > Pseudomonas > Pseudomonas sp. NPDC089392. Next base: position 16,520 of record NZ_JBIVIF010000001.1, read on the forward strand.
ATTTCTGCAAGTCGGCGCTGGCCCGCTACACCCAGTGGGACTTCATCGAACTGGTGTGCAAGCACGGCGTGGCCTACCACGAGAAGAAGCTCGGCCAGCTGTTTTGCGACAACAAGGCCAGCGACATCCTCGACATGCTGCTGGCCGAATGCGACGAGGCCGGCGCCGAGATCCGCATGCACACCAGCATCGAACAGATCGAGAAGACCGAAAGCGGCTACCTGCTGCAGACCAGCGGCGGCCAGTTCGCCTGCCAGTCGCTGGTGATCGCCACCGGCGGCCTGTCGATCCCGACCCTGGGCGCCACCGGTTTCGGCTACCAGGTGGCCCGCCAGTTCGGCCACACCTTGCTGCCAACCCGCGCCGGGCTGGTGCCGTTCACCATCACCGAGCCCCAACTCAAGGCATTGTGCACCGAGCTGTCCGGCACTTCGCTGGACTGCACCGCCAGCTGCAACGGCACCAGCTTCCGCGAAAACCTGCTGTTCACCCACCGTGGCCTGAGCGGCCCGGCGATCCTGCAGATCTCGTCGTTCTGGGAAGCCGGCGACACGGTCGAGATCAACCTGCTACCAGACCGTGACGCATTGACCTGGCTGCAACAGATGCAGGCAGAGCGCACCAATGCCGAACTGAAGACCGTGCTGGGCGAAGTGTTCACCCGCAAGCTGGCCAACCTGCTGGCCGAGCAGTGGTTCGAGTCCAGGCCGATGAAGCAGTACACCCCGGCGGAGCTGGCACAGATCGCCGAGAAACTGGCGAACTGGCAAGTGGTGCCGGCCGGCACCGAAGGCTACCGCACCGCCGAAGTTACCCTGGGTGGCGTGGACACCCGCGAAGTGTCGTCCAAGACCATGGAATCGCTGAAGAGCCCCGGGCTTTACTTCATCGGTGAAGTGCTGGATGTCACCGGCCACCTGGGCGGTTTCAACTTCCAGTGGGCCTGGGCATCGGCCAACGCCGCAGCGCAGTTCGTGTAGAGTAGAATCCATTCAGCAGCACGGAACGCTTCTTGCTGGCCCGTGCTGGGAGTGCCGTTATTCGGGGCGCTTTGCGCCCCTTCGCGGGCAAGCCCGCTCCTACATGGATCTGTGTAACCTTTGTAGGAGCGGGCTTGCCCGCGAAGGGCCGCACAGCGGCCCCAATAGCACGGCCTCGAAAGGTATTCCTCTGATCACTGCCTAGCAGGCCATCATGTCATCGAGCTCGTTCCGTCAGTCACTGCGTCGCCTGTGGGGCCAAGACAAGTTCAGCTACAGCATCCGGGTCACCATCGCCCTCACCGGCAGCCTGGCCCTGTGCTGGTACCAGAACGAGATGGCCCTGCTGATTCCACTGTTCCTCGGCATCATCGCCAGCGCCCTGGCCGAAACCGATGACAGCTGGCAGGGCCGCCTCAGCGCCCTGGCCGTTACCCTGGTGTGTTTTGCCATCGCCGCACTGGCGGTGGAGTTGCTGTTCCCCTACCCCTGGATCTTCGTCATTGCCCTGGCCCTGGCCGCATTCGGCCTGACCATGCTCGGCGCCTTGGGCGAGCGCTATGGTGCGATTGCCTCGGCAACACTGATCACCGCGGTATACACCATGATCGGCGTGGACCAGCGTGGCGGCCAGGTCACAGACTTCTGGCACGAACCGCTGCTGCTGGTGGCAGGCGCGGCCTGGTACGGGCTGCTGTCGGTGCTGTGGCAGGCGCTGTTCTCCAACCAACCGGTACAACAGAGCCTGGCCAAGTTGTTCTTCGAGCTGGGCAGCTACCTCAAGCTCAAGGCCAGCCTGTTCGAACCCATCCGCACCCTCGACGTCGAGGCCCGGCGCCTGGAGCTGGCCCAGCAGAACGGCAAGGTGGTGGCAGCGCTCAACGCCGCCAAGGAAATCATCCTGCACCGGGTGGGCAACAGCCAACCGAACTCCAAAGTCAGCCGCTACCTCAAGCTGTACTTCCTGGCCCAGGACATCCATGAGCGGGTCAGCGCCTCGCACTACCCCTACAACGCCCTGACCGAGGCGTTTTTCCACAGCGACGTGATGTTCCGCTGCCAGCGCCTGCTGCGTAAGCAGGGCTCGTCCTGCCAGGAGCTGGCCCGCTCGATCCGCCTGCGCCAGCCGTTCGTGCTGGCCAGCGGTTATCCAGAAGCCCTTGAAGACCTCAACGCTTCGTTGGAACACCTGCGCCTGCAGAGCAACCCGGCCTGGCGCGGCCTGTTGCGCTCGCTGCGGGCGCTGGCCGCCAACTTGTCGACGCTGGACCGCCTGCTCAGCGCCGCCAGCAACCCGGACAGCCTGGCCGATGCCAGCGACAGCAGCCTGCTCGACCGCTCGCCACGCTCGCTGAAAGACGTGTGGACACGCCTGCGCACCCAACTCACGCCGACCTCGCTGCTGTTCCGCCACGCCTTGCGCCTGCCGCTGGCGTTGTCGATCGGCTACGGCATGGTGCACCTGATCCACCCGACCCAGGGCTACTGGATCATCCTCACCACGCTGTTCGTGTGCCAGCCCAACTATGGGGCGACCCGGCGCAAGCTGGTGCAACGGGTATTCGGCACTGCCGTCGGCCTGACCGTGGGCTGGGCCTTGTTCGACCTGTTCCCCAACCCGGTGATCCAGTCGTTGTTCGCCGTGGTCGCCGGGGTGGTGTTCTTCGTCAACCGTACCACCCGCTACGCCCTGGCCACGGCCGCGATCACCCTGATGGTGCTGTTCTGCTTCAACCAGATCGGCGATGGCTATGGCCTGTTCCTGCCGCGCCTGTTCGATACCCTGGTGGGCAGCCTGATCGCCATCCTTGCGGTGTTCCTGTTCCTGCCAGACTGGCAGGGGCGGCGGTTGAACAAGGCGCTGGCCAACACCCTGGCCTGCGCCAGCGTGTACCTGCGCCAGATCATGCAGCAGTATGCCCACGGCAAGCGCGACGACCTGGCTTATCGGCTGGCCCGGCGCAACGCCCACAATGCCGATGCGGCGCTGTCCACCACCTTGGCCAACATGCTGATGGAGCCGGGGCATTTCCGTAAGGAAGCCGACGTCGGCTTCCGCTTCCTGGTGCTGTCGCACACCTTGCTCAGCTACCTCTCAGGGCTTGGTGCGCACCGCGATACGGCGTTGCCGGCGGAGGTGCAGGAGCAGTTGATCGAAGGTGCCGGGCAAAGCCTGGCCAGCAGCCTGGACGAGATTGCCAACGGTTTGGCGGCGCGGCTGCCGGTGGCGATTCATAGCGATGCCGAAGAGGCGCTGGCCAATGCGCTGGAGCAGATGCCGGAAGAGCTGGATGAGCACCAGCGGCTGGTGCAGACGCAGTTGGCGTTGATCTGCCGGCAGCTGGCGCCGTTGCGAACCTTGGCGGCGCATTTGATCAAGGAAGGTTCCCCGGCCTGATCTCTATTGCCTGTGCTGGCCTATTCGCGGGTGAACCCGCTCCTACAAGGAATGCGCACTTCCTGAGCCTGCGCGCTCCCTTGTAGGAGCGGGTTCACCCGCGAATAGGCCGGTACAGGCAATTGAGTTCAAAAACCATGCTGATGCAGCAGCCGCGCATAGCTGCCATCGGCCTTCATCGCCGCAACCGCCCGCTCGAACCCCTCGACGATCCGCTCATGCTCCGGATGCTTCAGGCTGACCAGGATATGCAGGGTATTCTCCGCCAGCGGCGGCTCCACCAGCACCACCCCTTCACGCACCGCCTGCGGCTCGCGCTGTAGGCTGTATCGGGCCACGTACTCGTCTTCCACCGCCAGGTTCACCCGCCCAGCCGCCAGCATGCGCACCGCAGAGGAAAAGTTGCTTACCGGCACCTTGTGCAGGCGGGTGTCGCCATCGAACTCGGATGAATAGGCGTAATCACGCACCACGGCGATGCTGTACGGGTACAAGTCCGACTGACGCTTGTAGCGCACCGCCTCGCCCTTGCGCTGCAGCAGGCGTACACGGTTACTCAGGTAGGCTGTGGAAAAGTGCCCGATGCGGGCGCGCGAGTCGTTGTACCAGGCATTGATCAGCACGTCGTAGCGACCTTCACTTACCCCCAAAAGCGCCCGCGCCCACGGCGCCTCCTCAAAGGCACTGGTGTAGCCGGCACGGGCCAGTGCGGTGGTGACGATGCTGGTCGCCAGGCCGCCGCCCGGCAAACTGGCATCGGTAAACGGGGGCCAATTGTCTGCCACCAGGCGCAGCTTGTCGTGGCCTGGTGCGGGCGTTGCCAGCATCACTGCCAGCAATCCCAGAACACAAAACAGTGGCCGCATGCTCAAGTCCTTTTGCAATGGGGGGCGCACACTGTGTAGGCAGTCATCTTTGCAACTGCCAATGAGATTACACAAAGGCAGTGCCTGAGGCAGCGGCCAATAATGTCATTTAGCCTCTATTTTGGCCGAAGCACACGCGACATGCGATGATCGGTGATCACTTCAAGGAGTTCCCACCAATGTCCATCGACTGGCTCTGCAAGCACCACACCGACCTCAGCAAGGACCAGCTCTACGCCATTCTGCAATTGCGCACGGAAGTGTTCGTGGTCGAGCAGCGCTGCGCCTACCAGGAAGTCGATGGCCAGGACCTTGGCGGCGATACCCTGCACCTTATGGCCTGGCAGGACGATAAGCTGCTGGCCTACCTGCGTTTGCTCGATCCACAGTCACAGGGCGGGGATGTGGTGATCGGGCGGGTGGTGACTTCACCTGAGGCGCGTGGGCTGAAGCTGGGGCACACGTTGCTGCTGAAGGGGCTTGAGGCGGCGGAGCATTGCTGGCCGGGGGTGCCGGTGTACCTGTCGGCGCAGGCGCATCTACAGGCGTTTTATGCCGGGCATGGGTTTGTGGTGGTGGGTGAGGAATATCTGGAGGATGACATTCCGCATATCGGCATGCGTAAGGGCTGAGATCGCCGCGATCCCTGTGGGAGCGGGCTTGTCCCGCGAAGCAGACCACGCGGTGCATGGCACCGGCTCTGCCGGTGTTCGCGGGACAAGCCCGCTCCCACAGGCCGCGATTCGGCCCCAGCTTTTCAGGGGTAGCCCAGTACTTCACGAATCTGCCGCAAATGCTGGATGATCCACTGCTTGTCGATCGCCCCCCAGTCATGAATGCGGTAATGCCCGGCATGATTGCGCGCGCCCTCTTGTTGCTCGAACTCGCAGACGATATCCAGGTCGGCCAGGGCGGCGATGGTGTCCTGGGCGGTGCGCCGCGGCATGCCGGTGGCCTCCATCAGGGCTGGCACGCTGGTCGCGGTCTGGCTGTCGATCAGCCAGGCCACGTACAGGCGGCGGTAGAAGCTGCTCTTGGTCTTGCTCACTTCCATGCTGCATGTTCCTTACAGATTACCCGGCAACTCCCGATAGGTCAGGTAGACGCGCAGGTCGAATTCCAGTTGGTGATAGTCCGGCTCCATGTGCTGGCAGAGCTGGTAGAACGCTTTGTTGTGATCACGCTCGCGCAGGTGCGCCAGTTCGTGCACCACGATCATGCGCAAGAACTGCGGCGCTGCCTCCTTGAACAGCGAGGCGATGCGGATTTCCTTCTTCGCCTTGAGCTTGCCGCCCTGCACCCGTGATACCGCCGTGTTCAGGCCCAGGGCCCGATGGGTCAGGTCGAGGCGGTTGTCGAACAGCACCTTGTCCAGGTTTGGCGCGCTGCGCAGGTATTGCTGGCGCAAATCCTGGGCATAGCCGTACAACGCCTTGTCGCTTTGCACGTCATGGCGGTCAGGGTAGCGGCGCTGCAGATACTCGCCCAGGCGGTCGCTGTCGATCATCTGCCGCACCTGCTCCTGCAGGTGCGGGGGGTAGGCTTGCAAGTAACGTAATACGGTCATGGCGCTGCATTCGGCGTAACGAATGCCGATTCTAGCCAATCATGGCCCTGGCCAGGGGAAAATCGCCGGAAAGCCGCTGGCATCCGCTGCAGTCATCGGGTAAGCCACCAGGAAGCCCTGCACGTATTCGCATCCATTGGCCTTGAGCCAGGCCGCCTGGGCCGGGGTTTCCACGCCCTCGGCAATCACCGTGATGCGATAGTCGGCGCACAAGCTTATGACGCTGCGCACCAGCGCGGCATCCACCGCCGAATCGGGCAGGCGCGCCACCAGGTGACGGTCGAGCTTGAGGGTATCGATCGGCAGGTCGCGCAGCATGCGCAACGAGCAGTCGCCTGCACCAAAGTCATCCAGGGCCACGCGTACCCCCAGCTCGCGCAGGCGGTGTATCTGTTTCACGGCGGCATCGATGTTGTACATCAGCGAGGTTTCCGCCACTTCCACTTCCAGCTGCACCGGGTCCAGCTGGTACAGCTGAATCACCCGCTGCAACTCCTCGACCAGGCCAGGCATGACGAACTGCGCGCGGCTCAGGCTGATGCCAAGTACGAGGTCTGCGGGGAAGCGGTCGTACCAGGCCTGGCGCTGAGCCGCGCCCTGGCGGTAGATCCAGCTGGCCAGGCGGTTGATCAGGCGCGCTTCCTCAAGCAACGGTATGAACAGCCCTGGCGGTACATCGCCGACGCTGGGGTGCTGCCAGCGCAGCAAGGCTTCGAAACCCCGCAGGTGGCCATCGGCAAAGCGCACCTGGGGCTGGTACACCAGGCTGAAATCCTGCTGCTCGATGGCCGTGCGCACGCTGTCTTCAAGCATCAACCGCGAACGCGCTCGGCCGTTGAGCTCCTGATCGTAGAAGCGGTACTGCTGGCGCCCGGCCTGCTTGGCTGCGTACATCGCGGCATCAGCCGAGCGCAGCAGGCCCTCCACATTGGCCCCGCAGTCCGGGTAGGTGGCGATGCCGATGCTGACCCCAAGGCAGACATCCAGGCCTTCTACCTGGTGGCTGATGGAAATACGCTCAAGCAGCCGCTCGGCATAGCGCCCGGCCTGCTCCGGGTAAGGCAGGCTGTCGAACAGCGCGGTGAATTCATCGCCGCCCATGCGCGCCAGCAGCGCCTCGCTGCCAAGGCAATCCTTGAGTTGTTCGGCCACCCAGCGCAGCACCCGGTCGCCGGCGTCGTGGCCCAGCGAGTCATTGATGCGCTTGAAGCCATCCAGGTCCATGTACATCAGCGCCTGCGCCTTTACCGAGCGTTCGTTACGCAGCAGCGCGCCTTCGGCGGCCTGGTAGAAACCACGGCGGTTGAGCAGGCCGGTGAGCGGGTCGGTCACGGCCTGGTACTCAAGCTGTTGGTGCAGGTTGCGCACCACCGACATGTCCAGCACCGTCACCACCATGGCCTGCTGGTCGGCCGGTAGTGGCGCACAGGACAACGCCACGGGCACCAGTGCGCCGCCCAGGGTGCGCAGTTGGGCATCGTGCACACGGAAGATCCGCCGCCCCAGGTAGGCCTGGTAGAAGTCCGATTCGCCCCACAGGCTGGCACTGGCCAGCTGCACCAGATCGAGCAGGTGGACGCCCTGCAACTGCTGCACCGGGGCCGCCAGCAAGCGGGAGATGGCCGGGTTGGCAAAGCTGATGATGCCTTGGGCATCGACCACCAGAATGCCTTCGGCGGCGTTCTCCAGGATCGACGCATTGAACGCCCTGGCCGCCTCCAGCTCGCGGGTCAGGCGCTGCAGCATGCGCCGGTTGCGCTGCTGGTCGAGCAGGGCCTGGACCTTGGGCTTGAGGATTTGTGGGTCGAACGGTTTGAACATGTAGTCCACGGCGCCGCTGGCATAGCCTTTGAGCACGGCCGCTTCGGACTGTTCGTTGGCGGTGAGGAAAATGATCGGCGTCAGCCGGGTGCGCTGGCTGCCGCGCATCAGCCGGGCGACTTCAAAGCCATCCATCTCCGGCATCTGTACATCCAGCAAGACCAGGTCGACATCGTGTTCAAGCAACGCGCTCAAGGCTTCCATCCCTGAGCTTGCCGTCAGCACTTGCCAATCCTGACGGGCCAGCAACGCCCGCATGCTGATGAGGTTCTCGGGGTAATCGTCTACCACCAGAAGAACCGATTTGCCATCCAGTGGCTGTGGTTGAGGGTGAGCGCCATCCATGCTGCTTCTCTGTTATGTGACCGACTTCAAGGTGCGCTTGGATCCATTAGTACTCTAGACCTGAGCGAGTAACACGCAATGCAATCAGAACGCTATCAGCGGTTCAACTGTACGGTAGCCGACTAACGGTCGCTTTGCCGGGAAAATATGTGCCGGCTTCTTCGCGGCGGTTCGACGACTCGACGCGCCCGCTCCCACAGGTACTGCACAGCCTGAAGGTTTGCATGCTCTAACACCCAAAAATGAAAAAACCCGCATTTCTGCGGGTTTTTTGTGTCGCCAGTCGATCAGTTGACCTTGGCGGCCAGCTCACCTTTGGCATAACGCTGGAACATGCCTTCCAGGGAGATCGGCTTGATCTTCGAGGCATTGCCAGCGGTGCCGAAGGCTTCGTAACGGGCGATGCACACGTCACGCATGGCCTTCACGGTTTCAGCGAAGAACTTGCGCGGGTCGAACTCGCTCGGGTTCAGGGCCATGTGACGGCGCATGGCACCGGTGGACGCCAGACGCAGGTCGGTGTCGATGTTGACCTTGCGCACGCCGTACTTGATGCCTTCGACGATTTCTTCAACCGGTACGCCGTAGGTTTCTTTCATCTCGCCGCCGTACTGGTTGATGATCGCCAGCCACTCTTGCGGTACCGAGGAAGAACCGTGCATCACCAGGTGGGTGTTGGGGATGCGCTTGTGGATTTCCTTGATGCGCTCGATGGCCAGGATGTCACCGGTTGGCGGCTTGGTGAACTTGTAGGCACCGTGGCTGGTACCGATGGCGATCGCCAGGGCGTCGACCTGGGTCTTCTTGACGAAGTCGGCGGCTTCTTCCGGGTCGGTCAGCATCTGGCTGTGGTCCAGCACGCCTTCGGCGCCGATGCCGTCTTCTTCACCGGCCATGCCGGTTTCCAGCGAACCCAGGCAGCCCAGCTCGCCTTCTACCGAAACGCCGCAGGCGTGCGCCATGGCAACGGTCTGCTGAGTAACGCGGACGTTGTACTCGTAGTCGGTCGGGGTCTTGCCGTCTTCACCCAGCGAGCCGTCCATCATCACCGAGCTGAAGCCCAGCTGGATCGAACGCTGGCAGACATCAGGGCTGGTGCCGTGGTCCTGGTGCATGCACACCGGAATGTGCGGGAACTCTTCGATGGCAGCCAGGATCAGGTGGCGCAGGAACGGCGCGCCAGCGTATTTGCGGGCACCGGCCGAAGCCTGGACGATCACCGGGGAGTCGGTCTTGTCGGCCGCTTCCATGATGGCGCGCATCTGCTCGAGGTTGTTGACGTTGAAAGCTGGTACGCCGTAACCGAACTCGGCGGCGTGGTCCAGCATCTGGCGCATGCTAATGAGTGCCATTGTGTATCTCTCTCCCGACAAGCGTCGTTTGTTTCGTGCAAGCCTGCCGCAGGGGCGGTTGCTGTTCAAGTAGTGTGGGCCACCGTCGCGGCCCGGCCAGTCACGGTGCCTTGCAGCCCCGCCCAATCAGATCGTTGGTTGCCACCCAGTACACCAGGCCTTCTTCGCCTTTGGTGTGGAAGGCCAGCATGCCATCGCTGTAAAGCGCACCCGAGGCACCCGGCTCGGCCTTGAGCCGATAGACCTGGTCGCCGCCACCAAGGCGCACGTCAACCTGGTCGCGCTGCGCATCGGCGAAGCGCCACAGCACTTCGGCCTGGGTGTCGCAGACCCAGCGGGTCCAGTTGTCTGCCGGGGCGGGTTGCGCCGGCTGTAGCAGTGAGCATCCTGCCAGTGTCGCCAGGGCCGTCACGGCCAAGAGCGCTTTCATTACATATCCTCTAGATGACCACACAGCGGTCACTTGGTTGCCTGGCCCGACGAAACGCCGGGCTCAAGGGCAACCCGGCGCCTTGCGCTGGTGGTCTTCGTCGTACTTTTCCAGGCCTTCCGGGCCTACGCGCTTGCTGATCACCGGCACCGTCTCGGCCTGCCACTCGGACTGGTAGCAACCGCCCTTGGGCGGCTGCGCCGGGTCGGCATCCGAGGCCGGGCTGCCAGAGCAGGCGCTCAGCAGACCGGCCAGCAGCATCACAGGCAATTGCTTGACCATCAGGCCACTCCCTTTGCCAAGCGCCGACGTCATCAGGCCTTGGCCCGCTCTTCCAGGATTGCCACGGCTGGCAGGACTTTGCCCTCGACGAACTCGAGGAAGGCGCCACCACCGGTAGAAATGTAGGAGATTTCCTTGCTGACGCCATATTTGTCGATGGCCGCCAGGGTGTCACCGCCACCGGCGATGGAGAACGCGGCGCTTTCGGCGATGGCCTTGGCCAGTACCTTGGTGCCGTTGCCGAACTGGTCGAACTCGAACACGCCGACCGGGCCGTTCCACAGGATAGTCTTCGACGACTTCAGCAGTTCGGCGAAGTTGGCTGCAGTTTGCGGGCCGATGTCCAGGATCATGTCATCAGCGGCAACGTCGGCAATGGCCTTGACGGTGGCTTCTGCGGTTTCGGCGAACTCCTTGGCAACCACGACGTCGACCGGCAGAGGCACGCTGACCTTGGCGGCGATGGCCTTGGCGGTGTCGACCAGGTCAGGCTCGTACAGCGACTTGCCGACCGGGTGGCCGGCAGCGGCCAGGAAGGTGTTGGCAATGCCGCCGCCGACGATCAGCTGGTCGCAAACGCTGCTCAGGCTGTTCAGCACGTCCAGCTTGGTGGAAACCTTGGAACCGGCAACGATGGCCGCCATCGGCTTGGCCGGGGCCTTCAGGGCCTTGCCCAGGGCATCCAGCTCGGCAGCCAGCAGCGGGCCGGCAGCAGCGACCTTGGCGAACTTGGCTACACCATGTGTCGAACCTTCGGCGCGGTGAGCGGTACCGAAGGCGTCCATGACGAACACGTCGCACAGGGCGGCGTATTTCTGCGCCAGCTCGTCGGCGTTCTTCTTCTCGCCCTTGTTGAAGCGCACGTTCTCGAACAGCACCAGCTCACCGGCCTGTACCGCGACACCGTCCAGGTAGTCGGCAACCAGCGGTACTTCGCGGCCCAAGGCCTTGCTCAGGTAGTCGGCAACTGGCTTGAGGCTGTTTTCGGCAGAGAACTCGCCTTCGGTCGGGCGGCCCAGGTGCGAGCAGACCATTACCGCCGCGCCCTTCTCCAGGGCCAGCTTGATGGTCGGCAGCGCTGCCAGGATACGCGCGTCGCTGGTTACCACACCGTCCTTCACAGGCACGTTGAGGTCTTCGCGGATCAGTACGCGCTTACCTTGCAGGTCGAGGTCGGTCATCTTCAACACGGTCATGAATGCAGTCCTTCAGGGCTGTTTGTTGCGGGTTGGGTGAACGACGTGCAGAAAGTGTTCGGCAACGTCGAGCATACGGTTGGCGAACCCCCATTCGTTGTCGAACCAAGCCAGCAGGTTCACCAGGCGGGGGCCGGAAACACGGGTCTGGCTGGCATCGACGATCGCCGAATGCGGGTCATGGTTGAAATCACAGCTGGCGTGGGGCAGTTCGGTGTAGGCCAGCAAGCCTTTCAGCGGGCCTTCCAGCGCCGCCTCGCGCAGCACCTGGTTGACCTCGGCCGCGCTGGTGTCGCGGGCGGTCTGCAGGGTGATGTCCAGGCACGAGACATTGACGGTCGGTACGCGTACCGCTTTGGCCTGGATTCGCCCGGCAAGTTCCGGGAGCAGGCGCTCGATGCCACGCGCCAGGCCAGTGGACACCGGGATTACCGACTGGAAGGCCGAACGCGTACGGCGCAGGTCTTCGTGGTGATAGGCGTCGATCACCGGCTGGTCATTCATCGCCGAGTGAATGGTGGTGATCTGCACGTACTCAATGCCGAACGCCTGGTCCAGCACGCGCAGCAGCGGCACGCCGCAGTTGGTGGTACACGAGGCGTTGGACACCAGGCGCTCGCTGCCGGTCAGGCAGGCCTGGTTGACGCCGTAGACCACCGTGGCATCGACATCGGCTTCGCTGGCCATCGGCTGCGAGAACAGCACCCGTGGCGCGCCGGCGTCGAGGAAGCGCTGGCCATCGGCACGGGTGTGGTAGGCGCCGGAACACTCCAGCACCAGGTCGATGTCCAGGGCGGCCCAGTCGATGCCTTCGGGGGTGGCACTGCGCATTACCTTCACGCAGTCGCCATTGATGTGCAGACAGTCGCCGTCGACTTTCACCTCACCCGGGAAACGCCCATGGGTGGAATCGAAGCGTGTCAGGTATTCCAGGCTGGCCTGGTCGGCCAGGTCGTTCAGCGCGACGATCTCGAAACCGGCCTTTGCCCCCCGCTCGAACAGCGCGCGCAGGACACAGCGGCCGATACGGCCATAACCGTTGAGTGCAACTTTGTAGGGACGCAGGTGGGACATAGGTAGCTCTTGAACTCCGGCAGTTGAACGGGGCCGCTGCGCGGCCCATTCGCGGCACAAGGCCGCTCCCACAGGGCACGGCGTGCGCAATACCCTGTGGGAGCGGCCTTGTGCCGCGAACGAGGGCCAAAGGCCCTCGCCTTCCTTGTATCAGTCTTCCAGCAGCTCTTCGGCAGTACCCAGGATGTTCTCCAGGGTGAAGCCGAATTCTTCGAACAGTGCCGAAGCCGGCGCCGACTCACCGTAGGTGGTCATGCCGATGATACGGCCTTCCAGGCCGACGTACTTGTACCAGAAGTCGGCGTGGGCAGCTTCGATGGCGATGCGCGCACCCACTTCCAGCGGCAGCACGGACTGCTTGTAGGCAGCGTCCTGGGCATCGAACACGCTGGTGCATGGCATGGAAACCACACGCACCTTGCGGCCTTGCTCGGTCAGCTTGTCGAAGGCCTGAACGGCCAGGCCCACTTCGGAACCGGTGGAAATCAGGATCAGCTCAGGCTCGCCTGCGCAGTCCTTGAGCACGTAGCCGCCGCGGCTGATGTCGGCGATCTGCTGGGCGTTGCGGTCCTGGTGCTGCAGGTTCTGGCGCGAGAAGATCAGCGCCGAAGGGCCGTCCTTGCGCTCCAGGGCGTTTTTCCAGGACACGGCAGATTCCACCGCGTCGGCCGGGCGCCAGGTGTCCAGGTTCGGCGTGCTGCGCAGGCTGGTCAGCTGTTCGATCGGCTGGTGAGTCGGGCCGTCTTCGCCCAGGCCGATGGAGTCGTGGGTGTAAACGTGGATCACGCGCTGCTTCATCAGTGCCGACATGCGCACGGCGTTGCGGGCGTATTCCATGAACATCAGGAAGGTTGCGCCGTAAGGCACCAGGCCACCGTGCAGGGCAACGCCGTTCATGATGGCGGTCATGCCGAACTCGCGTACGCCGTAGAACACGTAGTTGCCGCTGGCGTCATTGGCTTCTACGCCCTTGCAACCCTTCCACAGGGTCAGGTTGGAGCCGGCCAGGTCAGCCGAACCGCCGAGGAACTCGGGCAGCAGCGGGCCGAAGGCATTCAGGGCGTTCTGGCTGGCCTTGCGGCTGGCGATGGTTTCACCCTTGGCAGCCACTTCTTCGATGTAGGCCTGGGCCTTGGCGCTGAAGTCGGCCGGCAGCTCACCGCTGTCACGGCGCTTGAACTCGGCAGCCAGCTCCGGGTGGGCCTTGGCGTAGGCGTCGAAGCGCTGGTTCCACTCGGCTTCGGCCTTGGCACCGGCGGCCTTGGCATCCCACTCGGCATAGATGTCGGCCGGGATTTCGAACGGGCCGTGGTTCCATTTCAGGGCCTGGCGGGTCAGGGCGATTTCGTCGTTGCCCAGCGGTGCGCCGTGGCAGTCTTCCTTGCCCTGCTTGTTCGGCGAACCGAAACCGATGGTGGTCTTGCAGCAGATCAGGGTCGGGCGGTCGCTCTTGCGCGCCGTCTCGATGGCCATCTTGATTTCTTCGGCATCGTGGCCGTCGACGTTGCGGATCACCTGCCAGTTGTAGGCTTCGAAGCGCGCCGGGGTGTTGTCGGTGAACCAGCCGTGCACTTCGCCGTCGATGGAGATGCCGTTGTCGTCGTAGAAGGCGATCAGCTTGTTCAGGCCCAGGGTGCCGGCCAGCGAGGCGACTTCGTGGGAGATGCCTTCCATCATGCAGCCGTCGCCGAGGAACACGTAGGTGTTGTGGTCGACGATGTTGTGGCCGTCACGGTTGAACTGGGCGCCCAGTACCTTTTCTGCCAGGGCAAAGCCCACGGCGTTGGCCAGGCCCTGGCCCAGTGGGCCAGTGGTGGTCTCGACGCCGGCGGTGTAGCCGTATTCCGGGTGGCCCGGGGTGCGGCTGTGCAGCTGGCGGAAGGCCTTGAGGTCGTCGATCGACAGGTCGTAGCCGGTCAGGTGCAGCAGCGAGTAGATCAGCATCGAGCCGTGGCCGTTGGACAGCACGAAGCGGTCACGGTCGGCGAAATCCGGGTTGCTCGGGTTGTGCTTCAGGTAGTCACGCCACAGTACTTCGGCGATATCCGCCATGCCCATGGGGGCACCTGGGTGGCCGCTATTAGCCTTTTGCACGGCATCCATGCTGAGGGCACGAATGGCGTTGGCACGTTCACGACGGCTGGGCATCGCTGATCTCCTGGGGGGCTTGAATAGGTAGTGTTACGAAAAAAGGCGGCCATTTTCGCCCACTGGAGGGGCTTGGGGCAATGACGTATGGTCGCAGTCGGGGGATTTTCCTGTGATTGGCATTCAATTCGGGGCAAAAACGGGAGAACAGTCCCGCTCATCACTCAATATCAAAACTTTTTGATATTGGCCTTGCGAGGGCAACGATGCCTGTCTAGACTGCCGCCCCATGAACCTCCGTGCGCAATCGATCCCCGAGCAACGCGAAGCATTGGCTGCCCTGTGCAAAGCCAGTGGCGACGAATTGCGCCTGAACGTGTTGCGCGCCCTGGCCAACGACTCGTTCGGCGTGCTCGAACTGGCGCAGATCTTCGATGTCGGCCAGTCGGGCATGAGCCACCACCTGAAGGTGCTGGCCCAGGCCGAGCTGGTGGCGACCCGCCGCGAAGGCAACGCCATCTTCTACCGCCGCGCCCTGCCCGACAGCCTGCGCCTGGGTGGCCGGCTGCACGCGGCGCTGCTCGAAGAGGTCGATGACCTGACCCTGCCACCAGAAGTGCAGGCACGGATCGCCCAGGTGCAGCAACGCCGCGCAGCCACCAGCCAGGACTTCTTCCTGCGCGTGGAAGAAAAGTTTCGCGCCCAGCAAGACCTGATCGCCGGCTTGCCGCAGTACCGCGAAAGCCTGCTGGCGCTGCTCGACAAACTGCATTTCGACCCGGCTGCCAGTGCCCTGGAGGTCGGCCCCGGCGACGGTGGTTTCCTGCCCGACCTGGCCCGGCGCTTCGCCCAGGTCACCGCCCTGGACAACAGCCCGACCATGCTCGAACTGGCGCGCCAGGTGTGCCAGCGCGAAGGGCTCGACAACGTTAACCTGCAGTTGGCCGATGCACTGGGTGCAACGGATGTGGCCGCCGACTGCGTTGTGCTGAACATGGTGCTGCACCACTTCAGCGACCCGGCCCTGGCCTTGCGCCAGCTGGCCAAACGGGTGAAGGCAGGCGGCAGCCTGCTGGTCACCGAACTGTGCAGCCATGACCAGGGGTGGGCGCGCGAAGCCTGCGGCGACCTGTGGCTTGGCTTCGAACAGGACGACCTGGCCCGCTGGGCCAACGCTGCCGGGCTGGCCCATGGGGACAGCCTGTACGTGGGCTTGCGTAACGGTTTCCAGATCCAGGTCCGCCATTTCCAGCGGACGGCTGGCGACATACACCATCGGTAATTTTTCAGGAACCTTCGAGATGAGCGAATACTCCCTTTTCACCTCCGAGTCCGTGTCCGAAGGGCATCCGGACAAGATCGCCGACCAGATTTCGGACGCTGTCCTTGATGCCATCATCGCCCAGGACAAATACGCCCGTGTAGCCTGCGAGACCCTGGTCAAGACCGGCGTCGCCATCATCGCCGGCGAAGTCACCACTTCGGCCTGGGTCGACCTGGAAGAACTGGTGCGCAAGGTCATCATCGACATCGGCTACAACAGCTCCGACGTCGGCTTCGACGGCGCCACCTGCGCCGTGATGAACATCATCGGCAAGCAGTCGGTGGACATCGCCCAGGGCGTGGACCGCTCCAAGCCGGAAGACCAGGGCGCCGGTGACCAGGGCCTGATGTTCGGCTATGCCAGCAACGAAACCGACGTGCTGATGCCAGCGCCAATCTGCTTCTCGCACCGCCTGGTCGAGCGCCAGGCCGAAGCGCGCAAGTCCGGCCTGCTGCCGTGGCTGCGCCCGGATGCCAAGTCGCAGGTCACCTGCCGCTACGAAAACGGCAAGGTAGTGGGCATCGACGCCATCGTGCTGTCGACCCAGCACAACCCTGAGGTTTCGCAGAAAGACCTGCAAGAAGCCGTGATGGAGCTGATCGTCAAACACACCCTGCCTGCCGAACTGCTGCACAAGGGCACCCAGTACCACATCAACCCGACCGGCAACTTCATCATCGGTGGCCCGGTGGGTGACTGTGGCCTGACCGGCCGCAAGATCATCGTCGACTCCTACGGCGGCATGGCCCGCCACGGTGGTGGCGCGTTCTCCGGCAAAGACCCGTCCAAGGTCGACCGCTCCGCCGCCTATGCTGGCCGCTACGTAGCCAAGAACATCGTCGCCGCCGGCCTGGCCGAGCGTTGCGAGATCCAGGTTTCCTACGCCATTGGCGTGGCCCAGCCGACCTCCATCTCGATCAACACCTTTGGTACCGGCAAGGTCTCCGACGACAAGATCATCCAGATCGTGCGCGAGTGCTTCGACCTGCGTCCATACGCCATCACCACCATGCTCGACCTGCTGCACCCGATGTACCAGGAAACCGCTGCCTACGGTCACTTCGGCCGCACCCCGCAGCAGAAGACTGTCGGCGACGACACCTTCACCACTTTCACCTGGGAACGCACCGACCGCGCCCAGGCGCTGCGTGACGCTGCCGGCCTGTAAGTTTTCCTACAGCGGGAAATGAAAGCCCCTGCCGAGTGATCGGCGGGGGCTTTTTTGTGGTCTTTTGAAAAGTGTATGGCTGGGAGGTGTCCGCCATAAGGTTTTTGTTGCCTGTGAGATCGAGCGCCGCCCGCGCGGCGCTTCGCAGCACAAGGCTGCTCCTACATCTGTTTCGGGCCAGTTATTCCTGAGGCGCAGGCGCGCGCCCCCTTGGCGTTCACCTCTATATCGCGTTGGACAAACAAGGCGGTCGCGCGCGCCGGTGCAGGCGTTACTGGCCCGAAACAGATGTAGGAGCAGCCTTGTGCTGCGAAGCGCCGCGCGGGCGGCGCTCGATTTCCGCAACACCTCAAAACCCAAGACAGGCACCTGGCAGCCCTCACAACCTTCTCGCGACATATCACCTGACAACTCCATGCCCCACCCGCTGCCAGACCTGCCTACGCTAACAGCTCACCCCGCCAAGCAAGGATGCTGGCCATGCCGCTCATGCTGCTGTTCACCCTGCTGTTATTACTTCAGCCCCCACTAACCTGGGCCGCCACATGCCCCGCCTGGAACCCGCAACAAGTCGAAACTGAAATTGCCCAGCTGCGTGCCACGCTTGGTCGTTGGGACGACCATTACCATCGCCAGGGCATTGCGCTGGTGCCCGATGAGCTTTACGACCAGAGCCGCCAGCGCCTTGAGCATTTGCAGCAGTGCTTTGGCCTGGCGACAAGCTCATCCCCCCTGGCCAGCGCTCGCGGCCCGATCCCACACCCAGTGCCGCATACCGGCGTCGACAAGCTGGCCGACCGCCAGGCCGTACAACGCTGGCTGGCCGGCAAGACCGAGGTGTGGGTACAGCCCAAGGTCGATGGCGTTGCGGTCTCCCTCATCTATCGACAAGGCCAGCTGGTGCAACTGATCAGCCGCGGTGACGGTGTACAAGGCCACGACTGGAGCCGGCACATTCCCCAGCTCGGCGCCATCGTCCGGCAGCTGCCTCAGGCAATCGACCTGCAGTTGCAGGGCGAACTCTACTTGCGCCTGGACGCGCATGTGCAGGCTCAGGCAGGCAGCGCCAATGCCCGTGGCACGGTGGCTGGGTTACTTGCGCGCAAGCAGCTGAGTCGTGAGCAAGGCGTCGGTATTGGCTTGTTAGTCTGGGATTGGCCACAGGGCCCGAGCCAGCAGGGCGAACGCCTCACGCAGCTGGCACAACTGGGCTTTGCCGACAGCCAGCACTACAGCGTCGCCATCGATACGCTGGAGGATGCAGCCCATTGGCGCGAGCACTGGTACCGCTCCGCCCTGCCCTTCGCCACCGATGGCGTGGTCTTGCGCCAGAGCAACCGGCCACCCGCCGAGCGCTGGCAGGCCAAGGCGCCCTATTGGATCGCGGCATGGAAGTACCCCTACGCGCAGGCCTTGGCCGAAGTGCGCGATGTACGCTTTCGGGTCGGCCGCACCGGCAGGGTGACACCGGTGCTGCAATTGTTGCCGGTTACCCTCGATGACCGGCGGATCACCCAGGTGAGCGTGGGCTCGCTGGCGCGCTGGCAAAGCCTCGACATCCGCCCCGGTGACCAGGTGGCCGTCAGCCTTGCCGGGCTGACCATCCCACGCCTGGAGCAGGTGGTGCACCGCGCCGTCGAGCGCCAGGCAGTGGCCGCGCCTGCACCCGGCCAGCATCATGCCCACAGCTGCTGGCAGGCCAGCGACGGCTGCGAGGAGCAATTCATCGCCCGCCTTACCTGGCTTAGTGGCAAACAGGGGCTGGCGCTGCCGCGAACCGGGCCCGGCACATGGCGCCGGCTGGTCGCAGCCGGGCTGGTGACTTCGATGACCGACTGGCTGCACCTGGATGGCGAACGCCTGGGTCAGGTAGCAGGCATTGGCGAGGCGACAGCCGTGCAGTTGCTGGGAAGTTTCGACGCAGCCCGCTCACGGCCTTTTGCGCAGTGGCTGCGAGGGCTTGGTGCGCCCATGCCTACTGGCATGCTGTTGACCGGCGAGTGGCAATCGCTGGCTGCCCGCACACCTGGCGATTGGCAGGCATCGCCCGGTATCGGCGAGAAGCGCGCGCAACAACTGGCCCGTTTTTTTGCGACCGACGAAGTCCAGGCGATTGCAGCGCAGTTGGCCAATGCCGGCATCGATGGCTTTAAAAACGCCAGGCAATGATTTTTTACCAATTTGCCTGTAGGGAAACCCCGACTTTCAAACGGAAAACCCCGACAAGGGTTTCTAAATGGGCAAAACCAAGGCAGGATTTCCCCCTACTTTTTTTGCTGCCCCGCCCCGTCCAGGAGGCTTTTCATGAAACGTATTTCGACCCTTTTCCTGCTCGCAACCCTTGGCCTCGCCGCAGGTGCCGTGCAGGCTGCCGAGCCGGATGCCGGCCTGACGGGCTGCGCCGCCAAGCGCAGCGCCATCGAGAACCAGCTGAAAATTGCCCGTGACCACGGCAACAACGACCAGGTCGCCGGGCTGGAAGAAGCGCTGCGCGGGGTCGACAACTGCACCGATGCCAGCCTGCGCAAGGAACGTGAGCAGAAGGTCCTCGAAGCCCGTCACGAAGTGGCCCAGCGGGAAAAGGACCTGAAGAAGGCAGAGAAGAAGGGCGATTCCGAGAAGATCAACAAGCGCAAGGACAAGCTGGCCGAGTCACGTAAGGAACTGCAGGAAGCAGTCGACGACCTCGACCGTTGAGGCCGACGCTAAAAGTGCGTTGTCTTTAATGGCCTCATCGCCGGCAAGCCAGCTCCCACAGGTATCGCGCCGCCTTCGAGAGCTGTGCAATACCTGTGGGAGCTGGCTTGCCCGCGATGAGGCCAGTGCAGGTCATCAGTGATTTCGGAATTCGGTATGACACGCCTTGCACGCCGCTTCGACCTTGTCCATCGGTGCCTTCAACTGCACAGCGTCCAGCGGTTGGCCGCGGGTGACATCGACCAGTTCGCCAGTAACACCTTCCAGCTGCCGGGCCAGGTCATGAAAACGCGTCTGGCGCTCCCACACTTCGGCACGCGCACTGCTCTCGCCAGCAGCATCACGCACTTGCGGAAAGTGCTGCCAAGGCTGGTGCGAGAGGCTGTCCAGTTTCAGCGCCCCGTCGGCAAACTTCACCCCGTCGAACGGCAGCCGGCCACGCAACATGCCGCCCAGGTCTTCGCTGGTCTTGAGCATGTCCTTGAAGATCACCTTGCGCTTGCCCAGCGGCGAGTTCGGGTCAACCCGATCGCAGCCACTCAGGGCACTGCCCAAGGCCAGTGCAGCCAGCAGAACAACGGTCAATCGCTTCAACATCACGCTCACTTCGGCCTACGCAAATGGGCGGCCAGTATCACCGCCCAAGGGCCAAAGACCAATAGCCACATAAAAAACAGGGGCGAATATTCATGTTCGCCCATGACAGGAATGCATACATGAAATCTGCCCTGCGCCACCTGGCCTGGACACTTCCGGTGCTGGCTTTGCTGGCCGGCTGCAACGGCGGCGAGAACGCCAAGCCCGAGCCCCATGCCATCGCCACCTACGCCCCAGCCACCTGGAAAGACCTGCCCGTGGTCAGCGACGAAGACCTGCTGGCCGGCTTCTACGCCTGGCGTAGCGGCTGTGAAAAGCTCAAGCGCGACCCGGTATGGGCCGCCACCTGCGAAGCGGCGGGCAGCGCCACGGCCAGCGCCGCCCAGGTGCGTACCTTCCTGGAGCAGAACCTGCAGGTATACGGCCTGCGCTCCGCCGAGAACAACGCCAACGGCCTGATCACCGGCTACTACGAGCCGGTCTACCCCGGCAGCATGAAACGCACCGAAGCGGCCCATGTGGCGGTGTATGGCGTGCCCGACGACATGATCGTGGTCGACCTGGCCAGCGTATACCCGGAACTCAAGGGCAAGCGCCTGCGCGGTCGCCTTGATGGCCGGGTGCTGAAGCCTTACGACACCGCCGAGGTGATCAACCGGAATGGCGTCAAGGCGCCGGTGCTGGCCTGGCTGACCGACCCGATGGACCTGCAGTTCTTGCAGATCCAAGGCTCGGGGCGAGTACAACTGGAAGACGGCCGCCAGCTGCGCCTGGGCTACGCCGACCAGAACGGCCACCCCTACCGGCCGATTGGCCGTTGGCTGGTGGAACAGGGCCAGCTGAAAAAGGAAGAAGTAAGCATGGGCGCCATTCATGCCTGGGCCCAGGCCAACCCGCAGCGCGTGCCGGAGCTGCTGGCCAGCAACCCCAGCTACGTGTTCTTCAGCACCCGCCCGGACAGCAATGAAGGCCCGCGTGGTTCGCTGAACGTACCGCTGACTGCCGGCTACAGCGTGGCCATTGATCGCAAGGTGATCCCGCTGGGCAGCCTGTTGTGGCTGTCCACCACCCGCCCGGACGGCACGCCGGTTGTACGCCCGGTGGGGGCTCAGGACACCGGCGGGGCAATTGCTGGCGAGGTGCGTGCGGACTTGTTCTGGGGCACCGGCCCGGAGGCCGGCGAGCTGGCCGGGAACATGAAGCAGCAGGGGCAGATCTGGATGTTGTGGCCCAAGGGCCAGCCGCTGCCTGAGGTGCCCAAAGTGCCTTGATCGGCGGTGGATTCTTCGCGGGCTCGCCCGCTCCCACAGGTACACCACAGACCTCGAATGCTGCGTTGTACATTTGGGAGCGGGCAAGCCCGCGAAGCAGGCGACTCGGTTTCAGATGGAAACCACAAAGAACCCCACAATCATCGCCACCCCGGCAAACCACACCAGCGAGCGCAGTGCAGCCCAGTCGGCCAGGTAGCAGATGATGTACAGCAACCGGCTGGTGATATACATCACCCCCAGCACATCCTGGGTTACCTGCTCGGCATTGCCGACGATATCCGCCACCAGCACCGCCGCAGCAAACGCCGGGAAGGCCTCGAAGCTGTTCTGCTGGGCCGCATGCGCCCGTCGCGGCAGCCCAGACAGGGTATCGAGGAACGCACGCGGGTCATGATTGTCCTTCAAGCCGAAGCGGCCACTGCTGACTTTGGCAATCAGCGCACACAATGGCGGCAAGAACAGCGCGATGAGGATGCACCACAGGGCAACAGTCATGGACAGGACTCCTTGTTCAGTCTTAGGTCAAAGCTTCATTACCAGCATGCCGGCCAACACCAGCCCGCAAGCTAGGAGTCTCGGCCCGCCAAAAGGTTCTTTGAGGTAGCGCATACCCAGCAACACCACCAGGATCACGCTCAACTCCCGCAGTGCCGCCGCCTCGGCCACCGAGCCCAGGTGCATGGCCCACAGTACCAGCGCATAGCTGAACAGCACGCAGAACCCTACCGCCAGCCCCAAGCGCCACTGGGTTCGCCAGAACAAGGCAAAAGGTTCCCGTCGCGCGACAGTGGCCAGTAGCGGGAATTGCCAGGCACTGAGCAAGGTCAGCCACACCAGGTAATCCCACGGTTTGCCCCACAGACGTACGGCCTGGCCGTCGAACCAGGTGTAGCAACCGATACACAGGCCAATCAACGCGACCACCGGCAGCATCGACCAGGGCAACCGATCTCCGCCGCCGCCCTGCCACAACAGGCAGGCCATGCCACAGGGGATCAGCAGGATGCCGATGATCTGCTGCTGGCTCAGCGACTCCCCGGCAAAGGCCAGGGTCAGCCCCAGCACCACCAGCGGCGACAGCCCGCGCATCAGAGGATAGACCAGCCCCAGGTCGCCCACGCGGTAGGCCTGGATCAGCAGAAAGCGGTACAGCTGTTCGGCCAGCGCCGAGGCGATCAGCCACGGCCAGATTTTGGCCGGCGGCACCTCGACGAAGGGCACTGCCAGCACGGCGAAGGCCAGCGCCACCGTGTCCATGCTGGCGATCACCAGCAGGCGTTCGCCGCTGAATTTGATCAGGGTGTTCCAGGTCGCGTGCAGCAGGGCGGCGACCAAAACCAGGGAAGTTGCCAGCACGCCTTCGAGTCCTTGTGACGTTTTGAGGGATGAATATATAGCGTTGGGCTGCGGGTTGCCTGCGGTGTGTATGCCGGGAGAGTTTCAGCGCCTGTGAGATCGAGCGCCGCCCGCGCGGCGCTTCGCGGCTAAAGCCGCTCCTACGTTTGTTTCGGGCCAATTATGCCTGTGGGATTCGCGCGCGAACGCCTTGGCGCACGTCTCGATATCGCGTCGTACAAACAAGGCGGTCGCGCGCGCCTGGCACAGGAGGGACTGGCCCGAAACAAACGTAGGAGCGGCTTTAGCCGCGAAGCGCCGCGCGGGCGGCGCTCGATCTCACAGGCGCTGCAAATGTTATGGCAGGCACCTGGCCGCCTTAATGCACCCTCCAGCGCTGAACACCCGGAACGTTTCCGACAATCCTGGTCAAACCCTGTGTCCCGAACCCCTCGCCAGGTCATCAAAGAACTGCCCGAGCCATTCGGGTTACGACTTGGAAGCCACTGTTACAGGATTCGGGATGCTTGAATTAGTTGCCGCGTTTATCTGCCTGACCACCCTCCTCACCTATGTAAATTACCGTTTCATCGGCCTACCTCCCGCCATCGGCGTGATGGTCACGGCGTTGCTGTTCTCGTTGATGCTGCAGGGCCTGAGCCTGATCGGCTTCCCTGGCCTGGAAGCGCGCGTCGAAGGGCTGATGAACCAGATCGACTTCAACGACCTGCTGATGCACTGGATGCTGGCGTTCCTGCTGTTTGCCGGCGCCTTGCACGTCAACCTCACCGACCTGCGCAGCTACCGCTGGCCAATCGGCTTGCTGGCAACCGTCGGCGTGCTGATTGCCACCGTGGTCATCGGCTACCTGTCGCACTGGGTGTTTGCCATGTTCGGCTGGCAGGTGCCGCTGATCTACTGCCTGCTGTTCGGTGCGCTGATTTCGCCCACCGATCCGATTGCCGTGCTTGGCGCGCTGCGTACCGCCAACGCCCCCAAACCGCTGAAGACCACCATCGTTGGCGAGTCGCTGTTCAATGACGGCACGGCGGTGGTGGTGTTCACCGTGTTGCTGGGCATCATCCAGCTGGGTGAAACGCCAAGCATGACCGACACGGCGATCCTGTTCGCCCGCGAGGCCATTGGCGGTGTGGTGTTCGGCGGCCTGATCGGCTACGCCACCTACCGCATGATCAAGAGCGTCGAGCAGTACCAGGTCGAGGTCATGCTGACCCTGGCGCTGGTCATCGGTGGTTCGGCGATGTGCTACGAACTGCACGTTTCGGCGCCGATCGCCATGGTGGTAGCCGGCCTGATCATCGGCAACCTGGGCCGCAACCTGGCGATGAATGACATGACCCGACGCTACATGGACGGTTTCTGGGAGCTGATCGATGACATGCTCAACGCCCTGTTGTTCGCGCTGATCGGCCTGGAGCTGTTGCTGCTGCCGTTCAACTGGATGCACTTGGCGGCCGGCGGCGTGCTGGCGCTGGCGGTGTTGCTGTCGCGGTTGCTGACCGTGGCCCCGGCGATCGTGCTGCTGCGGCGCTGGCGCCCGGTGCCCAAAGGCACAGTACGGGTACTGACCTGGGGTGGCTTGCGTGGCGGGGTGTCGGTGGCCCTGGCGCTGTCGCTGCCATTGGGCGAGGAACGTGACCTGCTGCTGTCGATCACCTACATCGTGGTGCTGTCGTCGATTTTGGTGCAGGGGTTGAGCATTGGGCGGGTGGTGCGCAAGGTTAGCGAGCAGCCTTGAGATTTTGGGGCCGCTTTGCGGCCCATCGCGACACAAGGCCGCTCCTACAGGGGAACGCGATCTCCTGTAGGAGCGGGTTTATCGGGGCGCCGAACCGCCGCGAAGGGCTGCGCAGCAGCCCCAAGATGTTTATTCGACTGCAGAATCCGGGAACTGGTCCTGCACGTACTTGATCTCGGTTCGCCCATGCGCCGCCGGCAAGCCGTCTTCACCCAGGTTGACGAACACCATCTTGTCGACGGTCAGGATGCTCTTGCGGGTGATCTTGTTGCGCACTTCGCACTTGAGGGTGATCGAGGTGCGGCCAAACTCGGTGGCAGTGATGCCCAGCTCGATGATGTCGCCCTGGCGCGAAGCACTGACGAAGTTGATTTCCGACATGTACTTGGTCACCACGCGCTGGTTGCCCAGCTGGACGATGGCGTAGATCGCCGCTTCTTCGTCGATCCAGCGCAACAGGCTGCCACCGAACAGAGTGCCGTTGGGGTTGAGGTCTTCGGGTTTAACCCACTTGCGGGTGTGAAAGTTCATCTGTACTCCTGACCTGCTTGGCTAACGTGTAGCAATGATGGCAGAGCGGCCGCCATCGCTCCATTGAACATCGACTATCGTCGCGATTAATCGACAGAAAACCTTGGGCAACCCGGCCGGCGCGGCTATAATCTTCGCCGCTTTACATGGTTGCCCACAGCGGTGCCATGCCCGCCACCTGTCCGAGGGGCGCTGCAGCAGGCTAGGCCTGTCAGGCTCGGATGGGGCGTTGCTCGCTCTCGCGGGCGCTTAACGCACAACGGCGCCCATTCGCACACTACGAATGGAGGCTCTCATGAGCGCTGCAAACATGCCTGCTGGTTTTACCGATTTCAAAGTCGCCGACATCTCCCTGGCCGCCTGGGGCCGTCGCGAAACCATCATCGCCGAATCGGAAATGCCGGCACTGATGGGCCTGCGTCGCAAGTACCTGGCCGAGCAACCGCTCAAGGGTGCGAAGATCCTGGGCTGCATCCACATGACCATCCAGACCGCCGTGCTGATCGAAACCCTGGTTGCCCTGGGTGCCGAAGTGCGCTGGTCGTCCTGCAACATCTTCTCCACTCAAGACCAGGCCGCCGCCTCCATCGCCGCCGCCGGTATCCCGGTATTCGCCTGGAAAGGTGAAACCGAGGAAGAGTACGAGTGGTGCCTGGAGCAGACCATCCTGAAAGATGGCCAGCCATGGGACGCCAACATGATCCTCGACGACGGTGGCGACCTGACTGAACTGCTGCACAAGAAATACCCAGCCGTGCTGGACCGCGTACACGGCGTGACCGAAGAAACCACCACCGGCGTACACCGCCTGCTGGACATGCTGGCCAAGGGCGAGCTGAAAGTCCCGGCAATCAACGTCAACGACTCGGTCACCAAGAGCAAGAACGACAACAAGTACGGCTGCCGTCACAGCCTGAACGACGCCATCAAGCGCGGTACCGACCACCTGTTGTCGGGCAAGCAAGCCCTGGTGATCGGCTACGGTGACGTGGGCAAGGGCTCGGCCCAGTCCCTGCGCCAGGAAGGCATGATCGTCAAGGTCACCGAAGTTGACCCGATCTGCGCCATGCAGGCCTGCATGGACGGCTTCGAGCTGGTTTCGCCGTTCATCGACGGCATCAACGACGGCACCGAAGCCAGCATCGACAAGGCCCTGCTGGGCAAGATCGACCTGATCGTGACCACCACCGGTAACGTCAACGTCTGCGACGCCAACATGCTCAAGGCCCTGAAGAAGCGTGCCGTGGTCTGCAACATCGGCCACTTCGACAACGAGATCGACACCGCCTTCATGCGCAAGAATTGGGCCTGGGAAGAGGTCAAGCCGCAAGTGCACAAGATCCACCGCACCGGCGCTGGCAGCTTCGACCCGCAGAACGACGACTACCTGATCCTGCTGGCCGAGGGCCGCTTGGTCAACCTGGGTAACGCCACTGGCCACCCAAGCCGCATCATGGACGGTTCGTTCGCCAACCAGGTGCTGGCACAGATCTTCCTGTTCGAGCAGAAGTACGCTGACCTGTCGGCCGAGAAGAAAGCCGAGCGCCTGACCGTTGAAGTACTGCCAAAGAAGCTCGACGAAGAAGTGGCCCTGGAAATGGTCCGCGGCTTCGGCGGCGTGGTCACTCAGCTGACCAAACAGCAAGCCGACTACATCGGCGTGACCGTCGAAGGCCCGTTCAAGCCGCACGCTTACCGTTACTAAGCGGCAAGCCTGGGCTTCAAGCGGCAACGCTGCCGCTTGAAGCCCAGCCGCAGAATTCTTGAACGATGCCAAGCCAGATCGGCCTTCACCGATCTGGCTTTTACTTGCAGCTTGCCGCTTGAAGCCTGCTGCTAGAGGAACGCCTGATGTCACAAGAACGCCGCTACAGTTTCGAGTTCTTCCCGACCAAGACCGACGCCGGTCACGAAAAGCTGATGGGCGTCGCCCGCCAGCTGGCCACCTACAACCCGGACTTCTTCTCCTGCACCTACGGTGCCGGTGGCTCGACCCGCGACCGCACGCTGAACACCGTGCTGCAGCTGGAAAGCGAAGTGAAGGTGCCTGCCGCACCGCACCTGTCGTGCGTGGGCGACAGCAAGGACGATCTGCGCGCCCTGCTGGCCGAGTACAAGGCTGCAGGTATCAAGCGCATCGTCGCCCTGCGTGGCGACCTGCCGTCGGGCATGGGCATGGCCAGTGGCGAACTGCGCTACGCCAGCGACCTGGTCGAGTTCATCCGCCAGGAAACGGCTGATCACTTCCACCTGGAAGTCGCCGCCTACCCAGAAATGCACCCGCAGGCGCGCAACTTCGAGGCCGACCTGGGCAACTTCGTGCACAAGGTCAAGGCAGGTGCCGACAGCGCCATTACCCAGTACTTCTTCAACGCCGACAGCTACTTCTACTTTGTCGAGCGCGCACAGAAGCTGGGCGTGGACATCCCGGTGGTGCCCGGCATCATGCCGATCACCAACTACAGCAAGCTGGCCCGCTTCTCCGACGCCTGTGGCGCCGAGATCCCGCGCTGGATCCGCAAGCAGCTGGAAGCCTATGCCGACGACACCGCCAGCATCCAGGCATTCGGTGAAGAAGTAATCACCCGCATGTGCGAACAACTGCTGCAAGGCGGCGCACCGGGCCTGCACTTCTATACCTTGAACCAGGCCGAGCCGAGCTTGGCGATCTGGAACAACCTGAAGCTGCCGCGCTGAAACCTTTGGCAAAACCTGTTTAAGAAATGATTAAGGCTTTGGTCGTAGGCTAAAGCCTTGTTCATTTTCTGGTTACACAGGTCTTGCCATGCAGCATCCCCAGCCATCGCGCCCACAGCTCGTCTACCTGGCTTTTGGCCCGGCAACCTACCATCAGGAAGCCTGCTTCAGCATCGTCAGCGCCCTCGCCCAGCTGGGTAGCGCAGCTGGCGACGCCATGGATATCCAGGTCTACACCGACAATCCGCAGCCTTACGCCAGCCTGCCCGTAACCGTCCACCTGCTGGACGACGCCACGCGTCAGGCATGGAACGCCCCGCACGGTTATCACTTTCGCAGCAAGCATGTGCTGTTGCGCCAGGTGCTGCAGCAACACCCGCTGGCAGTGCTGATCGACACCGACACCTTCTTCCGCAAATCACCGTTGCAATTGTTCGCCCGGGTGGCGCCAGGCAAACTGCTGTGCAACGCCATCGGCCCCCGCTACGGGGCGAACCAGAAATGCCTGCTGTACAAGAACCTGCTGGCCGTTTTGCAGTCACGGGGCCTGGCCGATTGCCAGATGCCGCTGGTCAACTCCGGGGTGATCGGCCTCACGGCCGAAGACACCTGCACCCTGGACAGCTCGATCGCCCTGATGGACGAACTCCACCCCTTGGCTCGCGAAGCCTATACCCTCGAGGAATTCTGCCTGTCGGTGGCGGCCTACCGTAGGCTGGAACTGGCCGAGTGCACCGATGTCATCCACCACTACTGGAGCCGCAAGGCGCAATTCCGCGCCAAGATCCAGGCCTGGCTGCGCAAGCATGGCCATGACCCGCTAAGCCACGCGGCGCTGGCCGACGTTGCCCTGGTCAACGACCAGCTGCCACGGCCGCCGGCCTTGCAACGCCTGGGCTACAAGGCGCTGAGCCTGACCCTGCCCAGCCACGAGCGCCAGTTTGCCCGCGAGCTGCTGTATGGCTGCTACCCCTACCCCAATGAATTCGACCGCGCCTGCGCGTCGGCCTGGTGGGACAAGGCCCTGGAAAACCTCAATGCCCGCCATGGCCGCATCGAGCCCGAACGGCTGCGCCAGTGCCTGCGTCATCCGGGGTTGCGCTTGTCGCTGGGCGAGCGGCGCAAGGATGTCGAAGCGCATCTGTTGAGAACTTCCCACTCTTGAGTGGACCTGTGCCGGCCTCTTCGCGGGTAAACCCGCTCCCACAGGGGTTATGCGGTCCTCGTGGGAGCGGGTTTACCCGCGAAGAGGCCGGCACAGGAGAACACCATCTCCTCTGGCCTTGCCCTGGCCGAGCGCGTAACCTCCGGCCATGCCACACATCTCCCGGCTGTCCTGGATCCTGCTGCTCGCCTGCCTGAGCCCGTTGGCCCTGGGCGAGCGCTTGCGCCTGGTAACCGACGACTGGGCACCCTATGTATTCCAGCACAACGGCCAGCCGCGCGGCATCGACTACGAAGTCGCCACTGAAATCTTCGCCCGCCTGGGCATCGAGGTGGAATGGCAGTTCCTGCCGTGGAAACGCTGCCTGGCAATGGCTGAGCAGGGCCAGGCCGATGGCATTCTCGACATCTTCCAGACCGACGCGCGCCAACCCTACCTGGTGTATGGCTCCGAGCCCATGTCGGAGGTCGAATTCGTCCTGTTCCAAAGCCGCTCGCGTCGCCATGCCGTCACCCACCTGGACGACCTTGCCGGCCTCACCATCGGCACATCGCCGGGCTACGCCTACGGCCCGGCGTTCACCGAGGCACCGAGCTTCAAGCGCGAAGCCGCGCCCACCCACGAAGCCAACTTCGGCAAGCTGATACTGGGGCGTATCGACCTGGCCATCACCGACCGCAGGGTCGGGCACTACCTGCTGCACCAGCTGGGCCTGCAACAACAGGTCGAGCAACTGCCGCTGGTGATCAGCCGCCAGGCGCAATACCTCGGCCTGGTGCGCAAGCCCGGGCGCGAAGCACTGGCCGTGGCCTTTGCAGAAGAACTGCGGCGTTTCAAGCAGGAACCGGCCTTTGCTGCGATCAGCAACCGTTACACAGGCGACATTGGAAACATTCTCAACGCCGTTGAGCAGCAGGAAAGCAGCACAGCGCGTTAGCTCTGTTATACTCGGGCCTTCCCGCCCGGCTCACGCCCGGACGCTCGGCCTCGCAACAGGCATCCCGATCGGCACCGACGCCCCTTCGCGTCCACCCTCCGTTTCCCGGATGTGCAGTGCAAGCCAGCTGGACCGGACGCGATCGCATCCCACCGATGCCCGTCGCGCCAGGCAGAACTTCCCAAACGGGCCCAGCCCACACGAGAACAGGATCGCCCATGTCCTTTGCTTCCCTCGGTCTCTCCGAGGCTCTTGTCCGCGCTATCGAGGCTGCGGGCTATACCCAGCCGACCCCCGTGCAACAGCGGGCAATTCCCGCCGTGTTGCAAGGCCGCGACCTGATGGTTGCCGCACAGACAGGTACTGGTAAAACCGGCGGCTTCGCCCTGCCGATTCTCGAGCGCCTGTTCCCGGCCGGCCACCCCGACAAGTCGCAGCGTCACGGCCCGCGCCAGCCTCGCGTGCTGGTCCTGACCCCGACCCGCGAACTGGCAGCCCAGGTGCATGACAGCTTCAAGGTCTATGCCCGTGACCTGCCACTGGTCAGCGCCTGCATCTTCGGCGGCGTTGGCATGAACCCGCAGATCCAGGCCATTGCCAAGGGTGTAGACGTGCTGGTCGCCTGCCCGGGCCGCCTGCTCGACCTGGCCGGCCAAGGTAAAGTTGACCTGGCCCACGTGGAAATCCTGGTCCTGGACGAAGCCGACCGCATGCTCGACATGGGCTTCATCCATGACGTCAAGAAGGTCCTGGCCCGCTTGCCGGCCAAGCGCCAGAACCTGTTGTTCTCGGCCACCTTCTCCAAGGACATCACCGACCTCGCCGACAAGCTCCTGCACAACCCGGAGCGTATCGAGGTCACCCCGCCGAACACTACCGTCGAGCGTATCGAGCAGCGCGTCTACCGCCTGCCCGCCAGCCACAAGCGCGCGCTGCTGGCGCACCTGATCACCCTGGGTGCCTGGGAACAGGTGCTGGTGTTCACCCGCACCAAGCACGGCGCCAACCGCCTGGCCGAGTACCTTGAAAAGCACGGCCTGAGCGCCGCCGCGATTCACGGCAACAAGAGCCAGAACGCCCGCACCAAGGCCCTGGCCGACTTCAAGGCCAACAGCGTACGCGTACTGGTTGCCACCGACATCGCTGCCCGTGGCCTGGACATCGACCAGCTGCCCCACGTGGTCAACTTCGAGCTGCCGAACGTCGAGGAAGACTACGTTCACCGCATTGGCCGTACCGGCCGTGCCGGCCGTTCGGGCGAGGCCATTTCCATGGTCGCGCCGGATGAAGAGAAGCTGCTCAAGAGCATTGAGCGGGTGACCAAGCAGAAGATCCCGGACGGCGACCTGATGGGCTTTGATGCCAGCCAGGTAGAAGCCGAAAAACCTGAAGTGCGCGAGCGCCCGCAGAACAATGGCCGTGGCGGCCGCAACCAGCAGCCACGCGGCGAAGGCAGCAAAGACGCCAACGGCGGCCGCAAGGACAAGGGCAAGGATAAAGGCAAGGCTAAGCAGCAAGCTGCGGAAAAGCCGGCCGAGAAGGAAAAGAGCGGCGACAAGCAACAGCAGCAGCGCAAGCCGCGTGACAAGAAACCGCGCCAGCAGCAACAGCAGCAGGCCAGTAGCAGCTTACCGAAAGTAGCCACAGACCGTGATCCGGAAGAGTTCCTGGACGACGACGTAGACAACTTCGGTAACCGTGCCGATTACGTCAGCCCGTACCAGGGCAAGAACCAGGGTCGCAATCGCCGCCCAGGTGGTGGTGCCGGCCAAGGTCAGGGCCAAAGCCAAGGTACCGGGCAACGCAGTAACGCTGGGGGCCAGGGCCAAGCTCGCAATGGCGGCCAGCAGCGCAGTGGCGGTACCGGTGGTGGTGGCGAAAAACGCCCGGCCCGCGCCAACAACGGTGGCGGTGCCCGTCGTGATGGTGGCGGCGCTGGCCGTGGCCGCCCGGCCCGTGACGATGCAGCCCGGCAAGAGCCGGCCGTGCGCAACCCACGCCAGCCGGAAAAACAGCCGGTGATCATCCGCAAGGAATCCAAGCTCGACCGTTACCCGACGCCAGAGCAGCTGGATGACCTGCCAAGCCGCCCGCGTGGCGAGCGCCCGGCCTTGCTGACCCGAAAAGGCTAAGCCTGGGGCAGCCTGTGCTGGCCCTATCGCCGGCAAGCCAGCTCCTACAGGAAATCACTGCCTTTAGGGCCTGTGGTATTCCTGTGGAAGCCCGGCTTGCCGGCGATAGGGCCCTCGAAGGGGAACAAAAACGCCGCCCAATGGGCGGCGTTTTTTATTGCCAAAGCAATACTTACTTCTGCTTCACACCTTCAACACTGATATCCAGGTCCAGGGTCTGCGAAGTAGCGCCCGGTCCTTTGATGCCGAAATCGTTCAGGTTCAGCGTGGTGGTGGCGTTGAAGCCAGCGCGCTCACCGCCCCATGGGTCTTTGCCTTCACCGTTGAAGGTGGCCTTGAAGGTGACCGGCTTGGTCACGCCGTGCATGGTCAGGTCGCCGGTCACGTCAGCAGTCTTGTCGCCAGTCGACTTGACGCTGGTGGAGACGAACTTGGCTTCCGGGTATTTCTTCACGTCGAGGAAGTCGGCGCTGGCGATGTGCTTGTCACGCTCGGCGTGGTTCGACCACAGGCTAGCGGTTTTCAGGTCGACATTGATCTTGCTGGCTTCAGGCTTGGCGCTGTCCCAGCTGAAGTCGCCTTTGAATTCCTTGAAGGTACCGTGGATGAAGCTGTAGCCCAGGTGGCTGATTTTCCAGTCAACGAACGCGTGCTGGCCTTCAGTGTCGATCTTGTACTCGGCAGCCATGACCTGGCCGGCGGAGAGCAAAGCGGTACCGAGCGCCAGAGCGGCAAAAGTCTTTTTCAACATCCTGTTCCTTCCTATGCAATTGAGGTTGAGAGTCAAGCTTTGCGGCCCAGCATGCGGGTCAGGGTCGCGTCACGGTCGATGAAATGGTGCTTGAGCGCTGCCAGGGCATGCAGCACGGCAAAAATCACCAGGCCCCAGGCCAGCCAGAGATGAATCACGCCAGCCACGTCTGCCTGGTCGGGCAGGTCGCTGATCAGGGCCGGTACTTCGAACAGGCCGAACACCGGAATGCCGACGCCGTCGGCGGTGGAAATCAGGTAACCAGCGCCCATCACGGCAAACAGCCCGCCATAAAGCGCCAAATGGCCCAACTTGGCCGCCATGCGAGTGAATGCGCCGTGGTTGGCCGGTGCCGGTGGTGGCGGGCTGATAAAGCGCCAGACCACCCGCAGCAGCATCACCGCCAGCAGCACCAGGCCTATGCTCTTGTGCAGGTCCGGGCCGGCCTTGCGCCAAGGGCTGTAGTAGTCGAGGCCGACCATCCACAGGCCCAGGCCGAACAGGCCGAATACCGCCAAAGCCACGCCCCAGTGCAGGACGATGCTGACCACGCCGTAGCGAGAAGGTGAATTGCGCAGTTGCATGTTGACGTGTTTCCCCGTGAAAGCTGAGCACAGACTAACGCGTAACGTATCGAATAAAAGCGGAAAAAATTGCTTCGGATTATCGAGAAATCCGATATGTATTCTGTAACCTTCCCATTAAGGAAACATTAACGATAGACGGAGAGTTCGTGGTTGTCAGTGCCGGCCTCTTCGCGGGTAAACCCGCCCCTACACAGGACGGCGCGGTCCTGTGTGTAGGAGCGGGTTTACCCGCGAAAGGGCCGGCACTGTCAATAGATCAACCAGCCTTGGCCTGGGTATTGGCCACAGCTTTCTTGGCCGGTTCAGACTTGGCAGTTGCCTTCTTGGTCTCGGCAGGCTTGTGCGCAGGCTTGTGCGCCGGCGCATGCTTGGCCGGGGCCGCCTTGGTCGCTGCTGGCTTGGCCGCCGCCTCCTTGACCACAGGTGCTGGTGCAACCGCAGCCGGCGCAGCTTGTGGTGCTGGCGCTGGCGCAGGGACTGGCGCTACTTCTTCAGCCTTGGCAATCGGCTCGGCTTTCACCTCAGGCTGGTCCGCGCCACCAAACAGGCGCGAGAAGAACCCACCCTTGCTCTGCTTGGCCGCCACCGCCCCTGCCGCCGCAGCTGCGGCAACCGGTGCAGCCTTGGCCGGGTCGAACGACTTGCCGGCCAGCAGGTCCTGTGCCTGGCTGGCGGCGCGCTGGCCACTGCGCAGGGCGCCTTCCAAAGTGCCCGGATAGAGGGCGTCGGTGTGCTCACCGGCAAAGGTGATCCGCTGCACCGGGCGCTCCCACAGGCGCCAGAACTTGCTGATCTGCCCCGGGCCATAGGCCAGGTAGGCGCCGCCGGTGCCGGCGTCGGTGCTGTAGCGTTTGACCTCGTAGCCAGTGAACGAGCCACGGGCCTGCGGGTAGAACGCATGCAGGCGGATCAATACCTGGTCGACCATCTGCTTGTCGCCGAAGGCCTGCAGCAGGCGGGCGTTGTCGCCAGACAGGTTGATCACCACGTTGGCACCGCCCTTGAGCGCCGGCTCGATCCACAGCATGCCGAGGCCGGCGTTACTGAAGATTTCGCCCGACATACGTGCGCGGCTTTCCCACACTGGCTTGTTGAACTTGAGCATCAGCTGGTCGCGCCAGCCATAGTTGGTGCCTTTGAGCGCCGCCAGGTGCTGGCTGTCCAGGCCTGGGGTCATCTGGATCTTGGCCAAGGCGCGCAGCGGCACGGCCAAGACCAGGTAATCGGCCTGGTAGCTGGTGCTGCCGACCTTGACCGAGACGCCGTCCTTGTCCTGGACGATGGCGGTTACCGGCGAACTGGTCTTGATGGTCTTCAGTTGCTTGACGAAGGCCTGGGCCAGCACCGGGCTGCCACCGGGCAGGCGCGCGGCACGCAGGTCGCGGTCGCTGACGCCGCGGTACACGCGGTTCTGCTGGGCGAAGTACAGCAGCGACAGGCGCGACGGCTCATCGTAGCGGGTACGGATCTGCTGGTTGATTAGCTGACGGGCAGTGGTTGGCAGTTGCAGCTTGTCCAGCCAGGTGGAAACGTTGATCTGGTCGAGGGCAAACAGTGTACTGGTGGCCTGCGGGTTCAACGGGTCGTCGATCGAGCGTGCCAGGTCGTCGAGGGTTTTTTCGTAACGTTTGAGCGCTTCGGCGGTAGCCGGCTGCTTGGTGGCCAGGTCGGTGGCGCTGAAGTACTCACCGTCGATCAGGTAACCGGGGGTACGCACAAACTCCGGTGCCGGCAGTGTTTCAAGCTTGAAACGGTCGAGGTACTGGTTAAGCACCGGCTGTGCCTTGGCGTTGCCGATCCACTCGCTGGTCGCCAGGCCTGAGCGCCCGCCCATGCCTGACTTGGCTTCCAGAAGCGTCACTTGCCAGCCTTTGTTCTGCAGCTCATACGCTGCAGTCAGGCCTGCCAGGCCGCCACCCACCACGATCGCGGTGGGGATCTTGTCCTTTGCCAGCGCGGCGCCGCTGGACACACCAATCAATACCAACGCGCACAGGCGCACCCAAGCAGCAGCCATGTCGGCGAACTCCGAGTCAGGGGTTACAGAAGCGGGGAGAGGCAGGAATGCCCCGGGAGAGATGCGTTAAGAATACGTCAGGTCCGCCGACCCTGCCAGCGCAGTGACATCAAGTGCCTTTGGCAACTGACATTTTTACCAGTAGCGGTGTCACACGGCGGCAGGCGAAGCTGGGGAAGATGGCCAGAAGCCCCGCCAGGAGGGCACGCGCATGATCTTCGAGGAGCAGTTCCAACACGTTGAACGGCAGTTTCTTTGGCACAAACAAACATTACACACCACCTCAGGTGTGAGTTTCCGCTCCAACAGCACGTCCTGGATCGGCTTTCATGAAGCCTTCAAGGGCGAGGACGGTACCGAACTGGTGATTGGCGAACACAGCGAGATCGTGATCAATTTCGACCAGGAGGTCGAATGCCTGCGCCTGGAGTACTACGTTGTCAGCGACTTTCTCTGCGATGAGCTGAACATGCTGTTCGATACCGAAAGTCATGACTACGACATGGTTACCCCGTCCCCGCGCAACTTCTATTGGCTCACCCTGGAAGGCAGCGGCTTCCGCGACCTGCGCCCCGGCCCCATCGCCACCCACCCCTACCACCAGGTGATTGACGGACCATTCCGGCGCCTGACCATCTCCACTTCCCACGCAGGCACCGTACACATCCGCAAGCTTGAATGGACCGGCACCCGCCGCCATTGAACCGCGGCGGTTGTCCTGCCCTGCGGCATTGCTTAGGCTTACGCGGTCGAACCACGCCGCAAAGCCAGGAGAAGTGCCCATGGGCCTGAATGATCAGTGGATGCAACGTGACCTAAAGGTCCTGTGGCACCCCTGCACCCAGATGAAAGACCACGAGCAGCTGCCGCTGATCCCGATCAGGCGCGGCGAAGGCGTGTGGCTGGAGGACTTCGAAGGCAAGCGCTACCTGGATGCGGTGAGCAGCTGGTGGGTCAACGTGTTTGGCCATGCCAACCCGCGCATCAACCAGCGCATCAAGGACCAGGTCGACCAGCTGGAGCATGTGATCCTCGCCGGTTTCAGCCACCAACCGGTGATCGAGCTGTCCGAGCGCCTGGTGGCCATGACCCCGGCCGGGCTCGACCGGGTGTTCTACGCCGACAATGGCTCGTCGTGCATCGAAGTGGCGCTGAAGATGAGCTTCCATTACTGGCAGAACGTCGGCAAGCCAGACAAAAAGCGCTTCGTCACCCTGACCAACAGCTACCACGGCGAAACCATCGCCGCCATGTCGGTCGGTGATGTGCCGCTGTTCACCGAAACCTACAAGGCGCTGCTGCTCGACACCCTCAAGGTGCCCAGCCCTGACTGCTACCTGCGCCCCGAAGGCATGGGCTGGGAAGAGCACTCGCGCAACATGTTCCAGGCCATGGAACAGACCCTGGCCGAGCACCACGCCTCGATCAGCGCGGTGATCGTCGAGCCGCTGATCCAGGGCGCCGGCGGCATGCGCATGTACCACCCGGTGTACCTCAAGCTGCTGCGCGAGGCCTGCGACCGCTACGACGTGCACCTGATCCACGACGAGATCGCCGTGGGCTTCGGCCGCACCGGCACGATGTTCGCCTGCGAACAGGCCGGCATCCGCCCCGATTTCCTGTGCCTGTCCAAGGCCCTGACCGGCGGCTACCTGCCGCTGGCCGCCTGCCTGACCACCGACAAGGTGTACCAGGCGTTCTATGACGACTACCCGACCCTGCGCGCGTTCCTGCACTCGCACAGCTACACCGGCAACCCGCTGGCTTGTGCTGCCGCGCTGGCGACGCTGGACATCTTCGAACAGGACAATGTGATCGAGGCCAACAAGGCCCTGGCCACGCGCATGGCCACGGCCACCGCGCACCTGGCCGATCATGCGCATGTGGCCGAAATCCGCCAGACCGGTATGGCCTTGGCCATCGAGATGGTCCAGGACAAGGCCGGCAAGGTCGCCTACCCCTGGCAGGAGCGGCGTGGCCTGAAGGTGTTCGAGCATGCCCTGAGCCGTGGTGCCCTGCTGCGCCCGCTGGGCAGCGTGGTGTACTTCCTGCCGCCGTATGTCATCACGCCGGAGCAGATCGACTTCCTGGCCGAGGTGGCCAGCGAAGGCATCGACATCGCCACCCGCGATAGCGTCAGCGTGGCCGTGCCGGCCAACTTCCACCCCGACTTCCGCGACCCGGGCTAGGCCCGAGAGTCCGCCGCCGACCCCTTGTAGGAGCGGGTTTACCCGCGAATGCGTCGGTCAGTCCACCATCGCATTCGCGGGTAAACCCGCTCCTACAACGGTCACCTGATCCCTTTCGTCCGAGCAAACCCATGAGATTGTCCCGCTTTTTCATCGACGCCCCCCTGAGCCTTGGCGAGCACGACCTGCCTGAAGCCCAGGCCCATTATATCGGCCGTGTGCTGCGCATGGCCCCCGGCGACGCCGTGCAGCTGTTCGACGGCAGCGGCCAGGAATACCTCGGCCAGTTGCTCGAAGTCGGCAAGAAAACCGTACGCGTCAGCCTCGACCAGGCCCTCGCCGGCCAGGCCGACTCCCCCCTGCACGTCCACCTCGGCCAGGGCCTGTCCCGTGGCGAGCGCATGGACTGGGCAATCCAGAAGGCCACCGAGCTGGGCGCCAACGAAATCACCCCGATCGTCAGCGAACGCTGCGAAGTGCGGCTGAAGGACGAGCGCGCCGACAAGCGCCTGGCCCACTGGCGCCAGGTAGCGATCAGCGCCTGCGAACAATGCGGCCGCTCGACCTTGCCGGTCATCCACCCGCCAGTCACCCTGGCTGAATGGCTGAGCAGCAGCAAAGCAGACCTGAAACTGGTCCTGCACCCGGTAGCCGAGCCCCTTACCAGCCATGAAAAGCCTGCGACCCTGGCCTTCCTGATCGGCCCCGAAGGCGGCCTGAGCGAGGCGGAGGTGGAGCAGGCCAAGGCCGCCGGCTTCCACGCCGCACGCCTCGGCCCACGCGTGCTGCGCACCGAGACCGCGCCAGTGGTAGCGCTGTCGGTGGCGCAACAGTTGTGGGGCGACTTTTAACTAGCGCACGTAGAACGACACCGCCACGAAGTGCATGAGGCTGCCGACAATCACGAACAGGTGCCAGATGCCATGCGCGTGGCGCAAGCGGCTGTCGAGGGCAAAGAAGATGATGCCGACGGTGTAGAACACTCCGCCGGCGACCAACCAGGCAAAGCCGGCGCTGCCCAGCGATTGCAGCAACGGCTTGACCGCTACCAGCACGATCCAGCCCATTACCGCATAGATGATGATCGACAGGACCCGCGCCTCGGAGCGCGGCTTGATCTCCTGCAGCATGCCGATCACCGCCAGCCCCCAGACCACGCCGAACAGGCTCCAGCCCCAGGGGCCGCGCAGGCTGACCAGGCAGAACGGCGTGTAGCTGCCGGCGATCAGCAGGTAGATCGACAGGTGATCGAGCTTGCGCATGATCACCTTCGCCCGCCCGCGGGTGCTGTGGTACAGGGTGGAAATGCTGTACAGCAACAGCAGGGTACTGCCGTAGATGGAGAAGCTGACGATCTTCCATGGGTCGCCCTGCAGGCCCGCGACCACGATCAGCCAGATGGCACCGATACAGGCCAGGACGGCACCGACCAAGTGGGTCCAGGCGTTGAAGCGTTCACCGTAATACATGCAAACACAGACCTCCTGAGGTGGGCTGGGTTCCTGTGCCGGTCTGTTCCGGCCCTTTCGCGGGTAAACCCGCTCCTACACGGGTTACGCATATCGTTGTAGGAGCGGGTTTACCCGCGAAGAGGCCTTGTGCCTCACATCCTACCCAAGCTCAGGTTGCAGTTCCGCGTCACGCACCAGCCTTTCCAGCCCGGCAAGGTCCGGCACCCGCGCCACCTGCTCGCCCACCTGCACCGCCGCCAGCTCCAGGCGCCCCAGCGCCACGTCCACATAGTTCAGCTGGCTGTCGAGCTTGCACGAGCGCGGAATGTCCTGCAGCAGCAGCGCCAGGTAACGCAGGCCGGTATCGCCCAGGGCATTGAGCACCACCACCCGAGCCCGCTCGCCACAAGGCGTCTCACCCCCGCAAGCCGCCTCGAAGCCGATCAGTGGCAGGCGCTGCTGGCGCCAGTCGATCCAGCCCAGGTGCCAGGCCGGCTCACCGTGCTGGCACACCAGGTTGCGCTGGCCGCTCAACTCGGCCACCGCCACGTTGGGCAACACCAGGGTGCGGTCGCCCAACGGCAGCAACAACCCGGTCAGGCTGCTGCGCTGGCCGGCAATCAGTTCAAGCATGGGTCTGGCTCCAGTGGGCAATGCTCTGCAACAGCAGCGATTCCTGGTACGGCTTGCCCAGGTATTCGTTGACGCCGATGGCCATGGCACGGTCGCGGTGCTTTTGCCCGGTGCGCGAGGTGATCATGATGATCGGCAGGTCTTTCAGGCGCTCGTCACGGCGGATGCGTGTGGCCACCTCGAAGCCGTCCATGCGTGGCATCTCGATGTCCAGCAACAGTACGTCGGGGCGGTGCTCTTCCAGCTGGGCCATGGCATCGACCCCGTCCTTGGCCGTCAGCACGCTCATGCCGTGGCGCTCCAGCAGGCGGCTGGTGACTTTGCGCACGGTTACCGAGTCGTCCACCACCATCACCAGCAGCGCGCGCCGTGGCGCCGGGCCGAGCAGCTGGCGCTGGGTGCCGCCACCGGGCAAACGGGCCAGGCGCCGCTGCTGGCCGCGCAACTGGCCAAGCAAGTCGAGAATCAGCACCACCCGGCCATCGCCCAGCAGCGTCGCTCCCGACAGCCCTGCAACCGCTGCAAACTGCGGCCCCAGGCTCTTCACCACGATCTCGCGGCTGGGCGACAGGCTGTCGGCCTGGATCGCGAACGATTGCTCCTTGGCATGCACCAGCAGCACCGGCAGCGGCACACTCTGCCCCAGCAACGCGGGGCGCGGCAGGCCCTGCAGCAGCTCACCCAGGTAGCGCAGCTGGTATTCGTGGCCGCCGTAGACATAGCGCGGCGTGTCCAGCTGATAGCACGCCGCCAGCTCTGCCGGCGGCACGCGGACGATGCCCTCGATGGTGTTGAGCGGAATGGCGTACTGCTCTTCGCCCAGGTGCACCATCAAGGCACGGTTGATCGACACGGTGAACGGCAGGCGAATCAGGAAACGCGCGCCTTTGCCCTGGGCCGACTCGATGCTCATCGAGCCACCCAGCTGCTTGACCTCCTCGTGCACCACATCCATCCCCAGGCCGCGCCCGGAAATCTGGGTGATCTTTTCGGCGGTGGAAAAGCCCGGGCGCAGGATGAACTGCAGGATCTCGTGATCGCTCAAGTGCGCCTGCGGGTCCAGCAGGCCGCGCTTGATGGCCTTGCGCCGTACCGCTTCCAGTGGCACGCCGGCACCGTCGTCGGTCATTTCAATGACGATGTCGGCACCTTCGTGCAGCAAATTCAGGTGAATGGTGCCCTGCTCCGGCTTGCCGGCAGCCAGGCGCATTTCGCGGCTTTCCAGGCCATGGTCGACGGCGTTGCGCAGCATGTGCTCCAGCGGCGCCACCATGCGCTCCAGTACGCTGCGGTCCAGTTCGCCTTCGGCGTTGCCGACCACCAGCTCCACCTGCTTGCCCAGCTCGCTGGCCACCTGCCGTACCACGCGCTGCAAGCGTGGCACCAGGCGCTCGAACGGCACCATCAGGGTGGCGGTCAGGCCTTCCTGCAACTGGCTGTTCACCCGCGCCTGTTGCTGCAGCAGGCTGTAGGCCTCCTGGGCGCGCTGGGCCAGGGTTTCCTTGAGGTCGAGCAGGTCCGAGGCGGACTCGAACAACGCCCGCGACAGTTGCTGCAGCTGGGAGTGACGGTCCATTTCCAGCGGGTCGAAGTCGTCATAGGCATCGCCTTCGAACTGCTGACGGCTGGAAATCCGCCCCTGGGTCTCGATGTCCAGGCGCAGCAACTGGTCGCGCATGCGCTCAAGCGTGGTTTCCATCTCGTTGAGGGTGAACTGCGCATCGTTGACTTGTTGCTCGATACGCCCACGGATGATCGAGTGCTCACCGGCCAGGTTGCCCAGGTCGTCGAGCAACTCGGCATCGACCTTGACCATGTCACCCGGCGCCCGCTCCGGCGCCGCTGCCGGTACTTCGGCAGCCGCCGCTTCGACCGGCCCCTGGCCCGCAGCACTGTCGGTCAGCGCCGCGCTGCTGAAGTTGCGGATATAGTCGATGAGTGCCGTGGCGGCATGCAGCGGTTGCCCCAGGCGCACGGCATCAAGCATGTGCGCCAGGCGGTCGTGGCAGTTCTGCAGCAGGGCAAACAGTGGCGCGCTGGGCGGTAAGCGGCCGGCGGCCAGCAGTTCGTAGAGAAACTCCAGTTCGTGGGCCAGGTCGCCGATCGGGGCAATTTCGACCATGCGCGCCACGCCCTTGAGCGTGTGCAAGTCGCGCATCAGGTTGTCCACCTCGACACTGCTGCGCGGGTCGGCCTGCCAGCGCGCCAGGGCAGCGGCGGCGCTCTCGACGATGTCCGAGCTTTCTTCCAGAAACACTTCCAGCAGCTCTTCGCCAGGGCTTTCCGGTTCTTCAACCTGTGTTTCTGCCACATCCGGCAGCGACGGGTTGCCGGGGAGCCCCAGGCCCAGGGTATCGGCCAGGTCCATGTCCGGGTGCAGCGGTGTGACCGTGTCGATGCCCACCAGGCCGGTGGCATCTGCGGCCAACGCCTGGCCCAACAGGTTGCGCAGGCTGTCGACCAGCGCCTGCCGCGGCGCAATGTCCTGCCCGGCCGCCACCTCGTCGAGCATGTCCAGCAACGCTTCATGGGCCCGCTGCGCATAGGCGAAGAAACGCGCATTGGCGGGTAGGCTGCCCTCCTCCACGGCGCCGTACAGGTCAAGCAAGGCCTCGCACACGTCATCCATCTGCCACAGCTCGGCCAGGTGCGCAGCGTGGCCCAGGGTGGTCAGCTGGTCGAGCAGGCTGTCCAACGCATCGCGCTGGCCGGGCTGTTGCTGCCAGCCCAGCAGCATCGTCTCGGCATCGAGCAGAATGTCCATGGCCTGGGCCAGGAAGCTGGCGACCAGCTGCGGGTCACGCTTGCTGCGCCGCGCATGCTGCGGGTCGTCATGCAAGCTGGCCAGGCGCCCATCCACGGCCTGGCCGACCTGCTCGATCAACTCTGCGGCACCGGGGATGGCCGCCAGCGGCGCACTGTCGAGTTGCGCCAGGCCCAGGTGGAACAGCGAGCGCGCGGCTTCCAGCCACTCGACTTCGGCCATTTGCAGGGGCAACTGATGCCCTTTGTATTCACGGGCCAGGCGGTCAAACGCGGTGGCCAGTTCGGCAACCGGCATCACCCCGGCCATGGCGGCACTGCCTTTGAGTGTATGCAGGGCACGCTGCAGGCCATCGCTCACTGGCGTGTCGTGGCCGTCGGCGCCCTGCAGGAACGCGTCGAGGCTGGCCAGGTGACCCTGCGCCTCACTGCGGAAAATATCCAGTAGCTGCGGGTCGAGGCCATCGATATCGGCAGGCGCCGGGGCATCGTTTTCGGCCAAGGCGTGCAGGTGCCCGGCCAGTTGCTCGATCTCAGTCAGTTGCGGCAACTGGCCGGCGGCAAAGTCGGCCAGCAGGTCGGGCAGATGGACGAACACCTGCTGCAGGGCCACCACGCCTTCCGGGCTGAGCACGCTGCGGCCCTCAAGCACCCGGTTCAGCAAGTGCTCGGCGCCCCAGGCCAGTTCGGCCACCGCCTCGGCATGCACCATGCGGC
Source organism: Pseudomonas sp. NPDC089392 (assembly GCF_044749595.1). Taxonomy (NCBI): domain Bacteria; kingdom Pseudomonadati; phylum Pseudomonadota; class Gammaproteobacteria; order Pseudomonadales; family Pseudomonadaceae; genus Pseudomonas; species Pseudomonas sp. NPDC089392. Next base: position 59,643 of record NZ_JBIVIF010000001.1, read on the forward strand.
CACTGCCTTTGAGCGTATGCAGTGCCCGCCGTACTTCGCCCAGCGCCTCGCGCTGCTGGTTGTCGGCCCGCCAGCGCAGCCAGTGGCGCTCGATTTCAGGCAGCAGCTCGCCGGCTTCTTCGAGGAACACTTCGCGCAGTTCGTCATCGATGCCATCGCCACTGCCGTCCACAATGGCACTGGTTTCGACCAACGCGCAGTGCACGCCCAGCGCCACCAGGCTGGCTCGCGCCATGTCGATAAACGGCTGGCCATCCGCCAGCGGGTCGGCCACCCGCCACTGCAGGTAGCATTCGGCGGCGCTCAGCGCCTCGGCCAAGTGCGCCAGCTCGTCGGCTGGTGGCTCCACCTCCAGGTGCTGCAGCCAGCGCTGCACATAGCCGGCGCAACCGGCAAACAGCTCAGCCACCGCCGGCAACATCAACATGGCCAATGCCCCGCGAACCTGCTGCAACAGCCCCGGCAAAGGCTGCAGGCGTTGCCGGGGCCAGCCGGATTCCAGGCAATCGCCGATCAGGTCCTTGGCCTGCTGCAGCACGTTCAGCGACTCGTTCAGTACCAGTTGGCGTATCTCGGCCAAGTCCGAACCCGGCAGGCCGCCCTGGCCGTTTTCTTCCAGCGGGCCGACCATGCCGTTAAGGCTGGCCTCCACGTACAGCAGGGCACCCGCCACATCCATCAACACCGCGTCGTCCACTGCCCGCTCGCCCTGGGCCAGGGCCTGCAGGGCCAGCACCTGGTCGATGATCACCCGGCGTGGTTGCTGGAAGCCCAGCACCGCCAGGGTGTCGGCCACATGGCGCAGAGGCGCCAGCAGGGCATCGAGCTGCTCGCTGTGCTGGCGGTCGCCGCGCACGAACTGGTCCAGGCGCTCCTTGATGCGCATCAGGTCGTCGCACAGCGCGCTCACCACCGAGCGCAAGGCATCGCGGCCCGGCCCGGCCTGCAGCTGCTCGCGCCAGTTGCCCAGCGACAGGTCGAGGTTGGCCAGGTCGTCGGAGCCGGCAAAGCGCTGCGCGGCGCCACTGATCAGGCTGGCCTGGGCCAGCGGCTCCTCGCCACGGCAGGCGCGCAGCTGGTTGAGCAGCGGCAGCATCACCAGCGGCAAGTCGTGGCGGGCACCGCGCAAGCGCTCCAGGTACGAGGGCAACTGCTCCAGGCCGCGGAACAACGCGCCCAGGCAATCACCGCGGGGGCTGACCTGGCCGTCGGCCAAGGCCCTGGCGAACAGTTCCAGCTCCTCGGCCAGGCGCGTGGCACCACGCAATTCGAGCATGCGCAGGCAGCCGTGTACCTGATGCAGGTTGTCGACCACGAAGGCCAGCATCGACAGGTCGCCCGGTTCGCCAGCAAAGCGCTCCAGTGCCTGGCGCGCCTGGCCCAGGCAGTCGAGGATGGCGGCTTTTGTCCAGGCCAGTGCCACCGTGTCGTGGCGCTCGGGGCTTACAGCAGATAAAGCCATGGGCACTCCTCAGCACGGCGCTTCAATTGGGCTCTGCAGGTGTCGGCAGGGTGAAACCGGACACCGATCGGCGCATCTCGCTGGCCATGCGGGCCAGGTGGCGGATGCTGTCGGCGGTGGCACCGGAGCCGGCGGAGGTCTGCGCGGTAATCTGCTGGATCACAGCCATGGTGTGGGAGATTTGCCCGGCCGACGAGGTTTGCAACTGGGCGGCGTCGGAGATGCTGTGGATAAGATCGGCCAGGTTCTGCGATACCCCTTCGATCTCGGCCAGCGCCACCCCGGCATCCTGGGCCAGGCGCGCACCGCGCACCACTTCGGCGGTGGTCTGCTCCATCGAGATCACCGCCTCGTTGGTATCAGCCTGGATGGTGCGCACCAGCGCCTCGATCTGGCGAGTAGCCGACGACGAGCGTTCGGCCAGGCGCTGCACCTCGTCAGCGACCACGGCAAAGCCTCGGCCGGCTTCACCGGCCAGCGAGGCCTGGATCGCCGCGTTCAGTGCGAGGATGTTGGTCTGATCGGCAATGTCGTCGATCAGGCTGACGATGTCGCCGATTTCCTGGGACGACTCACCCAAGCGCTTGATCCGCTTGGCGGTGTCCTGGATCTGCTCGCGAATGTTGTCCATGCCATTGATGGTGTTGTGCACCACCTCGTTGCCCTTGTTGGCGATGGCCACCGAACGCTCGGCCACCTTGGCCGACTCGTAGGCATGCGCCGACACCCGGTCGATCGACTCGACCATGTCGCCAACCGCCTCGGAGGCCTCGCTGATCTGCGCGGCCTGGTGTTCGGAGGCCTTGGCCAGCTGGCGTGCGGTGTTCTGCGTGTCCTGCACGGCGGCGGCAACCTGCACCGCGCTGTGGTTGATGGTAGCGACCAGGTCGCGCAATTGGTCCACGGAATAGTTGATCGAGTCGGCTATGGCGCCGGTAAAGTCTTCGGTCACCGACACAGTCACAGTCAGGTCGCCGTCGGCCAGCTCTTCGATTTCGTCGAGCAGGCGCATGATCGCCTGCTGGTTGCGTTCGTTCTTTTCTGCGGTTTCGCGCAACTGGCGGTTGGTGGTGCGGACCATGATCAGGCCGATGAGGATGATCGAGGCCAGCGCCAGCAGGCCCAGGGCATAACCGCCAACGGTATCCAGGGTGCGCCCGCCGGCCAGGTTCTCGAAGCCGTTGGCCAGGTGCGAAGCTTCGTCGAGCAGGGTTTGCGACAGGCTGAAGATGTTGCCCGCCGCTTCGCGCACACGGAACAGTTCGGGCGAGGTTTCGAGGATTTCGTCCACCGAGCCAGCGACGAACTGGAACAGCTCGGCGATTTCAGCCAGGCGCGCGCGGGCGTCGGCGTCCTCGACGCGGGTCACCTGGATCGCCGCATTGCCACTGAGCATGCCCTCCAACACCTGGCCAAAGCGTCCGGCATCGCGGCCAAAGGCGTCGGCCGCCTGGGCTGCGGTGTCGTCACCGGCCAGCACGGTATTGACCGAACCGAGGATGCGCTCGGCCAACAGCAACTGGCGCTGGGCCACTGCCACCTGGTTGGCCGGGGCACCGCTCTGCAGCAGGATTTCGACCACTTTCTCGTATTCCACCTGCAACTGCGGCACGGTCTCGGCCAAGGTCGCCGCCACCTGGTGCAGCGACAGCACGGTCTGCTCGCTGGCCAGGATGGTGTCGGTGTTCTTGCGCAGGTTTTCCCAGTCGCGGCGTACCGCTTCCATCTCGTCTCGCACCGTAGCCGGTGCAGGCGGCAGGCCGGTGGACTTGTCACCTTCGCGCAGGTAGCCCCAGCGCCGCTCGAAATCGTTGCGTGCATCCGACAGTAGCTTGAAGGCCAGGGCCTTGCCGGTGGCCGCTTCGGTGGCGTTCTTGGCGATACGCTGCGACAGCACACGCAGTTCGCCGGCATGGCCGATGTACTGCTTGTCGTAGTTGGACTGGGTGTTCAGGTAGGCAAAGTTGGCGAACAGCAGGATGATCGACAGGATCAGGATCAGGAACAGCACGGTGATCTGCGCGATGCTGCGGGTACGTGGGGTCACGGTAGTTGCAGTGACGGGGGTGGCAGGCTTGTTCACGTTCGCAGGTCCTATAACGCCACATCGAGAAAGCCCGGCGCCTGGGCCAGGGCGAAGGGGCTGAAGATCGCCCAGTTGCGTTCACGCGGGAAATGCCCCTGCACAAAGGCTGCAGCGGCGCGGATCAACGGCTGTGGCGGCGACAGCTGCAGGCTGTCCAGGGCAAAGTGCTGCAGGCCAAGTACCTCGTCCACCAGCAGGCCAACGAACAAGTCGTCGTGGTCCAGCACCAGCACCCGCCGCTGCTTGCCCGGGGCTGCGTGGCCAAGGCCAAAGAAGCTGCTCAGGTCCATCACCGGCAATAGCCGGCCACGCAGGTTGGCCACCCCGCATACCCACGGCTGTACACCAGGAACGCGGCTGCTGCGCGGTTCGCGCAGCACCTCGGCCACCTCGCCCATGGGCGCGACAAACCACTGCCCGGCAATGCGAAAACCGATGCCGCTCCACTGTTGCAGGCGGTTGTCCTGCGGTGGCTGGTCGGCGACCAGCAGGCGGCAGCGCCGGTCGATGTCCAGCAACAACTCGAAGGCGGTCAGCGACGCGCCCTGCGGGCGGGTGGTCAAGCCCCCAGCACTTCTTTGAGCTTGGCGATGAGCGCGTCTTCTTCCACCGGTTTGGTCAGGAAGTCACGGGCGCCCTGGCGCGTGGCCCAGATACGGTCGGTTTCCTGGTCCTTGGTGGTGACCACGATCACCGGGATGGCGCTGGTTTCCGGGTCCTTGCTGAGCTGGCGGGTGGCCTGGAAACCGTTCATGCCGGGCATGACGATATCCATCAGCACCGCATCGGGCTTGTCCTGCCGGGCCAGGGCCACGCCATCGGCACCGTTGCTGGCCTTGAGCACCTGGTAGCCGTGCTTTTCCAGCCATTCGGTCAATCGGTACATCTCTGTCGGCGAGTCGTCGACAATCAGAACTCGGGCCATGCTGGTTCCCCATCAGGAAAGAAAGACCGCGCCATGGCGGGGCGTGGTCAGGGTGCGTGTTGTTGGGTTGCGGCAAAACCGGGCACGTGGGCGCGGATCGCGTCGAGCAGTTCTTCCTTGCTGAACGGTTTGGTCAGGAACTGATCGGAACCGACCACCCGGCCGCGGGCCTTGTCGAACAGGCCGTCACGCGACGAAAGCAGGATCACTGGGGTGTCCTTGAAGGCACTGTTGTGCTTGATCACGGCGCAGGTCTGGTAGCCGTCCAGGCGCGGCATCAGCACGTCGACGAAAATGATGCTGGGCTGGTGGTCGACGATCTTGGCCAAGGCATCGAAGCCATCGCTGGCGGTGATTACCTCGCAGCCCGCTTCACCGAGCAACATCTGCGCGGTGCGGCGGATCGTGCGCGAATCGTCGATCACCATCACCTTCAGGGGTTGTTCCATCACTTGGGCTACCGTCGCTGTTTGTGCCGAAATCGTGGGGCCGCTGCGCGGCCCTTTCGCGGCACGAGGCCGCTCCCACAAAGATCGCGCGCCCTTTCGGGCCTGTTGTGGAGCCTTGTGACTGGCATTTTTAGCACACTCCGGGTGGCCGTTCCATCTGCGCCGCCCCTTGACCAGCGGCGTTCACAGCGCCACCCTGAGCCACTTTTCTTTCGATCCATCGCGGCCACGCGCCGCCAAGAGGAACCACCCCATGAGCGTTCGCCTCGGCATTGTCATGGACCCCATCGCGTCCATCTCCTACAAGAAGGACAGCTCGCTGGCCATGCTGCTGGCCGCCCAGGCACGTGGCTGGAGCCTGTTCTACATGGAGCAGCGCGACCTGTACCAGGGCGAAGGCAAGGCCCGTGCGCGCATGCGCCCGCTGAAAGTGTTCGCCGACCCGGCCCGCTGGTTCGAGCTGGGCGAGGAGCAGGACAGCACCCTGGCCGAGCTGGATGTGATCCTGATGCGCAAGGACCCGCCGTTCGACATGGAGTTCGTCTATAGCACCTACCTGCTGGAGCAGGCCGAGAACGACGGTGTGCTGGTGGTCAACCGCCCGCAAAGCCTGCGTGACTGCAACGAAAAACTGTTTGCCACGCTGTTCCCGCAGTGCACGCCGCCGACACTGGTCAGCCGTCGCCCGGACATTATCCGCGAGTTCGCGGCCCAGCATGGCGATGTGATCCTCAAGCCGCTGGACGGCATGGGTGGCACCTCGATCTTCCGCCACCGGGCGGGCGACCCCAACCTGTCGGTAATCCTCGAAACCCTGACCGCGCTGGGTGCCCAGCAGATCATGGCGCAGGCCTACCTACCGGCGATCAAGGACGGCGACAAGCGCATCCTGATGATCGATGGCGAGCCGGTCGACTACTGCCTGGCGCGCATCCCGGCCAGCGGCGAAACGCGCGGCAACCTGGCGGCCGGCGGCCGAGGCGAAGCGCGCCCGCTGAGCGAGCGTGACCGCTGGATCGCCGCCCAGGTCGGCCCGACCCTGCGCGAAAAGGGCCTGCTGTTCGTTGGCCTGGACGTGATCGGCGACTACCTCACCGAAATCAACGTCACCAGCCCCACCTGCATTCGCGAAATCGACAACGCCTACAACACCGATATCGGCGGCAAGTTGATGGACGCCATTGATCGCAAGCTGAAGGCGCGCTGACCGGCAACGCGCGGCGCAATACCAGAGTGGGGTATGATGCGGGTCCTTATTACCTGACCCGCTGCCCCGCCCTGCGGTTGCTGGATACCTGATGACGCTGCCCGCTGACATCCCCGCCGACCTGCTGCCGCCCCGTGTTCGCCCGGTAGACCGGCTTGGTTTCACCCTGTTCCTGGCTGCCCTTGTGCACCTGGCGCTGATCCTTGGCGTCGGCTTCAGCGTGGTCAAGCCTGCCGAAATCCGCCACACCATGGACATCACCCTGGCCACCTTCAAGAGCGAGAAACCGCCCGAGAAGGCCGACTTCCAGGCCCAGGACAACCAGCAGGGCAGCGGCACCCTGGACAAGAAAGCGGTGCCCAAGACCACTGAGCTGGCGCCGTTCCAGGACAGCAAGATCAACAAGATCACCCCACCGCCTGCGGCCAAGCCAGAGGTGGTACCGCCCCCTACCCCGCAAAAATCAGCGGTGGCGACCACTGCGCCCAAGCCGCAGAAGGTCGAGCCCAAGCCCAAGGAAAGCAAGGCGCAGCCAAAGCCAGCGACACCGGCACCGGACTTTGACAGCTCGCAGCTGTCCAGCCAGATCGCCAGCCTGGAGGCAGAGCTGTCCAACGAACAGCAGATGTACGCCAAGCGCCCGCGTATCCACCGCCTGAACGCCGCTTCGACCATGCGCGACAAGGGTGCCTGGTACAAGGAAGAGTGGCGCAAGAAGGTCGAGCGGGTGGGTAACCTGAACTACCCCGACGATGCGCGTCGGCAACAGATTTACGGCAACTTGCGCATGATGGTGTCGATCAACCGCGATGGTTCGCTGTATGAAGTGCTGGTGCTGGAATCGTCCGGGCAGCCGGTGCTGGACCAGGCGGCGCAGCGCATCGTGCGGCTGGCGGCGCCGTTTGCGCCATTTACCGGCGATCTGGCCGAGTTTGACCGACTGGAGATAATCCGCACCTGGCGCTTTGCCCGTGGGGACCGCCTGTCCAGTAATTGATCTGCGACATTACGCGGTCCCTGTAGGAGCGGGTTTACCCGCGAATGCGTCCGATCAGGCACTGATATCGCCTGGTCGGACGCATTCGCGGGTAAACCCGCTCCTACAAGGGATCGCGCAAGCCTCGTTGCGCACCTTGTCAGCCTCGCCACCTGGCGCCACACTATCCCCCATGAAAACCCTCACGCCGAGCTACCTCAAGCATCAGTTCCTGATCGCCATGCCGCACATGGCCGATCCGAACTTCGCCCAGACCCTCACGTACATCGTCGAGCACAACGCCCATGGCGCCATGGGCCTGGTGGTGAACCGGCCGCAAGAGCTGAACCTGGCCGACATCCTCGAGCAGTTGCGCCCGGACGAAATGCCGCCGGCCAGCACCTTGCAGGTGCCGATCTACCAGGGTGGCCCGGTACAGACCGACCGCGGCTTCGTGCTGCATAGCAGCGAATGCAGCTTCCAGGCCACCGTGGCACTGGAAGGGCTGTCGCTGACCACTTCGCAGGATATCCTGCTGGCCATTGCTGCCGGGGTCGGCCCGAAACAGAGCCTGATCACCTTGGGCTACGCCGGCTGGGAAGCGGGCCAACTGGAAGAGGAACTTGCCGACAACGCCTGGCTCAACTGCCCGTTCGACCCGGAAATCATCTTCGGCAAGGCCAGCGACTTGCGCCTGGAGGCCGCTGCCGCCAGCCTGGGCATCAACCTGCACCTGCTGACCAGCCAGGCGGGCCACGCCTGATGTCAGAATTACGCCTACTGCTGGGTTTCGACTACGGCAGCAAACAGATCGGCGTGGCCGTTGGCCAGGTGATCACCGGCCAGGCCCGCGAACTGTGCACCCTGAAGGCGCAGAACGGCGTGCCGGACTGGGCCCAGGTAGAAAAACTGATTGCCGAATGGAAGCCCGACGCCATCGTCGTCGGCCTGCCGCTGAACATGGACGGTACGCCCAGCGAAATGAGCGCCCGCGCCGAAAAGTTCGCCCGCCGCCTGAACGGCCGCTTCAACCTGCCCGTGCACACCCACGACGAGCGCCTGACTACCTTCGAAGCCAAAGGCGAGCGCCTGGCCCGTGGCGGCCAGCGCGGCAGCTACCGCGACAACCCGGTCGATGCCATCGCCGCCGCCTTGTTGCTACAAGGCTGGCTGGAGGCCAACACCTGATCATCTTTGCCGCCGGGTACGCCCGGCGCACCCCTCCGAGGAGCCCGCAATGAGCCTACCCAATCCCGCCGAGCTGATCCGGCAGATGGCTGTCGACCTTCGTGCCCACCTGGCCCGCCGCAACATCAGCGAGCCGCGCTACATCGGGATCCGTACTGGCGGTGTCTGGGTTGCCCAGGCCCTGCAGGAAGCCATGGGCGACAGCAGCCCCATGGGCACCCTGGACGTTTCTTTCTACCGCGACGACTTCAGCCAGAACGGCCTGCACCCGCAGGTGCGCCCGTCCGAGCTGCCGTTCGAAGTCGAAGGCCAGCACCTGGTGCTGGTGGATGACGTGCTGATGAGCGGCCGCACCGTCCGTGCCGCACTCAACGAACTGTTCGATTATGGCCGCCCGGCCAGCGTCACCCTGGTCTGCCTGCTGGACCTGGATGCCGGCGAACTGCCAATTCGCCCGAGTGTGCTCGGTGCCACCCTGTCGCTGGCGGCCCATGAACGGGTAAAATTGACCGGACCCGCACCGCTCGCCCTCGAGCGCCAGGACCTCGCCTCCGCTTCCGCCCTTTAAGAGTCCCCTCGCGATGACGCCAATCGACGCCAAGCGCCCGCTGCAGCTCAATGATCAGGGCCAGCTGCGCCACTTCCTCTCGCTCGACGGTTTGCCCCGCGAACTGCTCACCGAGATCCTCGACACCGCCGACTCCTTCCTGGAAGTTGGTGCCCGGGCCGTGAAAAAAGTCCCTTTGCTGCGCGGCAAGACCGTGTGCAACGTGTTCTTCGAGAACTCGACCCGTACCCGTACCACCTTCGAACTGGCGGCCCAGCGCCTGTCGGCCGACGTGATCAGCCTGAACGTGTCGACTTCCTCGACCAGCAAGGGCGAAACCCTGTTCGATACCCTGCGCAACCTGGAAGCCATGGCCGCCGACATGTTCGTCGTGCGCCACTCCGACTCGGGCGCTGCGCACTTCATCGCCGAACACGTATGCCCGGACGTTGCCGTGATCAACGGCGGTGACGGCCGCCATGCGCACCCGACCCAGGGCATGCTCGACATGCTCACCATCCGCCGCCACAAGGGCAGCTTCGAAAACCTGTCGGTGGCCATCGTCGGCGACATCCTGCACTCGCGCGTGGCCCGTTCCGACATGCTCGCGCTGAAGGCACTGGGTTGCCCGGACATTCGCGTGATCGGCCCGAAAACCCTGATTCCGATCGGCATCGAGCAGTATGGCGTGAAGGTCTACACCGACCTCGCCGAAGGCCTGAAAGACGTCGACGTAGTGATCATGCTGCGCCTGCAGCGTGAGCGCATGGCTGGCGGCCTGCTGCCCAGCGAAGGCGAATTCTACCGCCTGTTCGGCCTGACCACCGCGCGCCTGGCCGGGGCCAAGCCCGATGCCATCGTCATGCACCCTGGCCCGATCAACCGCGGCGTGGAAATCGAGTCGGCGGTGGCCGACGGCAAGCACTCGGTGATCCTCAACCAGGTCACCTACGGCATCGCCGTGCGCATGGCCGTGCTGTCCATGGCCATGAGCGGGCAGAACGCGCAACGTCAATTCGACCAGGAGAACGCCCAGTGACCATCAGTATTCTCGGCGCCCGGGTCATCGACCCCAACAGCGGCCTGGACCAGGTCACCGACCTGCACCTGGACGGCGGCCGCATTGCCGCGATCGGCGCCGCCCCGGCCGGATTCAGCGCCAGCCGCACGATCCAGGCTGCTGGCCTGGTCGCCGCGCCCGGCCTGGTCGACCTTGGCGTATCCCTGCGCGAGCCGGGCTACAGCCGCAAAGGCAATATCGCCAGTGAAACCCGCGCCGCCGTGGCCGGCGGTGTCACCAGCCTGTGCTGCCCGCCGCAGACCAAGCCGGTGCTGGACACCTCGGCAGTGGCCGAGCTGATCCTCGACCGCGCCCGCGAGGCCGCCAACAGCAAGGTGTACCCGATCGGCGCCCTGACCAAGGGCCTGGAAGGCGAGCAACTGGCCGAACTGGTTGCCCTGCGTGACACCGGCTGCGTGGCCTTTGGCAACGGCTTGAAGGAAATCCCCAACAACCGTACCCTGGCCCGCGCCCTGGAGTACGCCGCCACCTTCGACCTGACCGTGGTGTTCCACTCCCAGGACCGCGACCTGGCCCAGGGTGGCCTGGCCCACGAAGGTGCCATGGCCAGCTTTCTCGGCCTGCCGGGCATCCCGGAAAGCGCCGAGACCGTAGCCCTGGCGCGCAACCTGCTGCTGGTGGAACAGTCTGGCGTGCGTGCACACTTCAGCCAGATCACCAGTGCCCGTGGCGCGCGGCTGATCGCCCAGGCCCAGCAACTCGGCCTGCCAGTGACCGCCGATGTGGCGCTTTACCAGCTGATTCTCACCGACGAGTCGCTGCGCGAGTTCTCCAGCCTGTACCACGTGCAGCCGCCGCTGCGCACCGCCGCTGACCGTGACGGCCTGCGCGAGGCGGTGAAGTCGGGGGTGATCCAGGCGATTTCCAGCCACCACCAGCCGCACGAGCGCGACGCCAAGCTGGCTCCGTTCGGCGCTACCGAACCGGGCATCAGCAGCGTCGAGTTGCTGCTGCCGCTGGCCATGACCCTGGCGCAGGACGGCCTGCTCGACCTGCCAACCTTGCTGGCCCGCCTGAGCAGCGGCCCGGCAGCCGCCCTGCGCCTGCCGGCCGGTGAGCTGAAGGTGAGTGGCGCGGCCGACCTGGTGCTGTTCGACCCGCAAGCCTCGACCGTTGCCGGCGAGCAGTGGTTCTCGCGTGGCGAGAACTGCCCGTTCATCGGCCACTGCCTGCCGAGCGCGGTGCGTTATACCTTGGTCGATGGGCATGTTTGCCACGAGGCCTGACAAAACGCGCACCTGCTTTGTGTAGGAGCGGCCTTGTGCCGCAATCGGGCCGCGCAGCGGCCCCAGGATTTCTGCATCATGCATGAATTGCTGGGGCCGCTTTGCGGCCCTTTCGCGACACAAGGCCGCTCCTACAACGACCGCGCTTGGTTTACAGAGCGAGCCGACCATTCATCCCCCACGGTTGAAATCCTTCCCCCCACCCCCATATGAGTCTGCATCAGGCACTTTCGCCCCGCTGCGTGGAGACTCTCCCCTTGACCACCATCGTTTCTGTCCGCCGTAACGGCAAAGTCGTCATGGGTGGCGACGGCCAGGTATCCCTCGGCAACACCGTGATGAAAGGCAACGCCAAGAAGGTGCGCCGCCTGTACCACGGCCAGGTCATCGCCGGTTTCGCCGGTGCCACCGCCGACGCCTTCACCCTGTTCGAGCGCTTTGAAGGGCAGCTGGAAAAACACCAGGGCCACCTGGTGCGCGCCGCCGTCGAGCTGGCCAAGGAATGGCGTACCGACCGTTCCCTGAGCCGCCTGGAAGCCATGCTGGCCGTGGCCAACAAGGACGCTTCCCTGATCATCACCGGCAACGGTGACGTGGTCGAACCCGAAGACGGCCTGATCGCCATGGGTTCCGGCGGCGCCTACGCCCAGGCCGCAGCCCGCGCCCTGCTGAACAAGACCGACCTCTCGGCCCGTGAAATCGCCGAGACCGCCCTGAACATCGCCGGCGACATCTGCGTATTCACCAACCACAACCTGACCATCGAGGAGCAGGACCTGGCCGACTGATTCAGCTGTTCTGGCGCCCCTTCCCGGTGACGGGGCTTTTCCACGCTGACTCATCTGCCCAAGGACCCTATTGATCATGTCCATGACCCCCCGCGAGATCGTCCACGAACTCAACCGCCACATCATCGGCCAGGACGACGCCAAGCGCGCCGTGGCCATTGCCCTGCGCAACCGCTGGCGGCGCATGCAGCTCCCGGCTGAGCTGCGTGCCGAAGTAACCCCGAAGAACATCCTGATGATCGGCCCTACCGGTGTCGGCAAGACCGAAATCGCCCGTCGCCTGGCCAAGCTGGCCAACGCGCCGTTCCTCAAGGTTGAAGCCACCAAGTTCACCGAAGTGGGCTATGTGGGCCGCGATGTCGAGTCGATCATCCGTGACCTGGCCGATGCCGCACTGAAGATGCTGCGCGAGCAGGAAATCATCCGCGTGCGCCACCGCGCCGAAGACGCCGCCGAAGACCGCATCCTCGATGCCCTGCTGCCACAGGCGCGCGTAACCAGCTTCAGCGAGGAAGCCGCGCAGACCAGCAGCGATTCCAACACTCGCCAGCTGTTCCGCAAGCGCCTGCGCGAAGGCCAGCTGGACGACAAGGAAATCGAGATCGAAGTGGCCGATGCCGTCGGTGTGGAAATTGCCGCACCGCCTGGCATGGAAGAAATGACCAACCAGCTGCAGAGCCTGTTTGCCAACATGGGCAAGGGCAAGCGCAAGGCGCGCAAGCTGAAGGTGAAAGAAGCGCTGAAGATGGTTCGTGATGAAGAAGCGAGCCGCCTGGTCAACGAGGAAGAGCTCAAGGCCAAGGCCCTGGAAGCGGTTGAACAGCACGGCATCGTGTTCATCGACGAAATCGACAAGGTTGCCAAGCGCGGCAACGTTGGCGGCGCCGACGTGTCCCGTGAAGGCGTGCAACGCGACCTGCTGCCGCTGATCGAAGGCTGCACCGTCAACACCAAGCTGGGCATGGTCAAGACCGACCACATCCTGTTCATTGCCTCGGGTGCGTTCCACCTGAGCAAGCCAAGCGACCTGGTGCCTGAGCTGCAAGGCCGCCTGCCGATTCGCGTGGAGCTGAAGGCACTGACCCCGGAAGACTTCGAGCGCATCCTGCAAGAGCCGCACGCGTCGCTGACCGAGCAGTACCAGGCGTTGCTGAAGACCGAAGGCCTGAACATCGCGTTCCATGCCGACGGCATCAAGCGCCTGGCCGAGATTGCCTACCAGGTCAACGAAAAAACCGAGAACATCGGTGCCCGCCGCCTGCACACCCTGCTTGAGCGTTTGCTCGAAGAAGTGTCGTTCAGTGCCGGTGACCTGGCCAGCACCCATGACGAAGCGCCGATCCAGATCGACGCGGCGTATGTGAACAGCCACCTGGGTGAGCTGGCGCAGAACGAAGACCTGTCGCGTTACATCCTGTAAGACTGGTTTCACCTTCTTCGCGGGTAAACCCGCTCCCACAGGGGCAGCACATACCTAGAGATTGTGCTGAACACTGTGGGAGCGGGTTTACCCGCGAAAGGGCCCTTGAATCCCTCCACCATAAGCTGGAAGCTGTGCTTCATCAGCTCCCGAGAGATTCTGCCCATGGCCCGCCTGCCCACCGCCATCAACCTGCACAAAGCCTCGAAAACCCTCAGCCTCACCTACGCCCCCGGCGAGGTCTACACCCTGCCCGCCGAATTCCTGCGCGTGCACTCTCCCTCCGCCGAGGTCCAGGGCCACGGCAACCCCATCCTGCAGTTCGGCAAGATCAACGTCGGCATCAAAGGCCTGGAACCTGCCGGCCAGTACGCACTGAAACTGACCTTCGACGACGGCCATGACAGCGGCCTGTTCACCTGGGAATACCTTGAGCAGCTGTGCCTGCGCCAGGAACAGCTGTGGGCCGAGTACCTCGACGAACTGCACAAGGCCGGAAAGTCCCGCGACCCAGCCGAGTCGGTAGTGAAATTCATGCTCTAGCGCAACGCCCGCAAGGTTTAGAGCGCATTTTCTAGTTTCATCTGTTTGAATGACCTACAGACAGCCCAGTGACGGGCTGTCTTGCGCATTACATGAAAGTCGGGTAACCAATGGGGGGTGGCAAGTTCCCTGCATCACTTTGCAGGTAGTCAGCCCTTCGCAGCACCGCTGTTCCTTATCACTGGTCACCCGAGTAGCAGTACCGGGCTCAGAACTGTGCACACGCCACAGCAACCGGTACTCGTCTCAGGACAACGGAGCGTCGTAGATGAGTAACAAGAACAACGATGAGCTGCAGCGGCAGGCCTCGGAAAACACCCTGGGGCTGAACCCGGTCATCGGTATTCGCCGCAAGGACCTGTTGAGCTCGGCACGCACCGTGCTGCGCCAGGCCGTGCGCCAACCGCTGCACAGCGCCAAACATGTGGCCCACTTCGGCCTGGAGCTGAAGAACGTGCTGCTGGGCAAGTCCAGCCTTGCCCCAGAAAGCGACGACCGTCGCTTCAATGACCCAGCCTGGAGCAACAACCCGCTGTACCGCCGCTACCTGCAAACCTACCTGGCCTGGCGCAAGGAGCTGCAGGACTGGATCGGTGACAGCGACCTGTCGCCCCAGGACATCAGCCGCGGCCAGTTCGTCATCAACCTGATGACCGAGGCCATGGCGCCGACCAATACCCTGTCCAACCCGGCAGCAGTCAAACGCTTCTTCGAAACGGGCGGCAAGAGCCTGCTCGACGGCCTGTCCAACCTGGCCAAGGATCTGGTCAACAATGGCGGCATGCCCAGTCAGGTGAACATGGACGCCTTCGAGGTGGGCAAGAACCTGGGTACCAGCGAAGGTGCCGTGGTGTATCGCAACGATGTGCTGGAGCTGATCCAGTACAGCCCCATCACCGAGCAGGTGCATGCCCGCCCGCTGCTGGTGGTGCCGCCGCAGATCAACAAATTCTACGTGTTCGACCTGAGCCCGGAAAAAAGCCTGGCGCGCTTCTGCCTGCGCTCGCAGCAACAGACCTTCATCATCAGTTGGCGCAACCCGACCAAGGCCCAGCGCGAGTGGGGCTTGTCCACCTACATCGACGCCCTCAAGGAAGCCGTCGACGCGGTGCTGGCGATTACCGGCAGCAAGGACCTGAACATGCTCGGTGCCTGCTCCGGCGGCATCACCTGCACCGCGCTGGTGGGCCACTATGCCGCCCTCGGCGAAAACAAGGTCAATGCCCTGACCCTGCTGGTGAGTGTGCTGGACACCACCATGGACAACCAGGTCGCATTGTTCGTCGACGAGCAAACCCTGGAGGCCGCCAAGCGCCACTCCTACCAGGCCGGCGTGCTCGAAGGCAGCGAGATGGCCAAGGTGTTCGCCTGGATGCGCCCCAACGACCTGATCTGGAACTACTGGGTCAACAACTACCTGCTCGGTAACGAGCCGCCAGTGTTCGACATCCTGTTCTGGAACAACGACACCACGCGCCTGCCGGCCGCCTTCCACGGCGACCTGATCGAAATGTTCAAGAGCAACCCGTTGACCCGCCCAGAAGCCCTGGAAGTGAGCGGTACCGCAATCGACCTGAAGCAGGTCAAGTGCGACATCTACAGCCTCGCCGGCACCAACGACCACATCACCCCATGGCAGTCGTGCTACCGCTCGGCGCACCTGTTTGGCGGCAAGATCGAGTTCGTGCTGTCCAACAGCGGCCACATCCAGAGCATCCTCAACCCACCGGGCAACCCGAAGGCACGCTTCATGACCGGTGCCGACCGCCCGGGTGACCCGGTGGCCTGGCAGGAAAACGCCACCAAGCACGCCGACTCCTGGTGGCTGCACTGGCAGAACTGGCTGGGCGAACGTTCCGGTGAACTGAAAAAGGCCCCGACCCGCCTGGGCAACCGTGCCTATGCCGCCGGCGAAGCCTCCCCGGGCACCTACGTTCACGAGCGTTGAGTTGCAGCGCCGTGGCCACCTGCGGGGGGCCACGGTGTTTACTTCACCCAAGAGTCACGCGCATGCCGCAACCCTATATCTTCAGGACCGTCGAGCTGGACAACCAGTCCATCCGCACCGCCGTCCGCCCAGGCAAGCCGCACCTGACGCCGTTGCTGATTTTCAACGGCATCGGCGCCAACCTGGAGCTGGTGTTTCCGTTCATCGAAGCACTGGACCCGGACCTGGAAGTCATTGCCTTCGACGTGCCCGGGGTCGGTGGTTCATCCACGCCGCGCCACCCGTACCGTTTCCCCGGGTTGGCCAAACTGACGGCACGGATGCTCGACTACCTCGACTACGGCCAGGTCAATGCCATCGGCGTGTCGTGGGGCGGTGCGCTGGCCCAGCAGTTTGCCCACGACTACCCCGAGCGCTGCAAGAAGCTGGTGCTGGCCGCCACCGCCGCTGGCGCGGTGATGGTGCCAGGCAAGCCCAAGGTACTGTGGATGATGGCCAGCCCCCGGCGTTACGTGCAGCCATCGCATGTCATCCGCATTGCGCCGATGATTTATGGCGGCGGCTTCCGGCGTGACCCGGACCTGGCCATGCAACATGCCGCCAAGGTGCGCTCAGGCGGCAAGATGGGCTACTACTGGCAGTTGTTTGCCGGGCTTGGCTGGACCAGCATCCACTGGCTGCACAAGATCCAGCAGCCCACCCTGGTGCTGGCCGGCGACGACGACCCGCTGATCCCGCTGATCAACATGCGCCTGCTGGCCTGGCGGATTCCCAATGCCCAGCTACATATTATCGACGACGGCCATTTGTTCCTGATTACCCGGGCCGAGGCCGTCGCCCCGATCATCATGAAGTTCCTGCATCAAGAACGTCAGCGCGCAGTCATGCACCCCCGCCCGGCATCGGGCGTGTGAACGCGCCGCAAAACCCTGTGGGAGCGGGTTTACCCGCGAAACATGCGACGCGGTGCATGGCACCGGCTTCGCCGGTGTTCGCGGGTGAACCCGCTCCCACAAGGTCCTTGCTAAGTCAGTGAGTATGTTTAGTCATGAGGCACCAGGTCAGGACGAGGGAGTGTTGCCATGAAAGACAAACCGGCCAAAGGAACGACAACGCTCCCCGCCACCAGTATGAACGTGCAGAACGCCATCCTCGGCCTGCGCGGTCGCGACCTGATTTCCACGTTGCGCAATGTCGGCCGCCACGGCCTGCGCAACCCGCTGCACACCGCGCGCCACCTGCTGGCCCTGAGCGGCCAGCTGGGCCGGGTGATGCTCGGTGACACGCCGTACCAGCCACACCCACGCGACGCGCGCTTCAACGACCCGACATGGAGCCATAACCCGTTCTACCGTCGCAGCCTGCAGGCCTACCTGGCCTGGCAGAAACAGACCCGCCTGTGGATTGAAGAAAGTCACCTCGACGGCGATGACCGAGCCCGCGCACACTTTCTGTTCAACCTGATCAACGACGCCCTGGCGCCGAGCAACTCACTGCTCAACCCGCTGGCCGTCAAGGAACTGTTCAACACCGGCGGGCAGAGCCTGGTACGCGGCGTGGCCCACCTGCTCGACGACCTGCGCCACAACGAAGGCCTGCCACGCCAAGTAGACGAGCGCGCCTTCGAAGTGGGCGGCAACCTCGCCGCCACCCCCGGCGCGGTGGTGTTTCGCAACGACCTGCTGGAGCTGATCCAGTACCAGCCGATGAGCGAGAAGCAGCACGCCCGCCCACTGCTGGTGGTGCCGCCGCAAATCAACAAGTACTACATCTTCGACCTCAGCTCGACCAACAGCTACGTCCAGTACATGCTCAAGAACGGCCTGCAAGTGTTCATGGTCAGCTGGCGCAACCCCGACCCGCGCCACCGCGAATGGGGCCTGTCCAGCTATGTGCAGGCCCTGGAAGAAGCGCTCAACGCCTGCCGCAGCATCAGCGGCAACCGCGACCCCAACCTGATGGGGGCCTGTGCCGGTGGGCTGACCATGGCGGCGCTGCAGGGCCACCTGCAAGCCAAGCACCAGCTGCGCCGGGTGCGTAGCGCCACCTACCTGGTAAGCCTGCTGGACAGCAAGTTCGAAAGCCCGGCCAGCCTGTTCGCCGACGAGCAGACCATCGAAGCGGCCAAGCGCCGCTCTTACCAGCGCGGCGTGCTGGACGGCGCCGAGGTGGCGCGGATTTTCGCCTGGATGCGGCCCAACGACCTGATCTGGAACTACTGGGTCAACAACTACCTGCTGGGCAAGACGCCCCCGGCCTTCGACATCCTGTACTGGAACGCCGACAGCACGCGCCTGCCCGCCGCACTGCATGGCGACCTGCTGGACTTCTTCAAGCTCAACCCGCTGACCCACCCGGCCGGCCTGGAAGTGTGCGGCACCCCCATCGACCTGCAGAAGGTCGACCTCGACAGCTTCACCGTGGCCGGCAGCAACGACCACATCACCCCGTGGGACGCGGTGTACCGCTCGGCCTTGCTGCTGGGTGGCGACCGGCGCTTCGTACTGGCCAACAGCGGGCATATCCAGAGCATCATCAACCCGCCCGGCAACCCCAAGGCCTACTACCTGGCCAACCCCAAGCTGACCGGCGACCCGCGCGCCTGGTTCTACGATGCCCAGCGCAACGAGGGCAGCTGGTGGCCATTGTGGCTGGAGTGGATCACCCCACGTTCCGGCCCGCTCAAGGCGCCGCGTACCGAACTGGGCAATGCCACCTACCCACCGCTGGGCCCCGCGCCAGGCACCTATGTCCTGACCCGATGAGCAAGCCGACTGGATGAAGACCCGCGACCGTATCCTTGAATGCGCCCTGCAACTGTTCAACCAGCAGGGCGAGCCGAACGTTTCCACCCTGGAGATTGCCAACGAACTGGGCATCAGCCCGGGCAACCTGTACTACCACTTCCATGGCAAGGAGCCGTTGGTGCTCGGCCTGTTCGATCGCTTCGAAGAAGCGCTGATGCCCTTGCTCGACCCGCCCCTGGAGGTGCGCCTGGACGCCGAGGATTACTGGTTGTTCCTGCACCTGATCGTCGAGCGCATGGCGCAGTACCGCTTCCTGTTCCAGGACCTGTCGAACCTGACCGGCCGGCTACCCAAGCTGGCGCGGGGCATGCGCAGCCTGATCAATGCGCTCAAGCGCACACTGGCGGCGTTGTTGGCCAGCCTCAAGGGCCAGGGCTTGGTGGAGAGTGAGACCCAGGCACTGGGGCAGCTGGTGGAGCAGATCACCCTGACGCTGATGTTCTCGCTGGATTACCAGCGGGTGCTAGGGCGCGACGGGGATGTAGGGATTGTGGTTTATCAGGTGATGATGCTGGTGGCGCCGCATCTGCAGCCCCAGGCGCGGGCGGCGGCGGAGCAGTTGGCGGTGCGCTACCTGGAGGGGTAGGTCTGTTGGGGATGTTTTGCTGCGGCCGACGCATTCGCGGGTGAACCCGCTCCCACAGGGACCAGGCTGAGCTCACAAGCGGCGCAGTACCTGTGGGAGTCACAGGTAAAGCGCCGACTGTAAGATCGGCGCCGTCCCTGTGGGAGCGGGTTTACCCGCGAAGAAGGCGACGCGGTATCAGATCAGGGTACCGGTGCCAGTGGGTGCCGACGGCGTGTTGCTGACCGGAGCGGCAGCAGGTGTTGACGGTGCTGCAGTAGCGGCCGGAGCGGCGCTAGCCACTGGCGCTGCCGGCTTGGCTTCTGCCGGTTTGGCCGGTGCTTTCTTCACTGCTGGTTTCCTGGCTGCCGCTGGTTTGGCTGCTGCCGGTTTCGCCGCTGGCTTGGCTGCCGCAGGTTTCGCTGCTGCAGGTTTGGCAGCAGGTTTCGCCGCCGCAGTTTTAGCCGCAGGCTTGGCCGCTGCTGCCTTGTCCAGTGGCTTGGCCGCTGCCTTGCTCGCAGCCGGCTTGGCAGCAGCAGTGCGCGACGAGATCGGCGTAACCGAAGCACCGGTCAGTTTCTCGATCTGCTTGGTCAGGCTATCCACCTGCTGGTGCAGGGCCTTGATCTCGTTGCGGCTTGGCACGCCAAGGCGCGAGATGGCGCTGTTCAGGCGCTTGTCGAAAGCCTCTTCGAGTTCGCTCCACTTGCCCAGCGCACGGTCCTTGACCCCGGACACGCGCGAAGTGGTCGACGACTTGGCGGTTTCCGCCACGTCTTCAGCGGTCTTCTTCGCCTGCTTCTCGGCCTTCTCGCCATCCTTCACCAGCGAGTCGAACAGCTTCGGGCCGTCCTGGTCGATCTTCGAATAGATACCCAGCC
This sequence comes from Pseudomonas sp. NPDC089392, assembly GCF_044749595.1. Taxonomy (NCBI): domain Bacteria; kingdom Pseudomonadati; phylum Pseudomonadota; class Gammaproteobacteria; order Pseudomonadales; family Pseudomonadaceae; genus Pseudomonas; species Pseudomonas sp. NPDC089392. The sequence continues at coordinate 79,742 of NZ_JBIVIF010000001.1, forward strand.
CTGCCAGCCAGATCTTGCGGGAGTATTTTTCGATCCCGCCGACCCAGGAGCTGCCTTCTTTGTCGGAATTCTTCTTGCCAGCCATCCTGCTCTCCTTATGGTTTGTGCGCGACGCGCTCAAGCAGCTCATGCAGCTGTTCAAGCTTGATGGACAACGCCTCAACGTCATGTTTAGACGGAATGCCAAGGCGATTCAAGGCGCGACCTACCCGTGCGTCGAAAGCTTTTTCGATCTTGTCGAGTTGAATTTCGACCTTGCCACGTACGCGACTTACCTCTTCGGTAGCCTCGTCGATCTGATTGTTGGCGGCATCGAGCTCTTTGTCGATGCGCTTTTTGCCACGTTTCTCGACGCCCTCACCGGCCTTTACCAGCTCGTTGAAGTAGTCGGAGCCTTCCTGGCCCACACGCGCGTAAGCGCCGATGCCCGCCAGCCAGATCTTGCGCGCGTAACCGCGCACTTCGCCCAGCGTGCCCGGGGCGTCGTCCTTTTTCTTCACATTCACTTTGGTCATGTCTTGTACCTCATGCTCATGAGTGGAGGAGGAACCGCCCATGGAGGTTGGGCTTGAGCACAAGGTAGGGAGAAAAATTAGAAACCTCACCCTAAGGTCGGCTTCCCACAATGGCGAAGTAACAATGTACCGCCAGTCAGGCCGACATCAGACTTAGGGTTCCAGCCTTTTCTCGACTGGAGTCCAAACGCCATGAGCGATGCTTCCACCCCACAAGGCGGCACTTTCAGGCAACATATGGCAAACCTGTTCGCCACCCGCCCAAGCCTGCGTGAAGTGACTGCCAAGGCAGGCTTTGCAATTCTGCTAGACCGCTATCCATGGGTCAGCCGCAACTACCCGAAGTTGCAATCCCTCGCACCCTTCACCGTCATGCACGCAGCGGCGGTGCAGCCAGCCCGGCAACCTTTGCTGCAACTGTTACTCGAGCATTTGCTGAACACGCGCAGCGTGGTGCTTTCCGTCGCAGATACGTTGAGCATTGCGCCGCCGCAGCCTTTCTACCCTCAAGAGCAAGGGGCGGACCCGCAGACCCAACCCAGGGTCACTCTGGACATGGCCGACCTGGGCAATGGCTTCGATGAACTGCTGTCGACACTGGTCGGAGACTTCCAGCAGGCGCAGATCAGCTACTGGGCAGGCAGCGATGACGCGTCTGGCATCTCGCGCCTGGACCGCCTGGCGCAAACGGCAAAGGCTGCGCTGCTGTGCGGGATCCAGCAAGCTGAGCTGACCGAGGACGACAAGGCCGCGCTGTACAGCGTGCTCGATGGCACTTGCCACAAAGCTCGCGTCAACGCCCTGCAAGTCACGCTGGGTGCGGAAGGCCCCCTGCCCCTGCCCGACCTGTTGATCAGCGCTGCATCCGGTCGGCTCATTTGGTGCAAGCCTTCAGGCATACTGCGCAGCTATCCGGACCAGGCCAGTTTTGCCAGGGACCTGAACGTGACACTGGCACAGCAGTATCAGTTCGACGCGATGCACTGGGCACTCCAGCCCTTGTCTTCGGCCCCGTTCCGCCATCAGGCCCACGCCCTGCTCAATGGCATTCTTGACCGGCTAAACCGGTTGCAGATCACCCGTATCGGCACGGTCGAAGAGCTGGAAGACGCCTTCAGCACGCTGAGCGACCCCTCTACCAGCTTCCTCGACCAACCTCTGCTCGGTGCACCACTGCCGGCCTGGCTCGGCTCTGCCAACGCCAGCCAGCGCTTCGACTATGGTGCAGCGCTGCTGTGGCTGGCCGCCAGCCAGGCACAGGCCAAAGGGTTTGCCGCGCTCGATGACATCCAGACACTCGACCGCTATGCCGCCAGCCGCCTGCAGCAGCAGATACAGCTGGACCATCCCGGCCTGACGCGCTGCGACCCCGACCAGGTGCTGGTGAAGGTAGCGCAGGTCGTGGAGATCTCCGCAACCGGGCCAGCAGAATTGGCCGACCTCAGAACCGTGACCCTGACAGAACTGAGCATCACTCGCCTGCACGAGGAAGCAAACGAAGTCGCCTCGGGTTTGAGCTGTGCCGACCAGAAGCCGCTGGCCGACTGGATGACCCTCGACTACGTCAACACGCTTGTCGACAGCGTGGATGTCGGCGGCACGTACCCCGGCTATGTGGCGGAAAGGCTCAAGGATGAAAGTGACAAGGCATTGCGCACTCAACGTTACGCCAAGGAGTGGCGCAGCACCTTGCTGTTTGCTGCGCTTCAGGCCAGGTGCGAAGGCAGGTTGTCAGAACGCGTCGGCCAGGCAGTATCCGACTTTTGCCAGGGTGACACCGATACCACCCTCAGCATCGCCCCCCTCGCGTTTCTACCCGCGCCGGGGGCATCGGCAAGCCACACCGTGCAGGGTGCATATTTGCTGGACATCCCGGCCATGCAGGTGTTCATGCTCTACTGCCCCTATGCCACTGGCCAGCAAATGCTGGAGTTCGCCAGCCTGGAGGCGCTGATGAACAAGGTCCGCACGGACCACACGCTGCAGCAACATTTGCTGGACTTGCTCGATGAGGACGCCCGGGCGATCTACGAAAACGGCGGCTTCACCCGCCCGCACCTGCACCCTCGCCTGACCGAGCTGGCACACCTGCTCAGCACCGAGTCAGGGTTGATCGATGCCGTACTGGAACGCCTCAAGGTGCCGGTCCGCGCCGTCTACAAGCCCTGGGACGGTGGTCTGGACAGGCACATGTTCACTGCACACATCAACACGTTGTTGCTGTTTACATCCCGGCAAAGCGTGTCCAGCGCGCAGCTGCGCCAGGCTATTGCCAAGCGCCTGGCCTGGATGCTGTTCAACAGCGTCATGCCCATGCTGCGAGGCCCGGCAGCCGTTCTGGCCTGGCTGATCACTGTAGTAGCAGCGCTCAAAGATGACCTGCCGGCGCTGGCTAACGGCAGTGTCGAGGAAAAAACCCTGGCGGCCGCAGATTTGCTAGGCAACCTGGCCATGCTGCTGATACATCCGGCAAGAGCCACGCCCGCCGCTGCAGTTGAGCTCTCGGCCACACCACGCCTGGCCCTGGACGGGTTGGAACCTCATGTTTCGTATACCACGCTGTCGACCGAAGCCCCAAAGACCATGGACTGGGTATCAGCCCCACAGACACGCAGGCCAGGCAGCCTCAGCGTGACCCGTTGGCACAGCAATCAACGCCTGGGCAACCTGTCGGCCGATGCCCTCAGGCAATTGAACGCGCTACAAGCCAAAGTCGCCCTCGAAGGCCACACCGCCGTGCAGCAAGGTCGCCTTCGAGGGCTGTACACCGTCGAACAGCGTCACTACGTGAAACTGCAAGGCCTCCCCTTCGAGGTCGAGGAAACCTGGAGCGGCATGCAGATCATTGGCCCCGAACTTAGCAAGGGCGAGTGGCAGGCACGCTGGGGAGGAGCCGACGATGGCTACCACATCGTCGGGCGCACGCGTAGCAGGGGGCCGTGGCTAAGACGCTGGAATGGTGAATGGATGCCGGACTTGCAATTGGCAGGTGGCATGCCCAGGAACAGAGCTGACCTCAATACCGAGAACCTGCAGCAGTTCGATACCTGGAAGAGCCAAGCCACCGAGAACAAGGTAGCGCTTGATAAGCTGCAGACGCTGATGGACATCAATGAAACCAAGCTCAAGGCCTATGACCAAGCAGCAGCAGCATTCTCCGGGGCATACACTGCATTGCCCAACCCAGACCTGGCCGCACTGCCAGAACCACTGAACGCGCAGCTTCGGCAGTTGCTGCAACTGCGCAGGGATAATCGCCTGAACCTGAACGCCGCGATGCTCTTTCTGGAAAAACAAAGCGCCCTGCTGCATGCGAACAGAAACATCTTCAGACAGATGCTCGAGCCGCGCTTCCGCAAACTCGACCAGCCAGGCATCTATCAGCGCAGGTTCAGCAACTGGACCGAGACAGCCATCGACAATGACATGATGCTGCTGCGCCGCCTGCTGGAGCTGATTGACCATGACCAGCTCAAGACGCTGGCAGTAGGCCTGCCCCAGCTACCGGACAGTCCGGAACAGATGCATCACTACAACGCATTTCGTAGCGCTACAGAGGATGCACTGGCGTTTACCCGTCGCCTTTTCACGGTCAATGAGCGCCTGGACAAACTTTTGGCAGAGGCGCTCGAAGACCCTCGGGTGAATTTCAGCCACAAACGCGCCAAGATCAACGAGAAAATCAAGCTGCGCCCCAACTCCACATTGATTGTTCGCGCACAGATCCTCAGCGACCTGGCCTACCTGACCCTGGACAAGACCTCGCTCACGGCCGAGGCAGCCACCGATTTGTTGCCACTGCAGGGCGCCCTTACCAGCAAGGCGTTCACCGCGGCGCTATGGAGCCACGATGGACTTGCATCGGCAGAGCTGCCAGCCGAGCAGCAGGCCGAAGTGTTGAACTCTGCACTGCGCGAATATCGCGGAGCGCTTGGCAAAGCCTATTACATGCAGATTTTTACCGGGCCGGGGCTGAATTCGGCCATGCTGGAGGCGTTCGTCAATGAACTGACCGCACTGGTACACGGCTCAGAGCAACAGCTAAGCACCACACTGGCCAGTATCGATAGCGGTGTCATGCCTTTGCCACAGCGGCTGACCTACCGCGTAAGGCCGAACAAACCCACCTTGATTCGCACCACCAAGGGCCGTACGGTGCTGGTGGAGCATGACCAGGCAGGCAACCGTGCAGTCCAGCACAACCCGCTTACCCAGCAACCAGCGGGCAATTACGAGCAGAGAGGCGATGAATGGCTCGAACTGCCAGGCCAGGAGCGGCCCGCCTCGCACGACATGACAGAACTCAGGCGCCGTGCCAACCGCTTGCTGGAACGAAAGGATGAGCGAATCAGGATAGCTTCGCGCTATGCCGATGAACCCAACAGCCTGACCGACCTCATGGACTGGCACATCGAGGATATGCGTGAGGCTGCACAGCTACTGGATAAAGCCGTCACCCCGGAAGCCGCGAACCTTTCTGCCGAGTTGCGTGCAGCAGCCGACTTGATCGAGACGGAAAAAGCCCGCCTGCTGACGGACGCTTACCTGAATACCCGGCATCCCGATGCCAAAGCCCTGCGTTTCCTGTACCAGGCCAACCGGTTACAGATCGCTCAGACCACCACACGCAAAGCCCTGCGCAACGCCAATGACTATCTGGACGTGTATCAGGTTCGTGATGTGCAGGCGCCGGCAAAAGTACTCTGGGAAGCGCATTTTCACTACCGCAGCGCAAATGCCGCGCCGCATGCCTTCGTCAAGGGCCACCTGAAGTTCTGGGAGCCACGCGGCATGGCCCGCGAAGTCAGGCTTGAAGCCACCACCACCGCAGCAGAACGGCTGGACATCTACCGCGGTGACCTGCGCCTGGAGCAGGTCACCGACATCATTCCGTTCCCAGCCGCGTAACCGTTGGCACACGCATGCCCTCGCCTCAGGCCAGGGCTTTGTCCAGCGCCCGCTCGATCTCGCCCTTGATGGTGCCGCTCATCATCGACAGCATCATGCCAAGCTTCAACTCCACACGAATGCTGTCGTCGCCAATGTGCACGCTGCCGTTGGCACCGCTGCGCGCCACATCGACGCGGTCGCCGTTCCAGGTGGCCTTGAGGTCGTATTCGCGGCTGAGCTTGTCGACCAGCGCTTCGGCCTTGGCACGGGCGGCATCACGGCCGAGGGAGTGTTTGCGTTCGACGCTGATCTGGGTCATGCGGGCGTTCCTGAAGATGTAGACATAATTGGCATTATGCCCGCCCCTGCCCACTGGCACACCCCGCCAAGACAAATCCGCCCGTTCGCCCTAGAATGGCGGTAATTTTTTCCGGTGAAGCGATATGAACGACCAGCGCAAAGGCGACCACGCCGAACCCACCACCCATTTCGGCTACCAGGACGTGCCTGAAAGCCAGAAGGCGAAGAAAGTCGCCGAAGTGTTCCACTCGGTGGCCGCCAAGTACGACCTGATGAACGACGTGCTGTCCGGCGGCATGCACCGCCTGTGGAAGCGCTTTACCATCGAGCTGTCGGGCGTTCGCAGCGGCAACCGCGTACTGGACATCGCCGGCGGTACCGGCGACCTGGCCGCCAAGTTCTCGCGCCTGGTCGGCCCGACCGGGCAGGTGGTGCTGGCCGACATCAACGATTCGATGCTCAAGGTCGGCCGTGATCGCCTGCTCGACCGTGGCGTGGCCGGCAACATTCAGTTCGTCCAGGCCGACGCCGAGAAGCTGCCGTTCCCGGACAACCACTTCGACTGCGTGACCATTGCCTTCGGCCTGCGCAACGTCACCCACAAGGACGAAGCCATCCGTTCGATGCTGCGCGTGCTCAAGCCCGGTGGCCGCCTGTTGATCCTGGAATTCTCCAAGCCGACCAACAAGCTGATGTCCAAGGCCTACGACGCCTACTCGTTCGCCTTCATGCCGCTGGCCGGCAAGCTGATCACCAATGACTCGGAAAGCTACCGTTACCTCGCCGAATCGATCCGCATGCACCCAGACCAGGAAACCCTGAAGAGCATGATGGTCGAGGCCGGTTTCGACCGCGTCACCTACCACAACATGACCAGCGGCATCGTTGCCGTGCACCGCGGTATCAAGCCCTGATGCTGCTGGCCGGGCTGCTCGCCAGCGTCGAACATGGCCTGAACCGCGTCCTGCGCATGGACAGCACGGCCCTGCCGCGGCTGGCCGCGCTGGAAGGCAAGGTCATCGAGATCGACTGCCGCCAACCGGCCCTGCAGGTGTTCATCCTGCCCGATGAAGAGGGCCTGATGCTCGCCGCCCACTGGCAAGGCGAAGTCGACTGCAGCCTGCGCGCCCCAGCCGGCAGCCTGGCTCAGCTGGCCCTGGCCCGGGACAAGACCGCCGTACTGCACAGCCCACAGGTCGAGCTGCATGGCGACAGCGCCGTGCTGCTCGACCTGTTCGGTGTGCTGCAAGACCTGGAGCTGGACTGGGAGCACGAGCTGCAACGCTGGCTTGGCCCGGTTGCCACGGCCATGCTGGCAGGCCACATTCGCCTGCGCGCACGCTGGACCCGCCAGGGCCTGGCACGCTTCAACCAGAACCTTTCCGAGTACCTGGCCGAAGAGTCCCGCACCCTGGTCGGCAAGCGCGAAGCCGAAGCCGCCTTCAGCGAGCTCGATGCCCTGAAGCTCGACACAGAACGCCTCGAGGCGCGCCTCAAGCGCCTCTCCCGATCCCTTGATACCAGCGATAACGCATGAAGCTGCTCGCCGTCCGCCGTCTTTTTCGCATCCAGCGTGTGGTGATCCGCTACCGTCTCGATGACCTGCTGTTCGAACAGCCTCTGCTGCCATGGTGGCTGGCCAGCCTGCGCCTGCTGATGCCGTGGCGCTGGCTGCCGCGCAAGCCCACCGAGCTGAGCCGTGGCGCACGCCTGCGCCTGGCGCTGCAGGACCTGGGGCCGATCTTCATCAAGTTTGGCCAGCTGCTGTCCACCCGCCGCGACCTGCTGCCCAATGACATCGCCGATGAGCTGATGCTGTTGCAGGACCGTGTGCCACCGTTCGACCCCAAGCAGGCCGTGGCACTGATCGAAGCACAGCTGGGCGCCCCGGTGGCGCAACTGTTCAGCCGCTTCGACGTCGAGCCACTGGCCTCGGCCTCGGTGGCCCAGGTACACGCCGCCCGCCTGAAAACCGGCGAAGAGGTGGTGGTCAAGGTGGTGCGCCCGGGCCTGAAACCGGTCATCGCCCAGGACCTGGCCTGGCTGTTCCTGATCGCCAAGGCCGCCGAACGCGCCTCGGCCGATGCCCGTCGCCTGCACCCGGTGGAGATCGTCGGCGACTACGAAAAAACCATCTACGACGAGCTCGACCTGCTGCGCGAAGCGGCCAACGCCAGCCAGCTGCGGCGCAACTTCGAAGGCTCCGAGCTGATGTACGTGCCCCAGGTGTACTGGGACCTGTGCCGGCCCAAGGTGCTGGTAATGGAGCGCATCTACGGCGTGCCGGTAACCGACATGGCCACCCTGGCCGACCAGCGCACCGACATGAAGCTGCTGGCCGAACGTGGCGTGGAGGTGTTCTTCACCCAGGTGTTCCGCGACAGCTTCTTCCATGCCGATATGCACCCCGGCAACATCTTCGTCAGCACGGTCAAGCCGTGGAGCCCGCAGTACATTGCCATCGACTGCGGCATCGTCGGCAGCCTGACCGCCGAGGACCAGGACTACCTAGCACGCAACCTGATCGCCTTCTTCAAGCGCGACTACCGCCGCGTCGCCCAGCTGCACATCGACTCGGGCTGGGTGCCGGCGCACACCAAGGTCAACGAATTCGAGGCGGCAATCCGCACCGTGTGCGAGCCAATCTTCGAAAAGCCGTTAAAGGATATTTCCTTCGGCCAGGTGCTGATGCGCCTGTTCCAGACCGCGCGGCGCTTCAACATGGAAGTGCAGCCGCAGCTGGTGCTGTTGCAGAAGACCCTGCTCAACATCGAAGGCCTGGGGCGCCAGCTGTACCCCGACCTGGACCTGTGGAGCACCGCCAAGCCTTATCTTGAGCGCTGGATGCGGGATCGCTACAGCCCCAAGGCCATGTTCGGCAACCTGCACAGCCAGGTGGAGCAACTGCCACACCTGGCCGGCATGACCCGCGACCTGCTTGAGCGCCTGTCACAACCGCACCTGCACGACCCGCAACTGCCGGAACGCCGCCGTAAGGGCGACCGCTGGGCGCTGCGCCTGCTGGGCGCCGGCCTGCTCGGTGGTGGCGCGGTGCTTGCTGCCGGCGCCGCCGAAGCCGCCAGCCTGGCCGCCCCGGCTGCCTGGCCGGCCTGGCTGATGCTGGCTGCCGGCCTTTACCTGATCGTGCGCCAATAGCCAGCCGCGCCTGTGGCTGGCACACTAGCGTAAAGGGCCCGGTACAGGAGCGGGCCCGCTTTGGAGTCGACGATGAAAGACTGGCTGGACGAGATCAAGTGGAACAGCGAAGGCCTGGTACCGGCGATCGCCCAGGACCACAAGACCGGACGCGTGCTGATGATGGCCTGGATGAACCGCGAATCGCTGGCCCTGACCGCCGCCGAGCAACGCGCCATCTACTGGTCGCGTTCGCGTGGCAAGCTGTGGCGCAAGGGCGAAGAATCCGGCCATGTGCAAAAGCTGCATGAAATGCGCCTGGACTGCGACGCCGACGTGATCATCCTGATGGTCGAGCAACTGGGCCATATTGCCTGCCACACCGGCCGCGAAAGCTGCTTCTACCGCGTCTATGAAGGCGACCAGTGGAAAATCGTCGACCCGGTCCTGAAGGACCCGGATGCCATCTACAGCGCAGGACACTGACATGAGCGACACCCTCAACCGCTTGGCCGAAGTGCTTGAAGAACGCAAGCAAGCGGCGCCCGACAGCTCCTACGTGGCCAGCCTGTACCACAAGGGCCTGAACAAGATCCTTGAAAAGCTCGGCGAAGAGTCGATCGAAACGATCATTGCCGCCAAGGATGCTGCGGTCAGCAAGGATTGCAGCGATGTCATCTACGAAACTGCCGACCTGTGGTTTCATAGCCTGGTGATGCTCAGCGCGCTGGGCCAACATCCGCAGGCCGTGCTGGATGAGCTGGACCGCCGTTTTGGTTTGTCCGGGCATGATGAGAAGGCCGCACGAACGCCTTCGGCCTGATGTATTTTAGGGCGCATTGCACGCCCCCCTGTGGGAGCGGGTTCACCCGCGAAGAATGCAACGCGGTGTATGGCACCGGCTGCGCCGGTGTTCGCGGGTAAACCCGCTCCCACAGTGGAACGCGCCGTCGGAACGATTTACCGAGCCCTGCAGGGCCAACACACAATTTTCAGGAGTACGAAATGGGTATCTTTGACTGGAAACACTGGATCGTCCTGCTGGTGGTCGTGGTCCTGGTGTTCGGCACCAAGAAGCTGAAGAACTTCGGCAGTGACCTGGGCGAGTCGATCAAGGGCTTCCGCAAGGCCATGAACGAAGAAGAGAACAAGCCGGCCGAGCAAACCCCGCCGCCAGCCCAGCCTGTGCCGCCGGTGCAGAACACTGCCCAGCCACAGCAAGGCCACACCATCGAGGGCCAGGCCCAGCCGGTCCAAGAGCCACAGCGGAAAGACTGACCCATGTTCGGCATCAGCTTCAGCGAGCTACTGCTCGTCGGCCTGGTCGCCCTGCTGGTGCTCGGCCCCGAGCGCCTGCCGGGTGCCGCGCGCACGGCAGGCCTGTGGATCGGCCGGCTCAAGCGCAGCTTCAACAGCATAAAGATGGAAGTTGAGCGCGAAATCGGCGCCGACGACATCCGCCGCCAGCTGCACAACGAGCACATCCTGCAGATGGAAGAGGAAGCCAAGCGCATCCTCAACCCGCTGACGCCACCGGCGCAGCCACCGGTCACCACGGCCACCGTGCAGCTTCCTGTCGGGCTCGAAGCCAGGCCGGTGGAAACACCTGCCGCCCCGGCCGCCCCTTCTGAACCGCCTCAACCGCCGCGAGCCCCATGAGCGAGAATCCGGAACACGACCAGCCGATGCCGCTGGTTTCGCACCTGACCGAACTGCGCACCCGCCTGCTGCGCTGCGTTGCGGTCATTTTCCTGATCTTTGCCGGGCTTTTCAGCTTCGCCCAGCAGATCTACACCATTGTTTCGGCGCCGCTGCGTGATCACTTGCCGGCCAATGCGACGATGATCGCCACCGACGTGGCCTCGCCGTTCCTCACACCGTTCAAGCTGACCATGATCGTCTCGCTGTTCCTGGCGATCCCGTTCATCCTCCAGCAGATCTGGGGCTTTATCGCACCCGGGCTGTACCGCCATGAAAAGCGCATCGCCATTCCGCTGTTGGTGTCGAGCATCCTGTTGTTCTACGCCGGCATGGCCTTTGCCTATTTCCTGGTGTTCCCGCTGATGTTCAAGTTCTTCGCCGCCGCCACCCCGGCAGGCGTGGCGATGATGACCGACATCGCCAACTACCTCGACTTCGTGATGACGCTGTTCTTCGCCTTTGGCGTGGCCTTCGAAATCCCGGTAGCGGTGGTGCTGCTGGTGTGGATCGGCGTGGTCGACGTGAAGTACCTGAAGAAGATCCGCCCTTATGTGATCATCGGCTGCTTCGTGGTCGGCATGGTCCTGACCCCGCCGGATATCTTCTCCCAGACCCTGCTGGCCGTGCCCATGTGGCTACTGTTCGAGATTGGCGTGCTGTGCGGCAGCCTGATCCGCAAGCGCAGTGCCCACGACGAAGCCGCCGACGACCATAACGACCAGCCACCAGCGACCCAACCGTGAACCTGTTGCTTCTTGAAGAGGCCGACTTTGTCTCGGCAGACCGCGTCGTTCTTGCCGATCGGCGTTTCACCCACATGCAGGAAATCCACCGCGTGGCGGTGGGCGACAACCTGCGCGTGGGCCGTATCAATGGCTTGATGGGCAAGGCCACAGTGCTGCGCCTGGAACAGCACCAAGCCGAGCTGGAAGTAGCCTTCGACCAGCCGCCGCCGGCCAAGCTGCCGCTGACCCTGGTGCTGGCGGTGCCCCGCCCGAAGATGCTGCGCCGGTTGTTCCAGACCGTGGCAACGCTGGGCGTGCCACGGCTGATCCTGGTGAACAGCTACAAGGTCGAGAAAAGCTTCTGGCAAACGCCGTTCCTGCAGCCCGACAGCATTCGTGACAACCTCATCCTGGGCCTTGAGCAGGCGCGCGACACGGTGCTGCCCGAGGTGATCATCGAGAAGCGCTTCAAGCCGTTCGTCGAAGACCGCCTGCCCGCGATCGCCGCAGGCACCCTGGGCCTGGTCGGCCACCCCGGCCCCTACCCCGCCTGCCCGCGCGCCGTGGAGCAGGCCGTGACCCTGGCCATCGGCCCCGAGGGCGGCTGGATCCCCTACGAAGTCGACCTGCTGGGCAAGGCCGGCCTGGCGCCCGTGCAATTGGGTGACCGCATCCTGCGGGTCGAGACCGCCGTCACCGCGCTGCTTTCGCGTATTTTCTGACGCATACGCCGCGTTCTCGCCCATCAAGTTTCCCTCTCCCGGGCCGATGGCCTTGGCAACACAACAACTATTTGTGCTGCCAAGCCGCCGGGGAGTCGTACATGTATCAATGGTTAGCCCAATCGTTGGGCAATGTGAGCGTCAATCGCAAACTGGGGCTGGGCTTCGGCCTGGTACTGCTGTTGACCCTGACCATCACCCTGACCGGCTGGCACGGCATGGACAGCATCATCGACCGTGGCGACAAGCTGGGGAACATCTCGGTCATCCAGCAACACACCCAGGAATTGCGCATCGCCCGCCAGCATTACCAACGCCAGCGTGACGAAGCCTCGGTGGCAGAGCTGGAAAAGGCCCTGACTCAGCTCGACCGCCAGGTGCAGTTGATGCTCGGGCAGATCGAACACCCCGCCGACCGCCAGCGCCTGGAACAACAACGCGAGGCCGTGCGCATCTACCAGCAGTCATTCAACGAGCTGAAGCAGGCTGGCCAGCGCCGTGAAGCCAGCCGTGACATGCTGGGCGACAGCGCCGACAAGGCCGTGGAACTGGTCGGCCGCGTGCAGCAGCGCCTGCTGCAGGGCGGCGACATCAACCAGTATCAGCACGCCGTGGAAGTCAGCGCCCTGCTGCAGCAAGCCCGTTTCCAGGTGCGTGGCTACACCTACAGCGGCAATGCCGACTTCCAGCAAACAGCGCTGAAGGCCATTGACCAGGCCGTGGCTGAACTGCGCGCCCTGCCGGCCAAGCTGCCGGCCGAATATGCCGCCAGCCTGGACGATGCCGCTACCGCCATGGGCGGCTACCGCGACGCAGTCAACCAGTTCGGCAGCGCCCAGACGGCCAGCGAGCAAGCCCTGCAACACATGGCCGACCAAGGCTCGGTGCTGCTACAGACCAGCCAGGCGATGACCACCTCGCAAACCGAGGTGCGCGACGCTGCGGCCGCCCAGGCCAAGACCCTGCTCATGATCGCCACCGCGCTAGCCCTGGCCTTGGGCCTGCTGGCGGCCTGGGCGATCACCCGGCAGATCATCATTCCGCTGCGCCAGACCTTGCGCGCCGCAGAGCGTGTGGCCAGTGGCGACCTGACCCAGAACCTGCAGGTGAACCGCCGTGATGAACTGGGCCAGCTGCAGGCCAGCATGCAGCGCATGACCCAGGGCCTGCGCGAGCTGATCGGCGGCATCGGTGATGGCGTTACGCAGATTGCCAGCGCCGCCGAGCAGCTTTCGGCAGTCACCGAGCAGACCAGCGCCGGGGTCAACAACCAGAAGGTCGAGACCGACCAGGTGGCGACCGCCATGAACCAGATGACCGCCACCGTGCACGAAGTGGCGCGTAATGCCGAGCAGGCCTCGGAAGCCGCTCTGATGGCCGACCAGCAAGCCCGCGAAGGCGACCGCGTGGTAGGCGAGGCCGTGGCGCAGATCGAGCGCCTGGCCGGCGAAGTGGTCAACTCCAGCGAAGCGATGAACCAGCTCAAGACCGAAAGCGACAAGATCGGCAGCGTGCTCGACGTGATCAAGTCGGTAGCCCAACAGACCAACCTGCTGGCGCTCAACGCCGCAATCGAGGCGGCCCGCGCCGGTGAGGCCGGGCGTGGCTTTGCCGTGGTCGCCGACGAAGTGCGCAGCCTGGCCCAACGCACCCAGCAGTCGACCGAAGAGATCGAAGAGCTGATTGCCGGCCTGCAAAGCGGCACCCAGCGCGTGGCCAGCGTGATGGACAACAGCCGCCAGCTGACCGACAGCAGCGTCGAGCTGACCCGACGTGCCGGCAGCTCGCTGGAGACCATCACCCGCACGGTGTCGTCTATCCAGGCGATGAACCAGCAAATTGCCACCGCGGCAGAGGAACAGACGGCCGTGGCCGAAGAGATCAACCGCAGCGTGATGAATGTGCGGGATATTTCCGACCAGACCTCGGCGGCCAGTGAAGAGACGGCCAGTTCCAGCGTGGAACTGGCGCGGCTGGGTACCCATTTGCAGGGGTTGGTGGGGCGGTTCAGGCTCTGATCTGAAGCAATGGGCCGCCTGTTCTGGCCTCTTCGCGGGTAAACCCGCTCCTACAAGGGCTATGCAGTACCTTGTAGGAGCGGGTTTACCCGCGAAGAGGCCGGCACAGGCGAAAAACTTCCTACTCTTTGCGGCGAATTTTCCTACACGATTATCAGGTCAAGTCCTACAGCTCCGCTGCCGATGGGCAGAGGTGTGATGCCAGCAATCCGCCTGCATCCCTCTCTCACTTGCACGGAGACTCCTCATGCTCGGCTACCTCAACCGCCAGCTCGGCAACATCAGTGTCGCTGCCAAGCTGGCCCTCGGCTTCGCCGTGGTCCTGCTGCTTACCCTGGCCACCACCGTCAGCGGCTGGCGCGCGCTGGATGGCGCCATTGTCCGTTCGCAGCAACTTAGCGAAATTGGCCTGATCAACGACCTGACCAAAGACCTGCGCGCAGAACGCATCACCTACCGCGTGCTCAACGACGACGCCAGCCAGTCACGTATCACCAGCATCCTCGACCAGCTGAACAGCATGCTGACCACCCTGCAACAACGCAGCAACGTCGATGAATCACGGCAGATGCTGAGCGAAAAGCTGACGTTGCTGCAGCGCCTGCGTGATGACTTCAGCGAGCTGCAGCGCAGCGTTGCCAACCGCATCGCCCTGCGTGAAGCCATGCAGGTGCAGGAGCAAAAACTCAACGACGTGATCGACGAACTGCAGACCCAGGCCTTGCTGAAAATGGCTGCCGACAGCCAGCAAAGCGGTGTGCTGGGCCTGATGGACACCCTCAGCCGGCATGTCGACGGTGCCAATCAGCAGAGCCTGGTGCCGGCCTACACATTTGCCCCGGTCGAGGACTTCGCCAAGGTCGGCGACAACGCCCTGAACGCTGCCGACAGCAGCCTTGAGCAATTGCTCAGGGGCCTTGCGCCGCTGGGCTTGCCACGCACTGTCAGCGAGCAGCCTGGGGTCGAGCTGGCCAAGTACCGCGCCAGCCTGGACCAGTACCGTCGCGCCGCCGTGCGCGTCGAGCAGCTGCAGAACAACATGGAGAAAATGGGCAATGAGTTGCGCGCAGTGAGCCTTGAACTGAGCAAACGCAAGGTCGAGCAACGCGACAGCGAGGCCCTCGCGGCTCGCTCGCTGCTGACCAGCGTGGCGCTGCTGGCGCTGGCAGTGGGCGTGCTGGCCGCCTGGTTGATCACCTTGCAGATCACCCAACCGTTGCACCAGACGCTGACCGTGGCTGCGCGCATCGCCAAAGGCGACTTGAGCCAGGTCGACGCGGTGCAGCGCCGCGACGAGATGGGCCAGTTGCAGACCAGCATGCGCGAAATGACTATCAGCCTGCGCGAGTTGATCGGTGGTATCGACCAGGGCGTCGGCCAGCTGTCGCAGGCGGCCTCGCAGCTGGCCGCCAGCAGCGAAGACACCAAGCTGCGCATCAACCAGCAGCGCGAGGAAACCGACCAGGTCGCCACCGCCATGAACCAGATGAGCGCTACCGTGCAGGAAGTGGCGCAGAACGCCGAACAGGCCTCACAGGCCGCGACCAACGCCGACCAGCAGGCGCAGGTGGGCGACCAGGTGGTGGCCGAAGCCATTGGCCGTATTGAGCAACTGGCCGGGCAAATGGACCATTGCCTGGCGGCCATGCAGCACCTGGCGGGCGAGAGCCAGCGCATTGGCAGCATCCTCGATGTGATCAAGTCGGTGTCCGAGCAAACCAATCTGCTGGCCCTGAACGCGGCGATCGAAGCGGCGCGGGCCGGTGAAGCCGGGCGCGGCTTTGCCGTGGTGGCCGATGAGGTACGCGGTTTGGCCCAGCGAACTTCGACAGCGACCGAGGAGATTGGCCAACTGATCGACAGCCTGCACAACGGTACCGATGAAGTGACCCGCTTGCTCGACAGCAGCAAGAACCTGACTGAGCAAAGCGTGGAACTGAGCCGCAGGGCCGGGCATGCGCTTGGCCAGATCACCGATACGGTGTCGAGCATTCAGGGCATGAACCAGCAGATCGCCACGGCCAGCGAAGAGCAGAGTGTGGTGGCCGAGCAGATCAACCGAAGTGTGATCAATGTGCGGGATGTGTCGGATCAGACCAGTGCGGCCAGTGAGCAGACGGCGGCTTCGAGTGGGAAGCTGGAGCAGCTGGGGCAGCAATTGCGGGGGATGGTGGGGCGGTTCAACATTTGAGATCGCCGGGGCTGCTTTGCAGCCCATCGCGACACAAGGCCGCTCCTACAGGAGATCGCGTCCCCCTGTAGGAGCGGCCTTGCCGGGGCGCCGGACCGGTCGGATGGGGCGCAAAGCGCCCCCAGCGGTTAAAGCACCTGGCGCAGGAAGGCCTGCGCACGCGGGTCTCTCGGGGCAGCGAAGAACGCGGCCGGGGCCGAGTCTTCCAGCAGCTTGCCGTGGTCAAAGAACAGCACCCGGTCAGCCACTTCGCGGGCAAAGCCCATTTCGTGGGTGACGCAGACCATGGTCATGCCTTCCTGGGCCAGGGTCTTCATCACATCCAGCACCTCGCCGACCATTTCCGGGTCGAGCGCCGAGGTTGGCTCGTCGAACAGCATCACTTTCGGGTCCATGGCCAGGGCGCGGGCAATCGCTACCCGCTGCTGCTGGCCACCGGACAGACGCGACGGGAACTCGTTGGCCTTCTGTGCAATGCCAACCTTCTCCAACAACGCCCGGGCCTTGGCCTCGCGGTCAGCCTTGTTCCGCTTGCGCACCACCTTCTGCGCCAGGCAGAGGTTTTCCAGCACGGTCATGTGCGGGAACAGGTTGAAGTGCTGGAACACCATGCCGACTTCGCGGCGGTAGGCGTTGATGTCGGTCTTCGGGTCGGCCAGTTGCAGGCCGTCGATGGCCACGTGGCCTTGGTCGAAATGCTCCAGGCCGTTGAGGCAGCGCAGGAAGGTCGACTTGCCCGAACCCGAGGGGCCGAGCACAACCACCACTTCGCCCTTGGCAACTTGCGTGGTGACGTTATCCACAGCCCGTACCACCTGGCCACGGGTGTCGAAGACTTTCAGCAGGTCACGGACTTCAATCACTTTGCGCAAGCCTCCGCTCAAGCCGGCTGGCAATGTGCGACAGCGGCAGGTTGATCAGCAGGTACAGGCCTGCCACGCAGAACCAGATCTCGAAGGTCGAGAACGAGGTGGTGATGGCCTCACGGCCGCTCTTGGTCAGTTCGGTGATGGCGATTACCGACACCAGCGAGGTGTCCTTGACCAGGCTGATGAACTGGCCGGCCAACGGCGGCAGCACGCGCTTGAACGCCTGCGGCAGGATGACGTGGCGCATCGACTGACCAGCGTTCAGGCCCAGCGAGCGAGCCGCTTCGTTCTGGCCCTTGGCGATCGACTGCACACCGGCGCGGACAATTTCCGCCACGTAGGCGCCGGTGAACAGCGCCAGCGCCGCTACACCGGCAAACTCGCGGGACAGGTTGAGCACGGTGCCGATGAAGAAGTAGAAGATGAAGATCTGCACCAGCAGCGGCGTGCCGCGCACCAGCTCCACATAAACGGTCGACAAGTCACGCAAGGTGGGGTTGTTCGACAACCGGCACAAGCCGGCGAACAGGCCGATTACCAGGCCCAGCGCCCCGGACACCACCGAAATCCACAAGGTGGTCCACAGGCCCCAGGCCAGCGGGCCTGCAGCCCAATGCCGGGTGACGCCAATCTGGTCGCCTTCGGCAACATCGTCGCCACGGCTCAGTTGCAGGCTGTCCTTGGCCACATCGAGTACTTGCTCGGCACCGCTTTCGTCTTTCAGCGTGACGCGGGCGTTATCGCCGGAGATGACGATTTCCTGCACGGTACCGTAGGCGGCAGCGCGCTGTGTTTCTTCGGCCTTGTAGGCGAAGTACTGCGGTACGCGGTTCCAGCGCCACTCGTAGGAAATCATCGAGGTGGCCATGTACAGGCTGAGCGCCAGGCCCACCAGGACCAGGGCGGTCAGCCCATGCCAGGGCCACTGGGCTTTCTTGTGTTTGATCACGTGGGGTACTTCCGTAAATGCGAACGCGCAGGGTTTGCCTGCGCGTCGGGGTCATAAAGCCGGGCTTGTGGCCTGGGCCTTATTCCATTTCCTTCAGCCAGTCCTTGTTCTTGAACCACTTGTCGTGAATACGATCGTAGGTCCCGTCATGCTTGATCTGGTGCAGGAAGTTGTTGATGAAGTTGATGCTGTCGTAGTCGCCTTTCTTCAGGCCGAAGGCCAGCGGCTCGTAGGTGAAGG
Organism: Pseudomonas sp. NPDC089392; assembly: GCF_044749595.1. Classification (NCBI taxonomy): domain Bacteria; kingdom Pseudomonadati; phylum Pseudomonadota; class Gammaproteobacteria; order Pseudomonadales; family Pseudomonadaceae; genus Pseudomonas; species Pseudomonas sp. NPDC089392. Next base: position 97,997 of record NZ_JBIVIF010000001.1, read on the forward strand.
GTTCTTCGAGGAACAGCAGCTTGCCGGCACCGGCCTTCTCTACTGCCACCACGTTGTACGGCGCGTCGTAGACAAAGGCGTCTGCCTTGCCGTTGACCACGTCCATCACCGCTTCCTGCTCGTTGTCATAGCCGTGGTACTTGGCTTTGCCGATCAGCTTCTTGGACACCATTTCGCCGGTGGTACCGAGCTTGGAGGTCAGGCGGTACTTCTCGTTGTTCAGGTCTTTGTACGACTTGATCTCGCCAGCCAGCTCCTTGCGGATCAGCAGGGTCTGGCCAACCACGATGAAGGGCTCGCTGAAATTCAGGCGCAGGTTGCGTTCCTGGGTCAGGGTCATGCCGCTGCCGATCATGTCGAACTTGTCGGTCAGCAGGGCTGGGATGATGCCGTCATAGGCAGTGGAAACAGCCTCGAACTTGACGCCCATCGACTTGGCCATGGCTTTGAGAATGTCGACTTCGAAGCCGATGATCTCGCCACGTTTGTTGGTCATCTGGAACGGCATGTAGGTTGGGTCCATGCCCACCCGCAGGGTGCCGCGCTTGACCGCGTCATCGATGGCGCCCGCCTGCGCCGCCGTCACGGCGACCAGGGCGGTAACACCGACCAGCAGTCGCGAAAGGTATTTCTTGATCATCACCAAGTCCCCTAGCAAGAAAAGAGCGAATCTTATTGTGTTGGCACGACCTTACTGGCCGATGCGTCGTATCGGAGAGGGATGCTAACGCATGGCGGGCCGGGGACCTAGAGCTGGGGGGGACTTTGTTGGCCAAAATAGGGGTAGGGCCCTAAAAGCTTCGCGGGTGAACCCGCTCCTACATGGGAATGAGTATCCCTGTAGGAGCGGGTTCACCCGCGAATAGGCCCTGTCAGGCGCCGTGCATCCCGATCAGGCGCCGACGAGTGCCGGTTGGCCCTCATTCTCCGGATGCAGGGGCAACAGCGGCGAGTGCGGGTCGTTCTTGATGGAGGCACGCCACACATCGATCCACGCCGCGTTGTGCTCGGCCCACACCTGCTCATGCAGGCGGGTCAACGCCACCGGGTCGCTGAGCAGGGCCAGGCGGGTGTTGAGGTCCAGCCCTTTCGGCCCGACTTCGATCGCCTTGGCCACGCGCTCGGCACGCAGCGCCTCGATCGGCGCCGCCTGGCCATGGCGGGCAGTAGCCATGGCGCAGGCCAGGGCGTTCTGGCGCGGGTCGACCACGGCCCGCACGAAGCCGTCATGCAGGGCATGCCAGCGGTTTTCGTGGGTGTACTGGTCGGTTGCCAGCAACTCTTGCGGGGTAGCGTATTCCTCGGGGATGAGGAACAGCTTCTCGTCCTTGGCTGCCAGGCCCAGGCGCGTGCGGCTGGAAATCACCGATACCGGGATCGACAACACCAGCGAACCGACGATAGGCGCCAGCCACCACAGGAAGCTCGGGTTCAGCCAGGCCACCAGGCCGGCCCAGGCAATGCCCAGCAGGGTCTGAGGACCATGCCGACGTACCGCTTCGCTCCACGGCGTGGAGTCGTCATCACGCTGCGGCGAGTTCCAGGTCGCGGCCCAGCCGAGGAACGCGGCCAGCACGAAGCGGGTGTGGAAGATCATGCGCACCGGCGCCAGCAGCATGGAGAACAGCATCTCCATCAGCATCGACAGGGTGACCTTGATCCGCCCACCGAACTCGATGGCGCCCTTGGCCCAGATCAGGATGACACTGAGCAGCTTGGGCAGGAACAACAGCACGATGGTGGTGGAGAACAGCGCCACGGCTTTCTCCGGGTGCCACTGCGGCCACAGCGGGTAAAGCTGGTACGGCTCGATGAAGTACTGCGGCTCCATCAACGTGTTGGTCGCCAGCAGCGCGGTCGACAGCACCAGGAACAGGAACCACAACGGTGCCGACAGGTACGACATCACCCCGGTCAGGAACACCGCACGGTGCACCGGGTGCATGCCCTTGACCAGGAACAGGCGGAAGTTCATCAGGTTGCCGTGGCACCAGCGGCGGTCGCGCTTGAGCTCGTCCAGCAGGTTAGGCGGCAGTTCTTCGTAGCTGCCCGGCAGGTCGTAGGCGATCCACACACCCCAGCCGGCACGGCGCATCAGCGCGGCTTCAACGAAGTCGTGGGACAGGATTGCACCGGCGAACGCGCCCTTGCCCGGCAACGGCGCCAGGGCGCAGTGCTCGATGAACGGCTTCATGCGGATGATCGCGTTGTGGCCCCAGTAGTGCGACTCGCCCAGCTGCCAGAAGTGCAGGCCGGCGGTGAACAGCGGGCCGTACACGCGGGTGGCGAACTGCTGCATGCGCGCATACAGGGTGTCCATGCCCGAGGCTTTCGGCCCGGTCTGGATGATGCCGGCGTCCGGGTTGGCCTCCATCAGGCGCACCAGGCTGCTCAGGCATTCGCCGCTCATGACGCTGTCGGCGTCGAGCACGACCATGTACTTGTACTCACCGCCCCAGCGACGGCAGAAGTCGTCGAGGTTACCGCTCTTGCGCTTCACCCGGCGCCGACGGCGGCGGTAGAAGATGCGGCCGAAGCCTTTGGTTTCGCGACACACGTCCAGCCAGGCCTGTTGCTCGGCCACGGCGATGTCGGTGTCGTTGGTGTCGCTGAGCACGAAGAAGTCGAAGCGGTCGAGGTTGCCGCTGGCGGCCACCGACTCGAACGTTGCGCGCAGGCCGGCGAATACGCGCGGCACATCTTCGTTGCAGATCGGCATCACCAGCGCGGTACGCGCTTCGGGTGCAATCGGCTCATTGCCGGCGCTGCTGCCCGAAATCTTGTATTTGTCACGCCCGGTGAGCAGCTCGAGGAAGCCCATCAGCGCGGTCCAGAAGCCCGCCGACACCCAGCAGAACAGGATGCCGAAGAGCACCAGAATGGAAGTCTGCAAGGCATACGGCCACACCTGCACGACCGTGTCCCACAGCGATTGGCTGAGGATTTCGTCGAGGTCGACGAACGACCAGCCCTGGTACGGCAGGATGCCTTTCATGTACCAGCCGGCAACGATGGTCTGGCCGATCATCAAGGTCAGCAGGATATAGCGGCGGATCGAGCCGACCGTGCGCCAGCGTGCCGGCGGCAGCTCGCGCTTGGGCGGCTGCGGCGCGTTGGGACGGCCGGTCATGCGCCGCCACATGCGGATCAGTACGTTGGTGCGCCAGGGCTCTGGCACAACTTTGGTACGTTTGATCGGCGGGGCAATCTTCAGGCACAGGCGGCCGCTGCCGTCGACGCCAAGCATTTCGGCGTCTTCCAGCTCGGCGGCGCTGCCCACGGTCAGGCGCGGGCCTACCGAGGCCTGTACGGCCTCGGTAGCGTTGGCGGCCGGGTTGGCCGCCAGGCGTTGGTGCAGCTCACCGAACGAGGTGCAGCTGGCGAGTTCCGCCCGCTGCTCGTCGCTCAGTGGTAAGTGAGCCAGGTACTCGCCAAGCGATACTGGCCTTGCGTTTGAGTTACTCATCGGCAGGCAACTGATAGCTCCAGGTCTCGGTCAGCACCTTCTCGGTGGTGGCCGGGGTCCCGTTGGTGGGCGCCGCATCGGCGGCAGGTTGTTCGGCCTTGGCAGCTTGCTCAGCCTTGGCTGCTTTCTCGGCCTTGGCATGCTTGGCTGCGGCCTTGTCCTGCTTGGTTTCCTGGGCAGGCTTGGCAGGTTCGACCGGTACATCACGCACCAGTGCGGCACGCATTTCGGTCGATTTGTTGGCTTCCTTGACCTTCAGCCGCAGGGTCAGGCGCCAGCCCTTGGTCTCTGGGTTATAGCGCAGATTGTTCTCGACCACCTCGGCGTTGTCGCCGACGCTGATCTGGCTGCGCACGGCGGTGTCTTCCGGCAGGGCGGCCAGGGCCGGGCTGGCGAAATCGACCAGGAATGCCACGCTGCCGTCTGGCTGGCGGATCAGGTTGGACTGCTTGACGTCGCCGGTGGAACGCAGGGTCTGCTTGACCCAGCCCAGCTCGGGGGCCTGGAACTTCTGCTCGTCGATGGTCCAGTGCAGGCGGTAGGCGTACTCGATCGGCTGGCCGGCCTCCGGCAGTTTTTCCGGGCTCCAGAAGGCCACGATGTTGTCGTTGGTCTCGTCGGCGGTCGGAATTTCGACCAGGTCGACGGTGCCCTTGCCCCAATCACCCTTCGGCTCGATCCAGGCGCTCGGGCGCTTCTGGTAGTTGTCGTCAAGGTCTTCGTAGTCGCTGAAGGCGCGCTGACGCTGCATCAGGCCGAAACCACGCGGGTTCTCGACGCTGAAGTTGCTCACGGCCAAGTGTTTCGGGTTGTTCAGCGGGCGCCAGATCCACTCGCCATTGCCGGCATGAATCGACAGGCCTTCGGAGTCGTGCAGGGCTGGGCGGTAGTTGAGGACCTTGGACGGCTGGTTAGGGCCGAACAGGTACATGCTGGTCAGCGGCGCAATGCCCAGGCGGCTGACGTGGTCACGCAGGAACACCCGCGACTGCACGTCGACCACGGTGTCGCTGCCTGGGCGCAGGGTCAGTTTGTAGGCACCGGCGGAGCGCGGCGAGTCGAGCAGGGCGTAGATCACCAGGTGCTTGTCGGCTGGTTTGGGTTTTTCCACCCAGAACTCGGTGAAGCGCGGGAATTCTTCGCCCGACGGCAGTGCGGTGTCGATGGCCAGGCCACGGGCCGACAGGCCATAGACATGGCCCTTGCCGACCACACGGAAATAACTGGCGCCAAGCAGGGTCATGATCTCGTCCTGCTTGTCGGCCTTGTTGATCGGGTACAGCACGCGGAAACCGGCATAACCCAGGTTCTTGGTGGTTTCCGGGTCGTGTGGCACGTCACCGAACTCGAAGCGGCTCGGGTCGTACTTGATTTCCTCGACCTTGGTGGCGGTGACCTCGTTGATTTTCACCGGGGTATCGAAGTGCATGCCCTGGTGATAGAACGACAACTTGAACGGGGTCTTGTCCTTGGCCCACTCGGCCTTTTCCTGCAGGAAGTGAATTTTCTGATAGTCCGCGAACTTCATGTCGCGGAATACAGCCGGCAGGTTGCTTTTCGGAGCTTCGTACTTCTGGCCGGCCAGATCCTTTGCCTTGGCTGCAACATCGTCAAGATTGAATGCCCACAGCTGGCCCGCGCTCATCAGGCCGACCAGTGCCACACTGGCCATCAGGGCCTTGCGCAGCCCGGTTCCGGGGATTCTAGATGCATTTTGGGGACTAACAATCACGAGCAACCCTCGCCGAAAACAGATCATGAAACCAACGGCCAGCGACAAATGCCGGGTTGGCGAGCACTGTTCGGACCCCGTGAGGGCGTAATGATTCCCCAAACGGATCCAGACAATGCTCGAGTCAGAGTGAAACGAACCTGCGAACGCAGGTCCATGCAGCGCGCGATTATCCAGCAGGTCGCGTGACAACGCATCAGGCTGGAACAACTATTTATCGTACAAAACGCCTTGTTTTCCTATGAACAAGGGGTTTTTTTCCCTCACATTTGTAACATAAATGTTACGGGGCCATCATTGACCAGGTGCACCTGCATGTCCGCGCCGAACTGCCCACTCGCCACATCGGCGTGCTGGCTCTTTGCTTGCTGCAAAAGATAGTCGAACAATTCGGCACCAAGGGCCGGCGGCGCTGCCGTCGAGAAGCTCGGGCGCATGCCGTTGCGGGTATCCGCCGCCAAGGTGAACTGCGACACCAGCAGCAACCCGCCCCCAACATCCTTGAGCGACAGGTTCATCTTGCCCTGCTCATCGCTGAACACACGGTAGTTCAACAGTTTGTGCAACAACTTATCGGCCTGTTCGCGGGAATCTTCAGGCTCGACCGCCACCAGCACCAGCAAACCCTGGTCGATGGCGCCAACCACCTCCCCTGCCACCTCTACCCGCGCACCGCGCACACGCTGCAGCAGGCCCCTCATGCTTCTTCCAGGGGCAGGTCGAGCAGGCGCCGGGCCATCTGGTCGGCGGCGCGCACCAGGGCATCGGTAATACCCGGCTCGGAGGCTGCGTGGCCGGCGTCGCGAATCACCTTCAGTTCGCTGTTCGGCCAGGCCTGGTGCAACGCCCAGGCGTTCTCCAGCGGGCAAATCACGTCGTAGCGCCCGTGCACGATCACCGCTGGCAGGTGGGCGATTTTCGGCAGGTCGCGGATCAGCTGGTTTGGCTCGAGGAAGGCGTTGTTCATGAAGTAGTGGCATTCGATGCGGGCAATCGACAGCGCCCGCTGCGGCTCGGAGAAGCGGTCGACCACCAGCGGGTTGGGGCGCAGGGTTGCCGTGCGTCCCTCCCAGGTAGACCAGGCCTTGGCAGCGTGCATCTGGGCAATCTGGTCGTTGCCGGTCAGGCGCTTGTGGAAGGCTTTGACCAGGTCGCCGCGCTCTTCCGGCGGAATCGGGGCGATGTAGTCCTGCCAGTAGTCCGGGAACAGGCGGCTGGCACCCTCCTGATAGAACCATTGGATTTCCTGGGGGCGGCACAGGAAGATGCCGCGCAGGATCAGGCCATGCACCCGCTCCGGGTGGGTCTGGGCGTAGGCCAGGGCCAGGGTGGAGCCCCACGAGCCACCGAACAGCACCCATTTGTCGATACCCAGGTGCTCGCGGATGCGCTCCAGGTCCTCGACCAGGTGCCAGGTCGTGTTGTTCTCCAGGCTTGCGTGCGGCGTGGAGCGGCCGCAGCCGCGCTGGTCGAAGGTGATGATGCGATACAGGGTAGGGTCGAAGTAGCAACGGCTCTGGGCGTCGCAACCGGCGCCGGGGCCACCGTGGATGAACACCACCGGCAGACCTTCTGGCGAGCCGCTCTCGTCGACATACAGCACATGCGGCGCTTCCACGGCCAGATCGTGCCGGGCGTAGGGTTTGATCTGCGGGTAGAGGGTCTGCATTGCGCACTCCATGTGAGGATTATTCGGCCGTGGGCCATCATAAACCTGAATTGCGCCAAGAGCATGTGTCTGTGGCGAGATCATGTTATGTGCTTGCGCAGCACGCGGGTAAATAGCATCGGAGCTTCCCGAAAAGCGAGGCACCGCATGATCGACTCATCTGCTGCTACAACCCCCAACCCTTCCCGGCCACTGGCCCTGGTCGCCAGCAAGCTGCCTGCCTGGGTTGCCGGAACCCGGCCTGACGAACACTGGCACATGCGCGAGGCCGCAGCCAAACCGGAAAAATGGTTTGCAGCGGCGTGCCAGGCACACCCCGCCATCGCCCGCCAACTGATTGAAGAGTACGGCACACAACGCAAGGCAGAAGCCGAAGTACGCACGCTGCTGGCGGCACTGCCGGCGCTGAAGCCCTTCGCCAGCACGTTGCTCGGCGCAGAAGTCCGCAAGCGCTTCGAACTGGACCTGGATGTAACCGCCACTTACCTGCTGAATGCAAGCAAGGCGGCGGCCTACAAGGGCTCAATGAGTGGCGACCCGTTCGTTACCAGCGATCGCGCCGTGAAAAGGGCCACGCAGTCGTTGCTGGACTGCGCCCTGCAGAACTTCGAAGCCGCCGAAGCTCAACCTGGGGGACTGGAAGCAGGCGGCAACCCATCGCTGATCCTCGACAGCAACAAGGTCAGCATTGTCGGCTCACCGGCCAGGCAGATAGCCATCGTGCCCGAAGCGTTCGCGGCGATGGTGCGTGACCTGGATATCGGCGGCCAGTATCAGGCCCTGGTCGATGCGGCAATAGCTGGCGAGGCTGCCCAGGGCGCCTTGCGCCGCGCCGAGCAAGCCACCTTGAGCCTGCAGGTGCACCTGGCTTACCTTCGCGGCGCCATCGATGACGCCACGCATGAGGTGCTGACAAGGCTCGCCTCGCTTGGCCACGCCAACTATCAGGACCAGCCGGTGCTGTGCTCGCGCATTACCCTGCTGCACGCCACCCTTACCGGCGCCGTGGCCTTTGGCATTGCCGCCGCGGGCCCCACCGCCTCCGGAAAGTTTCCGCCACTGACCTTTCCTTATGGTGGTTGGGTGGTGCTCTACCTGCCCGGCACACCTGCACCGCTGACCGTGCACACTTCCCGACAGCAGGCCGAAGCGTTCCTGCTTGAACAGTTGCCTGCGTTTCGCAGCGCCGAGGCCTTGCAGTTGATACCCGAACGAGACAAGTCGGTATTCCTGAGCAAACTCCAGGACACGCTCGAACCGTATACCTGGAACCCGGCGAAGGGTTACCAGGAACGCATAAAGGACCCAAACGCCTGGGTTTCCCTTCATCTACAACCGTTTGCCCAGCCGCTGCTGGATGCACTGGCCAGCCAACGGCAGCAGCGCCTGAAAGACGATGCCGCCTTCCACGCCGTGTCGACTGCAGCGGAAGACGAAAAAACGGCAGCCAAGCGCTGGGCCTACTTTGAATCACTGGCCCTCAACGCACTGAACATCGGCGCCTTCTTCATCCCCGGACTGGCCCCGTTGATGCTGGGCCTGACCGTGCTGCAACTCGGCCACGAGGTTTTCGAAGGGCTTGCCGACTGGGCCGACGGCGAGCGCGAGCAAGCATTCGGTTACCTGATGGATGTGGTCGAGAACCTGGCCTTGATCGGCGCACTCGGGGCCACAACGGGTGCAGGAGCAAAACCTGCAATCGACAAAATTCCTGTGGAGACCCCTTCCTTCATTGAAGAACTCAAGCCCGTGGAAAGCCCCAGTGGCGACGTCCGCCTCTGGCGCCGCGACCTACGCCCCTTCGCTCATGACATCGTGCTGCCTGCCGGCCTGAAGCCTGATCGGTTTGGCTTGTACCATCACCAAGGCAAAACCTGGCTGCCGATTGAAGAAAGCACCTACGCCGTCAGCAGCACGAACGCTGAACACCGGCTGATACACCCTGCCCGCCCCCACGGCTACCAACCGAAGCTGCATCATAATGGTGCAGATACCTGGCTGCATGAGCTTGACGAGCCGCAAGAATGGGGCGGCATGCAGCTGTTCCGCCGGCTAGGCCATCTGGCCCGGGGATTCGACGCTCAGAGCGCAAGCCAGATACTGCGCGTCAGCTGTACGGACGAAAACGTCCTACGCAGAATCCTTAGCGAAAACCAACGGCTGCCAGCGTTGCTTGAGGACACCCTGCAACGCTTTGCACTGGATCGGCAGGTCGCCCAAGCACTGCCGGAAGCCGGGATCTCGGCGCGCAACGCCGAGTTCGAGAAGCGCTATCGCCAACTGGCAACATCCGATGCAGGCATTATCCAACGGGTTTATCCGAGCCTGCCCACGGCCATCGCCCACGAACTCCTGCGCAATGCCACGGCCTCCGAACAGCTGAGCCTGGCGGGCGGTAAAGTGCCGCTGCGCATTGCCGAGGAAATCCGCCATTACCAGCAGCAGGTTCGCCTGGCCCGCGCCTACGAAGGGTTGTACCTGGGCAGCGTGCGTAGCTGGGACACTGACCGTTTGATCGCACATTCGCTTGAGCAGTTGCCTGGCTGGCCAACCGATACCAGGCTTGAACTACACCAGCACAGCTACTGGCCCAGCCAACACCACAGCATAGGGTCCGTGCGGGCTCGCACTATCAAGGCCATCAGCAGTACCGAGGAAGGCTACATCGTCCACCTCGCAACCCAGGCAGAAGCCACCGCCAAGGTACATCCAAACCTTTATGCGGCCCTGTGCGAAGCACTGCCTGAAGCGATGGCGAGCCTGGGGGCCGGAGATGAAGCCGGACTGCGCCAGCAGGTGCAGAACGCACCTTTGCTACCGCGCAATGCCCTCAGGCAAGTGCTCGGCATGCTAACCGTACGCCCCGGTTTCCACTCGCCCATGCGCCTGGCCGATGGCCGCTTGGGCTACCCGCTGAGTGGCGGCCATTCGGCAGCATCGGGCGACGTTTCCCGCCAGGCATTGCTGGATGCCGCCACCGCCACCGGCCTGACCGAGCACACACGACAGACAGCGGAGCAAGTGCTGAGGATCGTTTCCTCGGGCCGCACCAGGCAACAGGCGCTTGAACACCTGCTGTTGTTAGGTGAGCAACGCAACACCTTGCTGGACAGGCTGAACGACTGGAGCGAAGCCATTTCACCGGCGACGGATCAGGCAGCTAGCGATTACCACGCCCTGCGCGAAGCCATCCTGCAACACTGGTACGACAGCGCCTTGGAGCAGGGCCTGGGACATGCGGCCGAGCTGCGCATACAGCGCGTGCCGCTGGCGGATGTCCCGCTGATCCTGCCCGACTTCTTCAGCGCACGTGTACACAGCCTGAGCCTGCTCGATTTGCCTTCGGGCGCGCTCGCCGGCTGGGCGCAACACGAACGCCTGCTGCAACGCCTGCTCAGGCAGATGCCGCATATCCGGTCGCTGGAGATCAGCAGGCCATATGACCCCAGGGCAACGCCCTCCACCTTCCTGTTCAGCATCCTGACCATCACCGAGAGCTTGCCCGCGCTGAACCGATTGATACTGACCAACCAGAACATTGCGCTTTCCGAGGGTGACCTGAACCTGCTGGCCGGCCTTGGCCAGCTAAGGCACCTGGATCTCAGTGGCAACCGCCTGGCACAGAACAACAGCCCAAGCTTCCATGAGCTTGCCCTGGACTACCTGGGCCTGGACCAGATGCAGCTGAGCCAATGGCCGATAGGCATTGGTAGCGATGCCTTGGGGCGCATCGGCCACCTGTCCCTGCGTAACAACAATTTGAGGTCGTTGCCCGCGTTCCTGCTCAACGAGGCGGAAACGCTGCCCGGCCCGCCCGTCATCTCGCTGCAGGGCAACGCTATCAACGAAAGCCACCTGCAGCGCCTGCTGCTGAACGAGCGGGCTGAGACTGCCAGCATCAGCGTGGATCAGTCCCCGGAACTGAGCGGCCGGCTTGCACGCATGCGCAACGAACGCCAGCAGATGCGCGACGCGATTGACGGCTGGGCGCAGGCTTCAAGCTCAAGCAACCCGCTGACCCAGGGGGCTCTGGCAGACCGGCAGCGTATCGAAACGGCTATCAGCCGCTTCTGGGAACGACAGGAGCGCGGTCTGGAACATTTGTGGCTGCAACTTGAGGACGTGGCTATCGCGCACTTCCCCAGGCGCCTCCCTGCGTTTTTCGGTGAGCGGGTTCGCGCCATGACACTGACCCGCCTGAGCGGCAGCGCTGCCGAGCTGGACGCGTTACTGCGCCGCTTCCCCAACGTCACCCGGTTGACCATTGACGCGCACCAGGCAGCCACATCCTCGTTGGCATCTGCATTGGTACGCCTGCCCCAACTCACCCACCTGGAGTTTCGCAACATGGGCCTGGACGTCGACCAGGGCATGCTGGAAATATTCGCCAGGCTGGATCAGCTGACATCGCTGGACCTGTCAGGGAACCGTGTTGGCACTATCGCCCAAGCCCCCGCACGGTTGTCCGCCAACCTGCAATCTCTCGGGCTCACCAACATGAACCTGCACAGTTGGCCAAGCTGGTGCGACAGCCTGTTGCCGCTCGAGCTGCTCGACTTGAGCTCGAACAACCTCACCGAACTACCCGAGCACATCCTCTCCAACCTGAACAATCCGATGCCGATCTCGTCGATTTCCCTGTTCGACAACCCGTTGCCACTGGATACCATCCTGCGCGTTCGCACGTTTTCGGACAGCCAGCACAGTTATTCCTTTGCCCTGGATATCCCCGGCGACCTGATGTTTGTCGATTCGTCGAGCGAAGGTTCTCTCGATCACCCTCACTTCCCGCTGTTGGGTGACGACACGCCCAGGCTGGAAGACTGGCTGCTGGGCAGCGCGGCACAGAACGAGGCGCTGCAGGACTGCTGGGAACAGCTTGAGGGCAGCGACCTGCTGCGCCTGACCGGCCGCCTGCACAATGCCGCACCCTACGTTGACCCGAACACCCGCGCCGCTTTCTGCGAGCGAGTACGCATGATGCTGGTGGTAGCAGCCAGCAACGAAGCAGAACGCCCGATCATGGAGAGCATCGCAAGCGCCGCCTTGCCAGACCCGCAGACCGGCTCGCAGACCTGTCACGATGGTGCCCTGCAGGAGTTCAACAACATCGAGCTGTACCTGATGGGCCAGCGCTTGCTGGTAGAGGCTGGCGATACCCTGCAAACGCTGCGTCGGCGCCTGTTGCAGCTGTTCCGCATCGAACAGCTGGAGCTGTTGGCCAACCAGCGGTCCGGTTCGGGCGACCTGGTGTCGGTACGCCTGGCCTACCGCCGAGAGCTGGCCAGGGAGCTGGACCTGCCGATCGCCGACAGCATGCGTTTTCGAAGTGCTGCGAATCTGGCACGCGATGAGCTGTCCAGCGTGCTGGAGAAGGTCCGTACCAGCGAGCTTGGCAGTGCGCTCATCGACTATATGCTGGCAAACAACGACTGGACTGCACGCTTGCGCGCTGAATTTGCGGAGCGTTTCGCCGAGATAGAAACCCGTTTCCGCCTACGCGTACTCGAACTGGCCAATGCAGATTACCCGCTTCAGGAAGAACTGAGCCTGCAGCAGGATTTGCAGCGGGAAAAGGACCAGGAAGAACAAGAACTGCTGCGCGACTTGACCATTGCACAGGTCAACAGTAACTGAGTACCTGCAACCACCTGCGACGCGCATGATCGACACGCGCGTCCCCGGTTTCACAGGCGAAGCTCAGCGCCCGTATCGTTCCGCGCCCCACGCCAGGCAGGCTTGCAACAAGTGCTTGAGCACCTGTTGAGTTGGCTGTGCCAGCTCCTCGCGGTAAGCGAACGGCTCGCGCTCTTCCATGTAGGTGCTCTGCGCCAGCTCCAGTTGCACGGCATGGATATGGTTGGCCGGGTCGCCGTAATGGCGGGTGATATGCCCGCCCTTGAAGCGACCATTGAGCACATGGCTGTAGCCCTGCGCCTGGGCACACACACCTTGCAGGCGCTCGGCCAGTGCCGCATCGCAACTGGCACCATTGAAGGTACCCAGGTTGAAGTCCGGCAGCTTGCCGTCGAACAGGTGCGGGATCAGCGAACGGATCGAATGGGCATCCCACAGCAAGGCGTAGCCGAACTGTTCACGCAGGCGGTCCAGCTCGTTGCGGATGGTGTCGTGATAGGGGCGCCAGACCTGCTCCAGGTACTGCTTGCGTTGCTCGCTGGTCGGCTCCAGGCCCGCCTTGAACAGCGGCTCGCCCTCGAACAGCGTGGCCGGGTACAGCCCGGTGGTGGCCCCGGCGTACAGCGGCTTGTCGTCATCCGGGCGGTTCAGGTCGATGACGAAGCGCGAATACTCCGCCGCCACCACGCTGGCGCCCATGTCGCGGGCGAAGTCGTACAGCTGGGGAATATGCCAGTCGGTATCCGGCAGGCTGCGCGCCTGGTCGACCAGGCCGTCGCGCACGGCGTCGCTCAGGCGCAGGCCGGCATGCGGCATGCTGATCAGCAGCGGCAGGCGGCCCTGGTGAAAACTCAGTACCTTGTCCATCATGCCTCGCTCAATTGGAAATTTCATGGCCCTTGCGCACCACGCGCTTGGGCAGGTCGCCGCCCAGCCAGTAGGCCAGGTCGGCGGGGCGTTCGATTTGCCAGGCAACAAAGTCGGCGACCTTGCCGATTTCCAGCGAGCCATGGCTGTCGCCCAGGCCCAGTGCCGTGGCGGCATGCACCGTGACACCGGCCAGGGCTTCTTCCGGGGTCATGCGGAAGCAGGTGCAGCCCATGTTCAGCATCAGGCGCAGCGACAGCCCTGGCGAGGTGCCGGGGTTGAGGTCGCTGGCCAAGGCAATTTTCACGCCGTGGCGGCGCAATACGTCCATTGGCGGCAGCTGGGTTTCACGCAGGAAGTAGAACGCGCCCGGCAACAGCACGGCGACGGTGCCGGCTGCGGCCATGGCGATGGCGTCTTCTTCGGTCATGAACTCCAGGTGGTCGGCCGATAGCGCCTGGTAGCGCGCCGCCAGGCTGGAGCCGTGCAGCGACGACAGCTGTTCGGCGTGCAGCTTGACCGGCAGGCCCAACTCGCGCGCCTTGATGAACAGCCGCTCGACCTGGGCCGGGGAGAACGCCAGGTGTTCGCAGAAAGCATCCACGGCGTCCACCAGGCCTTCGGCGGCCAGGGCCGGCAGCATTTCGTCGCAGATGTGCGCGATGTAATCGTCGGCACGGCCAGCGTACTCCGGCGGCAAGGCATGCGCGGCCAGGCAGGTCGTGCGCACCGCCAGCGGCAGCTCGTCGGCCAGGCGCCGGGCCACGCGCAGCATCTTGCGCTCGTTGGCCAGGTCCAGGCCGTAGCCGGACTTGACTTCGAGGGTGGTCACGCCGTCGCGCATCAATGCCTGAACCCGCTGGCGAGCACTGGCGAACAGCTCGTCCTCGCTGGCCGCGCGGGTGGCCCGCACGGTGCTGGCGATGCCACCGCCCTGTGCGGCGATTTCGGCATAGCTCATGCCCTGCAGGCGCTGCTCGAACTCACCGCTGCGGTTGCCGCCGAACACCGCGTGGGTGTGGCAGTCGATCAGCCCCGGGGTAACCCAGGCGCCGTCCAGGTCCACCGTGCGCTCAGCATCGACCGGCGCCAGCTCGGCGCGTGGGCCGATCCACTCGATCAACCCGGCGCTGGTGACGATGGCCGCGTCTTCGATGGCCGAGTAGCGGCCCTCGGCCATGGTTGCCACATGGCAATGCTGCCAGACGGTTCTCATGCACAATCTCCTTTTACTAGCGGTGCAACTCGACAGGCTCTGCTACTGGCTGGCCCTGCCCTGCGCGCGGCTTGCACCACAGCAGATAGGACGCCACCAGGAACACCACCCAGATCACGCCGACGATCAATGCCGCCTGGGTATCCGGGAAGTAGCCGAGCACACCAAAGATGAACACCATGAACGCAATGGCCATGGCCGGGCCATACGGCCAGAACGGTACCGGGAACTGCAGCTTGGCCACTTCTTCACGGCTCATGCTGCGGCGCATGGCAACCTGGGTGAGCAGGATCATCAGCCAGACCCACACGGTAGCGAAGGTGGCGATCGAGGCAATCAGCAGGAACACGTTTTCCGGGATCAGGTAGTTGAGCAGCACGCCGACCAGCAGCGCGGCGCCCATCACCACGACGGTCATCCATGGCACACCGTGCTTCGACAGTTTGCTGAAACTGCGCGGGGCGTGGCCTTGATGGGCCAGGCCGTACATCATGCGGCCTGCGCCGAAGATGTCGCTGTTGATGGCGGAGATGGCGGCGGAAATCACCACCACGTTCAGCACGGCAGCGGCAGAGCCGATGCCCAGGTTGCTGAAGATCTGCACGAACGGGCTGCCCTGGCTACCGATTTGCGGCCATGGGTACAGGCACATCAGCACGAACAGGGTGAGTACGTAGAACAGCAGGATGCGCAGTGGCACGGCGTTGATCGCCTTGGGGATGACGCGCTGCGGGTCCTTGGCTTCACCGGCGGTGACACCGATGATCTCGATGCCGCCGAAGGCGAACATCACCACGGCAAACGACGCGATCAGGCCGCCCACGCCGTTAGGCATGAAGCCGCCGTGGTCGAACAGGTTGCTTACACCCATGGCATGCCCGGTGCCTACCTGGCTGAAGCCGAAGGCCATGATGCCGAGGCCGGCCAGGATCATCGCCACGATGGCGCCGACCTTGAGCAGCGACAGCCAGAATTCCATTTCGCCAAACACTTTGACATTGCACAGGTTGAGGCCGCCGATCAGGAACACGATGCCCAGCACCCAGATCCAGCGGGCCACTTCCGGGAACCAGAAGCCCATGTAGATACCGAAGGCAGTGACGTCGGCGATGGCAACGATGACCATCTCGAAGGCGTAGGTCCAGCCGAGGATGAAGCCGGCCATGGGGCCGAGGTAGGTGGTAGCGTAGTGGCCGAAGGAGCCGGCCACCGGGTTGTGCACGGCCATTTCACCGAGGGCGCGCATGACCATGAACACGGCGGCGCCGCCGATCAGGTAGGCCAGCAGCACGGCCGGGCCGGCCATCTGGATGGCGGAGGCGGAACCATAGAACAGCCCGGTGCCGATGGCGGAACCGAGGGCCATGAAGCGGATGTGGCGGGCATTTAGCCCGCGCTTTAGACCTTGAGCTTGTTGCATGTCACGTCCTTAAATTGTTTTTGTGGTCGTGAGATCGAAGGGGCTGCCTTGCAGCCAATTCGCGGGCAAGCCCGCTCCCACAGGTACCGCAAAGGTCTGAAACCTTTGGTACTCCTGTGGGAGCGGGCTTGTCCCGCGAATGGGCCGCACAGCGGCCCCTGGGGGCATTACAGGCTTGGCAGCACACCTGCCGGCAGCAGGCCGGTCAGGCTACCCTTGGCCAACAGTTCCACGGCCTTTTCGATGTCCGGCGCGAAGAAACGGTCACGGTCGTAGTGCGGCACTTCGCTGCGCAGCGCCTGGCGCGCCTGCTCCAGCTTGGCCGAAGTCTTCAGGCCTTTGCGCAGGTCCAGGCCCTGGCAGGCACCCAGCCATTCGATGGCCAGCACGCCGCGGGTGTTCTCGGCCATTTCCCACAGGCGCTTGCCGGCAGCCGGGGCCATCGACACGTGGTCTTCCTGGTTGGCCGAAGTAGGCAGGCTGTCGACGCTGTGCGGGTGCGACAGGGCCTTGTTTTCGCTGGCCAGGGCGGCAGCGGTAACCTGGGCGATCATGAAGCCGGAGTTGACCCCGCCGTTTTCCACCAGGAACGGCGGCAGCTGGGACATGTGCTTGTCCATCATCAGCGAGATGCGGCGCTCGCTGAGCGAGCCGATTTCGGCGATGGCCAGGGCAATGTTGTCGGCGGCCATGGCCACCGGTTCGGCGTGGAAGTTACCACCGGAGATGACGTCGCCTTCGGCAGCGAATACCAGCGGGTTGTCCGACACGGCGTTGGCTTCGATGCCCAGTACCTCGGCAGCCTGGCGCAGCTGGGTCAGGCAAGCGCCCATGACCTGTGGCTGGCAACGCAGCGAGTACGGGTCCTGGACCTTGTCGCAGTTCTTGTGCGACAGCGACACTTCGCTGGAGTCGCCCAGCAGGTCGCGGAAGCAGGCCGCGGTGTCGATCTGGCCGCGCTGGCCACGTACGGCATGCACGCGGGCATCGAACGGCGAGCGCGAGCCCAGCGCGGCTTCGACGGTCAGGCCACCACAGGCAATGGCGGCAGCGTAAAGGTCTTCGGCCTGGAACAGACCGCGCAGGGCGTAGGCCGTGGAAGCCTGGGTACCGTTGAGCAGGGCCAGGCCTTCTTTGGCAGCCAGGGTCAGTGGCTCGAGGCCGGCAATCGCCAGCGCTTCGGTGGCCGGCAGCCATTGGCCCTTGTAACGGGCCTTGCTTTCACCCAGCAGTACCAGCGACATGTGCGCCAGTGGCGCGAGGTCGCCCGATGCGCCGACCGAGCCCTTGAGCGGAATGTGCGGGTAAACCTCGGCGTTGACCAGGGCAGTCAGGGCATCGATCACTTTGCGGCGGATGCCGGAGAAGCCGCGGCTGAGGCTGTTGATCTTGAGCACCATGATCAGGCGCACCAGGTCGTCATCCAGCGGCGCGCCAACACCGGCGGCGTGGGAAAGCACCAGCGAGCGCTGCAGGTTTTCCAGGTCGTGGCTGGCAATGCGGGTCGAGGCCAGCAGACCGAAACCGGTGTTGATGCCGTAGGCGGTGCGATCTTCGGCCAGGATCTGCTCGACGCAGGCAACGCTGTCGTTGATCGGCTGGTCAGCGCTGGCATCCAGCTTCAGGCGCACGGGCGCGGCGTGGATCGCGCGCAGCTGGGCCAGGGTCAGGGTGCCGGGCTTGAGGGTGAGTTCGGTCACGTTACTACTCCAATCGCGTGGAGCCGCAGGCCCGTTGTGAGGTGCCTGCGCGCTCCTTCTTGTTGTTCAGTATCACCCCTTGCGGGGTGCGATCCAAAGCGTGGCGATCAGCCAGTGATCATTGGCAGGTCCAGGCCCTGCTCCTTGGCGCAGTCGATGGCGATGTCGTAACCGGCATCGGCGTGACGCATTACGCCAGTCCCTGGGTCGTTGGTCAGTACACGAGCGATACGCTCGGCGGCTTCATCGGTACCGTCGCAGACGATGACCATGCCCGAGTGCTGGGAGAAGCCCATGCCTACGCCACCACCGTGGTGCAGCGAAACCCAGGTGGCGCCGCCTGCGGTGTTCAGCAGGGCGTTGAGCAGCGGCCAGTCGGAGACTGCATCGGAACCATCGCGCATGGCTTCGGTTTCACGGTTAGGGCTGGACACCGAACCGGAGTCCAGGTGGTCACGGCCGATCACGACCGGTGCCGACAGCTCGCCGCTGCGGACCATTTCGTTGAACGCCAGGCCGAGCTTGGCGCGCAGGCCCAGGCCAACCCAGCAGATACGTGCTGGCAGGCCCTGGAAGCTGATGCGCTCGCGGGCCATGTCCAGCCAGCGGTGCAGGTGGGCATCGTCCGGGATCAGTTCCTTGACCTTGGCGTCGGTCTTGTAGATGTCTTCTGCATCACCGGACAGCGCCGCCCAGCGGAACGGGCCGATGCCGCGGCAGAACAGCGGGCGGATGTAGGCAGGGACGAAGCCTGGGAAGTCGAAGGCGTTGGTCACGCCCTCTTCCTTGGCCATCTGGCGGATGTTGTTGCCGTAGTCGAAAGTCGGGACGCCCTGCTTCTGGAAGTCGAGCATGGCTTGAACATGCACGGCCATCGACTGCTTGGCGGCCTTGACCACTGCGGCCGGCTCGGTCTGCGCGCGGTCGCGGTACTGTTCCCAGGTCCAGCCGGCGGGCAGGTAGCCGTTCAGTGGGTCGTGGGCGCTGGTCTGGTCGGTGACCATGTCCGGGCGCACGCCACGCTTGACCAGCTCTGGCAGGATTTCGGCGGCGTTGCCGTGCAGGGCGATGGAAATGGCCTTGCCTTCGGCGGTGTATTTGGCGATGCGCACCAGGGCGTCGTCGAGGTCAGTGGCCTGTTCGTCGACGTAGCGGGTTTCCAGGCGGAAGTCGATACGGCTTTGCTGGCATTCGATGTTCAGCGAGCAGGCGCCGGCCAGGGTTGCGGCCAGTGGCTGGGCGCCGCCCATGCCGCCCAGGCCAGCGGTGAGTACCCACTTGCCTTTCAGGCTGCCTCCGTAGTGCTGGCGACCGGCTTCGACGAAGGTTTCATAGGTGCCCTGGACGATGCCCTGGCTGCCGATGTAGATCCAGCTGCCGGCGGTCATCTGGCCGTACATGGCCAGGCCCTTGGCGTCCAGTTCGTTGAAGTGTTCCCAGTTGGCCCAGTGCGGTACCAGGTTGGAGTTGGCGATCAGTACGCGCGGGGCGTTGCTGTGGGTCTTGAACACGCCGACCGGCTTGCCCGACTGCACCAGCAGGGTTTCGTCGTCTTCCAGGCGGGTCAGGGTTTCGACGATCTTGTCGTAGCAGGCCCAGTTGCGTGCAGCGCGGCCGATACCGCCGTACACCACCAGTTCTTTCGGGTTTTCCGCGACCTGTGGATCGAGGTTGTTCATCAGCATGCGCAGTGGCGCTTCGGTCAGCCAGCTTTTGGCGGTCAGCTTGTTGCCACGTGGGGCACGGATTTCAACGTCACGGTATTTGTTGTTGTCGGTCACGGGAAAGGTCCTCTGCGGTCGTCCGCGGGCGGGTATGTCGTGGTCAATATACAAACACACCTTTACTTGTATGTACAAGCATGGACAACCAAAATAATCGGACCTATCCGCTGAATGGCTGAAAAAGCTGGGGCCGCTTTGCGGCCCTATCGCGACACAAGGCCGCTCCTACAGGGGACCGCGTAAGCCAGGGCATACGCGGCCCCTTGTAGGAGCGGCCTTGTGTCGCGATAGGGCTGCGCAGCAGCCCCGGCTATCTCAACGTGAAATGAGTTCGATCAGGCAGCACCGCCCCTGCACATCCAGCCCCAGCAACTCATCGTTACCCTCCACCCGCATGCAGTCATACAACCCCAACCGCTGCGTCTCACGCCCAGCCAAGGCCACCTCGACCTGGTTACTGGCAGCAAACAGCAGCACCGTCGAAGCCGAGCTATACACCCGACTGGTACCATCCAGCCATTGCAACCGCGCCCGATAACGCTGCGGCGCATAGATCAGGTTGAAATCGCGAATCGCCCCGCCCAGCAGCTTGCAACTGACCTGGCTCTCGCCACTGAAGGCAAAGGCATCGAACGGCAGCAGCGGCCGGCTGGCCTGGCCGTCGACCAGCAGGCGCATGCCGTCGCCCTGCAGCACGGTGATGATCCGCTGGTAGCCGGCAAAGGTGGAAAAGCCGCCCGACTCCTCGATATCGGCAATCGACAGGCGCCAGCCAAAGCCGTCCAGACCCTCGCCATTGTCGCGGGTAATTTCTTCGGTGAAACCGCCACCGTTTTTCCACGGCATGCGCGGGTAGTCCTGCGCACGCAACAACTGCAACTGGCTCATTTGCTGAAACGTCCTTCCAGGCGATGACGGGAACCGGGGTGGATCAGCCGCGCAGCGGTCACCGGCTGGCGGCCGGACCAGGTGCGACGGCGGATCAACAGGCAAGGTTCGCCCCGCTCGATCTGCAACAGGCTGCATTCATCCGGCTCGGCCAGGATCGCCTCGACCACATGCTCGCCTTCAGTCAGCGGTGCCACCTGGGACAGGTAGGCGTATGGCGTCTGCCGGGTGAAATCCTGCTTGAGGTAGTCGGGGGCAATCGCCGCATTGACGTAGCGGTCCTCGATCTGCACCGGCACGCCGTTCTCGAGATGCACGATCAGCGAGTGGAACACCCGCTGGCCTTCACGCATGTCCAGGGCCAAGGCCCGCTCGGAACCGGCGGCTTCCTCGGTGAGGGTAATCACCTGGCAGCTATGCTGGTGGCCGCGCGCGGCAATTTCGTCGGCAATGTTGTTGACCTCGAACAGCGCCGAACGGCCCTTGGGCTCGGCCACAAAGGTACCCACCCCTTGCATGCGCACCAGCAGGCCTTCGGCGGTGAGTTCGCGCAAGGCGCGGTTGATGGTCATGCGGCTGAAACCCAGTTCGTTGACCAGTTCGCTCTCCGAGGGTACCCGGTGATGCGGCGGCCAACTGCCGTTGTCGATCTGCTGGATGATCATCTGTTTGACCCGGGCGTACAGCGGCGCCGGGCCCTCGCCCATCTGGGCAACCAGCGCGGAGACAGGAGGTGTCGGCACGGCGTTGGATCCTTGTGCAAATGGAATGAGCGGTAGCTTGCCGCAGTTTACCCGGCAGGCAAACGGCTGTATATGTATATACAAGTTAACAATAACAGGATTTGCACCGATGTCCGCCTATTTCGCCGAACGCGCCCTGCTCACCACGGGCTGGGCCAGCCATGTCCGCATCGAGGTCGCCAGCGATGGCCTGGTGACCCGCATTGAGCCGGACGCTTCGGCCGAAGGCGCCGAGCGCCTGGCCGGCCCGCTGCTGCCTGGCATGCCGAACCTGCATTCGCATGCCTTCCAGCGCGCCATGGCGGGCCTGGCAGAAGTCGCCGGCAACCCCAACGACAGTTTCTGGACCTGGCGCGACCTGATGTACCGCCTGGTCGGCCAGATCAGCCCAGAGCAGTTGCAGGTCATCGCCCGCCAGCTGTACATCGAGATGCTCAAGGCAGGCTACACCTCGGTGGCGGAGTTCCACTACGTGCACCACGACCAGGCCGGCAAAGCCTACGCCGACCCGGCCGAGCTGTCCCGGCGCATCAGCGCGTCTGCGGCCGACAGTGGCATTGGCCTGACCTTGCTGCCGGTGCTGTACAGCCACGCAGGCTTCGGTGGCCAGGCGCCGAATGATGGCCAGCGGCGCTTCATCAACTCCACCGAACAGTACCTGCAGCTGCAAGCGCAACTCGCCCCGCTACTGGCCGCGCAACCGGCGCAACAACTGGGCCTGTGCTTCCACTCGTTGCGGGCGGTGACGCCAGGGCAGATCGCCGAGGTGCTGGCTGCCAGCGGCAAGCAATGCCCGGTGCATATCCATATCGCCGAGCAGCAGAAGGAAGTGGACGACTGCCTGGCCTGGAGCGGCCTGCGCCCGTTGCAGTGGCTGTACGAGCATGTGGACGTGGACCCGCGCTGGTGCCTGGTGCACGCCACCCATGCCGAGCCGGATGAAGTGACCGCCATGGCCCGCAGCGGTGCAGTGGCCGGTTTGTGCCTGACCACCGAGGCCAACCTGGGCGACGGGATTTTCCCGGCGGTGGAATTCCTGGCACAAGGTGGGCGCATGGGCATTGGTTCGGACAGCCATGTGTCGCTGAGCGTGGTAGAGGAGCTGCGCTGGCTGGAATATGGCCAGCGGCTGCGAGACCAGCGGCGCAACCGCTTGTATCGCGGCGACCAGCCAATGGTCGGGCGCACGCTGTATGACGCAGCGCTGGCGGGCGGTGCGCAGGCATTGGGGCAAGCGGTCGGGGAGTTGGTCGTGGGCAAGCGTGCCGACTGGCTGGTACTTGATGGGCAGGACCCTTATATCGCCATGGCCGATGGCGACGCCATTCTCAACCGCTGGCTGTTTGCCGGGGGTGATCGCCAGGTGCGCGATGTGATGGTGAATGGGCAGTGGGTGGTGCGTCAGGGGCGGCATGCGCAGGAAGAGCAAAGCGCGCGGGCGTTTGCCGAGGTTTTGCGGCAGCTTTTGGGATAGGTGTATAGGGGCTGCTTTGCAGCCCATCGCGACACAAGGCCGCTCCTACAGGGGACCGCGATCGCCTGTAGGAGCGGCCTTGTGTCGCGAAAGGGCCGCAAAGCGGCCCCAGAATTCAATGCATCTTGACGATCTGCTGGTCCGAAGCCCGCCAGATCAAGCGGCTGGTGTCATACCCCTGCTGCCGCGCCTTGGACAGCAGGTTCTCGCGCTCCCACGCCGGTAGCGTCGGCGTACGCGACAGGATCCACAGGTGCTTGCGGTCCGGGCTGCCGACCACCGCCGTGCGGTAGCGATCATCCACATACAGAATCCAGTACTCGCCCCGAGCCACGCCAGGCACCAGCTTGGTGAACCAGTTATCGAACTCGACCCAAAGCTTGTCGGTGTGCCCCGGCTCCTGGATGTTCGCGTGGCCTTCGGCACGCAGCCATTCGTCACCCATGGTACGGCAGCGGTTGAGCACGCCAAGGCTACCGTCGAGCTTGAGGTTGTAGTGCGCCTCGGACTGCTCGCAGCCGGTCTGGTAGCGCATGGGCAAGCGTGCCAGCTCGTACCATTTGCCCTGGTAGCGCTTGAGGTCGATGTTACCCGCGGTCTTCGGCGCCAGCGGGTCATGCACGGAGCCTGCACAACCACCCAGCAACAGCGCCAGGCAAACCCCCATCAGCACATACAGACGCCTCATTTGAGGCCCTGCCCTGAATACATCAGCACCTTGTCTGCCGCGTACTGCACGCTGATGAAGCTCTTCTCGTCCCCCCAGGTGCAGCTGCTCATGCCCAGCGCGCCGGAGCACTCGGTAGGCGTGCCGAGCAACTGCTCGACCTCGGCCTTGTTCATACCGGCCTTGATCTTGGAATAGTTTTCCTGGTTGATCTTGCTGCAGGCAGTCAGGACGACGCACAGCGACAACAGGGCGAGGGAACGCAACGACATGAAGGACACTCCTGGAGAGATGATACAGGCGAGTGGCCTGCAGTCCTCTTCGACGGAAAAATCCCTCCCGGGTTCCCTGTCCTACCCTCTTTGCCCCTACGCCATTGGTCGGACGGCCACTACTGTGCGATTAATCACAAAGAATTAGTCGCCCCCAAATAAAAAGGCCGCCCCTACGCACTGTAGGAGCAGCCTTGTGCTGCGAAAGGGCCGGCAAGGCCAACAGGGATGCAGGGGCCGCGAGGGCCTCTTCGCAGCGCAAGGCTGCTCCTACAAAAAACCGCCAGCGTGGCGTCAGAACCTGGACCCAGGCTCCAGCAAAAAGTCCATCTCGTCACTGGTACTCGGCCGCTCCAGCACCAGGTTGCGGTGCGGGAAGCGCCCGAAACGGGCAATCACCCGCCGATGCTGCTCGGCATAGTCGAGAAAACCTTCGAACAGCCGCTGGTTGGCCTCAGGCTGCTCATCCAGCAGCACCTGATAGCGCTCGACGCACAGGTTCTGCCAGTCCAGCACCTCGGCATGCTCCAGTACCAGCAGCACGAACACCCGCTGGATCGGCAGCAGCTGGTAGTCCCAGCCCTTCTGCAGGCCCTGCATGGCCACCACCTGGGCACGCCGGTCGCCCTCGAAGGCGCGCGGCGTGTCGCGGTAGATCATGCGCGGCAGCTGGTCCAGCAGGATCAGCAGGCCCAGCCAGCCTTGCGGGCTTTGCTGCCACTCGTCGAGCCCGCCCGCCAGGGCATGCTCGACCAGGTCGCCAAACAGCGCATGGGCGTCGGCATCGTGATGCTTGCCGAACCACAGCGTGCTCTTCTCGTCAGCCACGGCCTGGGGACTGGTGCCCCAACCGAACCACCACTCCAGCAACGGCTGCCAAGGTGCGAGCATGACTTACTCCTTGTGGTAGGCGGTGACGCGCTCGACCTCTTCCTTCGAGCCGAGGATCACCGACACGCGCTGGTGCAGGCTTTCTGGCTGGATGTCGAGGATGCGATCGTAACCGTTGGTGGAAGCGCCGCCGGCCTGTTCGATGATGAACGACATCGGGTTTGCTTCGTACATCAGGCGCAGCTTGCCCGGCTTGCTTGGCTCGCGTGCGTCACGTGGGTACATGAACAGGCCGCCACGGGTCAGGATGCGGTGCACGTCAGCCACCATCGAGGCGATCCAGCGCATGTTGTAGTTCTTCTTCAACGGACCGGTCTCACCCGCCAGCAGTTCGCCCACGTAGCGCTGTACCGGGGCTTCCCAGTGGCGCTGGTTGGACATGTTGATGGCGAACTCGGCGGTGCTTTCCGGTACGCGGATGTTTTCGTGGGTCAGCACGAAGCTGCCCAGTTCGCGGTCCAGGGTGAAGCCTTTTACGCCGTTGCCCAGGGTCAGGATCAGCATGGTCTGCGGGCCGTAGATGGCGTAACCGGCGGCGACCTGCTGGGTGCCTGGCTGCAGGAAGGCGTTTTCGTTCAGGGTTTCGTTCTGGCTCAGGTACTCGTTAGGGCAACGCAGAACCGAGAAGATGGTGCCGACCGACACGTTGACGTCGATGTTGGACGAACCGTCCAGCGGGTCGAAGACCAGCAGGTAGGCGCCTTTCGGGTATTTGCCCGGGATCTGGTAGGCGTTGTCCATTTCTTCGGACGCCATGCCGGCCAGGTGGCCGCCCCACTCGTTGGCTTCCAGCAGGATATCGTTGGAAATCACGTCCAGTTTCTTCTGGACTTCGCCCTGCACGTTTTCAGTGCCCATGCTGCCCAGCACACCACCGAGGGCGCCTTTGGACACGTGATGGCTGATTTCCTTGCACGCACGCGCCACCACTTCGATCAGGAAGCGCAGATCGGCAGGGGTATTGTTGCTGCGGGTCTGCTCAATCAGATAGCGACTCAGGGTAACGCGGGACATGTATGGCTCCGAATGGATAGGGGGAGATAAAAAACCCCCGCAGTTTACAGGGAGAGTTGCAGGCTAGCGAGTGATGAGACTCGCCACGGCTCTCTGACGGCACAATAGGTCGGTAGTTCAGCCGGCGCCAGGCCGGTGGTCGGAGTCGGCCCCATTCGCGGGTAAACCCGCTCCCACAAGGTTCTTCACAGGCCTTGTAGGAGCGGGATTACCCGCGAAGAGGCCAGCACAGGCCTACCTCAATCCAACGCCTTCCAGATCTCGGTGGCATACTCGCGAATGGTCCGGTCCGACGAGAACCAGCCCATCCGCGCCGTATTCAGCACCGCCACGCGCCACCATTCCTGCGGCGTGTGCCACAGCTCCTCGACCCGCCGCTGGGCATCCCAGTAAGCATCGAAGTCGGCGCATACCAGGAAACGGTCATGGGCCACCAGGCCGTCGATCAAGGCGGTATAGCGCGAAGGGTCGTCTGGCGAGAATACCCCGCTGCGAATGGCCTGCAGCACATCGCCCAAGCGGCTGGAGGCAGCAATGGCCGCATTGGCACCGAAGTCCCCGGCCTTGCGCCGCGCCTCCACCTGCTGCGCCGTGAGGCCGAAGATGAACATGTTGTCGGCGCCCACCTGCTCGCACATTTCCACGTTGGCGCCATCCAGGGTGCCGATGGTCAGCGCGCCGTTGAGGCCGAACTTCATGTTGCTGGTACCGGAAGCTTCGTAGCCGGCGGTGGAAATCTGCTCGGAAAGGTCCGCCGCCGGGATGATGCTTTCAGCCAGGCTGACGTTGTAGTTGGGCAGGAACACCACCTTCAGCAGGCCGCGCACGGTCGGGTCGTTGTTCACCACCCGGGCAATGTCATTGGTCAGCTTGATGATCAGCTTGGCCTGGTGATAACTGGCTGCGGCCTTGCCGGCGAAAATCTTCACCCGCGGCACCCAGTTGGTGCCTGGGTCGTTGCGCATGGCCTGGTACAGCGCCACGGTGTGCAGCAGGTTGAGCAGCTGGCGCTTGTACTCGTGAATGCGCTTGACCTGCACGTCGAACAACGCCTCGGGGTTGACCGTGACGCCAATGCGGTCCTGGATGATGCTCGCCAGGGCGCGCTTGCTGTGCAGGCGCTGGGCAGCGAACTGCTTGCGGAAGCCCGCCTTGTCGGCGAACGGCACCAGGCCGGCCAGGCGCCCCTCGGGGTCGTCCTTGAGCTCTGGCCCAAGCGCTTCGACCAGCATATCGGTCAACTGCGGATTGGCCTGGTACAACCAGCGGCGGAAGGTAATGCCGTTGGTCTTGTTGTTGATGCGCTGCGGGTAGAGCTTGTGCAACTCGGCGAACACCGTGCTCTTCATCAACTTGCTGTGCAGCGCCGACACGCCGTTGACGCTGTGCGAACCAAGGAACGCCAGGTTGCCCATGCGCACCCGGCGGCCGTTGTCTTCCTCGATCAGCGACACCGCCCGCAACACGTCGAAGTCGTGCAGGCCTTTGGCGCGCAGGCTGTCGATGTGATAGGCGTTGATCAGGTAGATGATCTGCATGTGCCGCGGCAGCATGCGCTCCATCAGTGCCACTGGCCAGGTTTCCAGGGCCTCCGGCAACAGGGTGTGGTTGGTGTAGGCCAGGGTGCCGACCGTCAGCGCCCAAGCCTGGTCCCAAGGGATTTCGTGCTGGTCCACCAGCAGGCGCATCAACTCGGCCACGGCGATCGACGGGTGGGTGTCGTTGAGCTGGATGGCCGCTGCGTCAGGCAGGTTGAGCAGGTTGTCGTGCATGTTCAGGTGGCGACGCAGCAGGTCTTGCAGCGACGCCGATACGAAGAAGTACTCCTGGCGCAGGCGCAGTTCCTGGCCGGCTTCGGTGCTGTCAGCCGGGTATAGCACCCGCGAGATACTCTCGGCCCGCGCCACCTCGGCTACCGCGCCCAGGTGATCACCGGCGTTGAAGCGTTCCAGGTGCAACTCTTCCAGTGCCCGCGCCCGCCACAGGCGCAAGGTGTTGACGCTGGCCCCGCGCCAGCCGACCACCGGTGTGTCGTAGGCAACCGCCCGCACGGTCTCGCCCGGCCACCACACCTGACGCTGATTGCCGTGGCTGTCGTGCACCGTTTCGACGCTGCCGCCAAAGCTGATCGGGTAGATCACCTCGGCACGCTCGAACTCCCACGGGTTGCCGAAGTCCAGCCAGTTCTCGGTCTGTTCCTGCTGCCAGCCATCGACCACCGCCTGGCGGAACAAGCCGTGTTCATAGCGGATGCCGTAGCCATGGGCGGCGATGCCCAAGGTTGACATGCTCTCCATGAAGCAAGCCGCCAGGCGGCCCAGGCCGCCGTTGCCCAGTGCAGCGTCCGGTTCGAGCAGGCGAATACGCTCCAGGTCCACATCCAGGTCTTGCAGCGCGTCGCGGGCGATGTCCAGCAGGCCCAGGTTGCTCAGGCTGTCGTAGAGCAGGCGGCCGATGAGGAA
Source organism: Pseudomonas sp. NPDC089392 (assembly GCF_044749595.1). Taxonomy (NCBI): domain Bacteria; kingdom Pseudomonadati; phylum Pseudomonadota; class Gammaproteobacteria; order Pseudomonadales; family Pseudomonadaceae; genus Pseudomonas; species Pseudomonas sp. NPDC089392. The sequence goes on from NZ_JBIVIF010000001.1 coordinate 125,839, forward strand.
TTCCAGGGAAAGGTAGTAGACCCGCTTCTGGCTACGTCGATAGGCCCGACGGGTGTGGTCCATCCAGTGGTCGACCATATGGTCGCGTGCGGCGAGGGCGATGGCTTCGAACCAGTCATGGTCGAAGGCGTGCTCCGGGTCCTTGCCGACCGCATAGGTCAGCTTGTTGAGTACAGCAGCACGAAAATCCGCGACTTCGGCGTCACGTGCTTTGGCTTCCTGGGACATGCGGCATCCTCGGGCAAGTTGACGAAAGCGGAGGGAAACTTTTCAGCCTAGACGCTTCGACCGGGAGCGAAAGCCGGCGTTCGCGGTTTTCATCTACCTTTGCGTAATCGGCCAAAAGGTTGTTCATAAATTGAGCGATTCCGGTATCATCGCGCGCCCCAAGACCGTGATCCACCCCCATAACGATGAAAACGACCCTGATCGCCGCAGCCGAAGTCGACCGCCTGGAGACCTGGCAGCGCTACACCAGCAACATGTGCCATGGCTGCCATTCGACCTGCTGCACCCTGCCGGTGGAGGTGAAGATCAAGGATCTGATCCGTATCGGCGTGGTCGACGAGTTCGAAAAAGACGAACCGCCGAAGAACGTGGCCAAGCGCCTGCAGAAAGAAGGCATCATCGAGCGCTTCAACCAGAAGTCGGGGATCTTTACCCTGACCCGGATGAGCAACGATGACTGCATGTACCTGGATCGTAAGAGCCGGCTGTGCACCATTTATGACAAGCGCCCGGATACCTGCCGCAATCACCCCAAGGTCGGGCCGCGGCCGGGGTATTGTGCTTACAAGCCCAAGGTGGTTGGGCGTTGACGGTCCCGCCAGGACTCAATAGGCTTTCACCTGTCTCGATGTACACGGAGCTTCCGTCAGAAGTATCTAGACGCCGCCACCTGGTTCCGGCCGTGCCGGTTGATGGGATTAGTCCCTAAGGGCATCCGCGATACGACCCCCTTCATTGGGGGTTTCGTATTTTTACAGATCGCTATCGCCTTGCAGGTCGTCGAATCGGCTTATTTCTCAGTTTTTTCAGCATCAGCGACCAGCCTTTGATCTTCTCGTGCCGCCCCGAGTGAGGGCCGCCGGGCGCATGCCTTGGTTGTGATTGTGTGGCGGACATCAAGCTCCGCCCGGCGCATCAGTGAGTCGGCATGCTCCAGGTCATGGCGGGCAAGTTTCAATGCCTTGGGTGATGGGTAGTTGGGTAATTCGGCGTACAGCGCCGCACGCCTGGTTTTCATCGAGGCTCAACTCATGTGCTCTTGACTAAAACTGTCATTTTTGACAGTTGTCCAGTTTTGCTTTGAGACTACAAAATGGTGACTTTCTTTTAGGAAAAGAACCATGATTTACACATATTGCAACGAGATTCTGGTTACCGCCTCGCCTGAAGTGAGATTATTCAAATATGGGCTGCCGTGCATGGCCGTGAAACAGAAAAATGCTCGGGACGCATTGGCTGGCGTGGACGGACAAGGATCGGCCATTTTTCTCAGCGATAGCTTGAACAGTCAGCAAATTTGCTTTGATGTGTACGGGGCTAACTCCAATAATATTTCCCTTAATGTCGGCTTTCAAGGGGCATTTCGAGATCACCTCTCTCATTTATATCTGCTGGGAAACGGTCGTCGCGCATACAGTACAGCGCTCAGGCGCTTTGTTTCCGCCGACAATCTTAGTCCGTTTGGGCGAGGCGGAACCAATAGCTATGCATTCTGCCTGAACGACCCTGTCAATCGGACTGACCCTACAGGCCAGTGGTCCTGGCATAACATTAAACGCGCTTTACTATCGTTAATTACAGTAAAGGAGTACACGGGCACACCCCTGATGAAGCACGATGGAATTACTGTGTTTTCCAAATCTGGAAGTAAAACAGACGCCAATGACAAACTCTATATCTTAGGCCATGGCATTCCAGGCCTGCTCGTTGGACAGGGCAATAAGGCATATAAAGCTCCGGCTGTAATCCAAGGCTTGAATGCTCAGGGTATTGTTACAAGGAACAGGAAGATACATATATTGGCCTGCTATTCTGCTGAGCCGGCAGGGCCTAAAATGCCCTCTTTTATAGACCAGATGGCCACTTTAACGGGGAGTGAAGTCGTAGGTTACAAGCATAGGGTTCCGGTAGAGCGATATGAGCACAACGGTATTTTTCATGCTCACAAACTTACCAGTATTTTTATGTTTGGAGGTTCATCAGAAAAAATCAGATCGGGCGAGCGAGGGCGCTGAGAAAGAGGCGTCCCGCGTTCCTGGACAACGACCCGCAACTGATCTGGGCCGCGCTCTACCTCAGTGCATTGGCCAAGGCCCTGCTGGAGGACGCCGAACTGGGCACGACCCGCTGAGCACTCCCCAGACAAACAAAAACGCCCCCGGCCTAGCGACCGGGGGCGTTTTCATTCAGCCAACGCTAACTCAGCTGTTCTTGGCTTTCTTGGCAGCGCGGGTACGCTCGCTTTCGTCCAGGATCTTCTTGCGAAGACGGATGGACTTCGGTGTTACTTCGCACAGCTCGTCTTCCTGAATGTATTCCAGAGCCTGTTCCAGGGTGAAACGAACAGGTGGAACCAGGGCGATGACTTCGTCTTTACCCGAAGCACGCATGTTGTCGAGCTTCTTGCCCTTGGTAGGGTTGACGCCCAGGTCGTTGTCGCGGCTGTTCTGGCCGATGATCTGACCGTTGTAGATCTCCTGGCCGTGTTCAACGAACAGCTTGCCGCGAGCCTGCAGGGTTTCCAGCGAGTAGGTCAGCGCCTTGCCGGTTTCGACCGAAACCAGTACGCCGTTCTGACGGCCGGACATGTGGCCGGACTTCACGGTGTCGTAGCGATCGAAGATCGAGGTCAGGATGCCTGCACCGTTGGTCAGGGTCAGGAACTGGTTACGGAAACCGATCAGACCACGCGCCGGGATGTTGTATTCCAGGCGTACACGGCCCTTGCCATCCGGGACCATGTTGGTCAGGTCGCCTTTACGCAGGCCCATCTCTTCCATGACCTTGCCCTGGGATTCTTCAGGGATGTCGATGGTGACGTTTTCGAACGGTTCCTGCTTCACGCCGTCCACTTCACGAATGATCACTTCCGGACGGCCCAGGGCCAGTTCGAAGCCTTCGCGACGCATGGTTTCGATCAGTACCGACAGGTGCAGCTCGCCACGGCCCGAGACTTTGAACTTGTCTGGGGAGTCGGTTTCTTCAACGCGCAGGGCAACGTTGTACAGCAGCTCTTTGTCCAGACGGTCCTTGATGTTACGGCTGGTGACGAACTTGCCTTCCTTGCCGCAGAACGGCGAGTCGTTGACCTGGAAGGTCATCGAAACGGTAGGCTCGTCAACGGTCAGCGGCTTCATCGCCTCAACGGCAGTCGGGTCGCACAGGGTGTCGGAGATGAACAGCTCGTCGAAACCGCTGATGCAGACGATGTCGCCAGCTTGGGCTTCTTCGACGTCGACGCGGTGCAGACCGTGGTGGCCCATCAGCTTGAGGATACGGCCGTTACGCTTCTTGCCGTCGGCGTCGATGGCGACAACCGGGGTGTTCGGCTTGATGCGACCACGGGCAATACGGCCAACGCCGATCACACCCAGGAAGCTGTTGTAGTCCAGTGCGGAGATCTGCATCTGGAACGGGCCGTCACGGTCAACAGCTGGCGCTGGAACGTGGTCGACGACAGCTTGGTACAGGGCAGTCATGTCTTCGCCCATTTCGGTGTGGTCCAGACCGGCAATGCCGTTCAGGGCCGAGGCGTAGACCACTTTGAAGTCCAGCTGTTCGTCGGTGGCACCGAGGTTGTCGAACAGGTCGAAGATCTGGTCCAGAACCCAGTCAGGACGCGCGCCCGGGCGGTCAACCTTGTTGATCACGACGATCGGCTTCAGGCCGGCTTCGAAGGCCTTCTTGGTCACGAAGCGGGTTTGTGGCATCGGGCCGTCTTGGGCGTCGACCAGCAGCAGCACGGAGTCAACCATCGACATTACACGCTCAACCTCGCCACCGAAGTCGGCGTGGCCGGGGGTGTCGACGATGTTGATGTGGTAGCCGTTCCAGTTGATGGCGGTGTTTTTCGCCAGAATGGTAATACCGCGCTCTTTTTCCTGGTCGTTGGAGTCCATGACGCGCTCGTCGTTGAGCTCGTTACGCTCCAGGGTGCCGGACTGACGCAGGAGTTTGTCGACCAGGGTGGTTTTACCATGGTCAACGTGGGCGATGATGGCGATGTTACGCAGATTTTCGATCACAAGTGTATCTCGATCAGAGGATTCGGTTGCCGCCCAGTGTAGGCGGCCAATATGTACTGTTTAAGGCTCAGCGGGCCCGGCGGTCGGGAGGGCGATGGCGGATACTGCCGCCATACAGCCCCGGCGTCTTATGTCGGACGATAAACACGCACATTGGCATGTCCCTCACTGAGCAGGTGGTGTGCGTGCAAACGGCTCATCACACCTTTGTCGCAATACAGCAAGTACTGGCGCGTGGGGTCCAGGTGCTTGAACTTGCTGTTGATCGCATAGAACGGCATGGCCTGGACTTCGATACCTTCCAGCGCCAGAGGTTCGTCTTCCTGGGCATCGGGGTGACGAATGTCGATGACGATCTGGCCTGGCAGCGCCTCGGCCACTTCCTCGACTTCGATGTCCTTGCCCAGCTCATCGATCACGTGGTCGATGGAGATGAACTTGGCACGCTCCAGGGCGCGCTCCAGCACGGCCATGTCGAACTGCTTTTCTTCGTGCTCCATGCGGTGACGCTTGGCATGGGTGGTCGGGTTCACCGAGATCACGCCGCAGTATTCCGGCATGTGCTTGGCGAAGTCGGCCGTGCCGATCTCGGTGGCCTGGTCGATGATGTCCTGCTTGTGGCTGGCCAGCAACGGGCGCAGCACCAGCTTGTCGGTGGCCGAGTCGATGATCGACAGGTTCGGCAAAGTCTGGCTGGACACCTGGGAAATCGCCTCGCCGGTCACCAGCGCCTCGATCTGCAGGCGGTCGGCCATGTGCGCGGCACCGCGCAGCATCATGCGCTTGAGGGTCACACCCATGTAACTGTTGTCGACCTTGTTGAGGATCTCGCCGACCACTTCTTCGAACGGCACGCTGATGAACAGCACGCGCTGGCTGCTGCCGTACTTCTTCCACAGGTAGTGGGCCACTTCCATCACGCCCAGCTCGTGGGCACGGCCACCGAGGTTGAAGAAGCAGAAGTGGGTCATCAGCCCGCGGCGCATCATCTGGTAGGCCGCCACGGTGGAATCGAAGCCACCGGACATCAGCACCAGGGTTTGCTCAAGGGCACCCAGCGGGTAACCGCCGATGCCGTTGTGCTGGTTGTGGATCACGTACAGGCGCTGGTCACGGATTTCCATGCGCACCACGACTTCAGGCGTCTTCAGATCGATGCCGGCGGCGCCGCACTGCTGACGCAGCTGGCTGCCGACGTAGCGGTCGACGTCCATCGAGGTGAAGTCGTGGTGGCCGCCGCGTTTGCAGCGCACCGAGAAGCGCTTGCCGGCCAGCAGGTGGCCGAAGTGGTGCTTGCACTTGGCGACGATATCGTCAAAGTCGCCCAGCGGGTATTCCTCTACCTGCAGGAAGTGGGTGATACCCGGGGTGCAGGTGAGGCGCTCGATCATCTCGCGCTGGACTTTCTCGTCTTCGACGCGGGTGACCACTTCGAGATTGTCCCAGACACCATCGACCGCGAGCTCAGGGTCGAGGTCCTTGAGCACGTTGCGGATGTTCTTGCCGAGCTGGCGGATGAAGCGCTTGCGCACCGGCCGGCTCTTGATGGTGATTTCTGGGAAGACTTTGACGATAAGTTTCATTGGTTAACAGCGCGCGCAGGGCCTGCCGAAAATGAGGGGCGCGAATTATAGCGGAAATTGCTCAGGATTTGACCAACTTTTGATCAGAAGCTTTCAGATAAATGTAGGAGGCGGGTTTTGTGGCGCCTGTGAGAACGAGCGCCGCCCGCGCGGCGCTTCGCAGCACAAGGCTGCTCCTACATCTGTTTCGGGCCAGTCAAGCCTGTACCAGCGCACGCGACCGCCTTGTTTGTCCAACACGACATTGAGGTGGACACCAAGGGCGCGCGCCTCTGCCTCAGGAATAATTGGCCCGAAACAGATGTAGGAGCAGCCTTGCGCTGCGAAGCGCCGCGCGGGCGGCGCTCGATCTCGCAAACGTCACACAACTCAAGACATGCACCACATTGGTGCGAGCAATCGAAAAATCGCCTCGTAAGGGTGCATTTTTCCCGCCCAACCCACCGCAAAATGCCCGCAAACGCCCCCTTTTATCCCGCGCTCGCCATTTTCGGGCACTGGCATGCAATTTGCTCCCTTGTGAGGCAGGTAAGCTTGGCCGACTATCCGCGCCCGGCAACACCCTTTTTCCAGGGCAGCGGCCCACCGCGCTCTAGACCATCCGGAGGACAACATGTCGAAGTCGGTTCAACTCATCAAAGATCATGACGTCAAGTGGATTGATCTGCGTTTCACGGACACCAAAGGCATTCAGCACCACGTGACCATGCCGTCGCGTGACGCTCTGGACGAAGACTTCTTCGAAGTCGGCAAGATGTTCGACGGTTCCTCCATCGCTGGCTGGAAAGGCATCGAAGCTTCCGACATGATCCTGATGCCGGTCGACGACACCGCCGTTCTGGACCCGTTCACCGAAGAGCCAACCCTGATCATCACCTGCGACATCGTCGACCCGTCGAGCATGCAGGGCTACGATCGCGACCCACGTGCCATCGCCAAGCGCGCCGAAGAGTACCTGAAGAGCACCGGCATCGGTGACACCGTATTCGCCGGCCCAGAGCCAGAATTCTTCATCTTCGACGAAGTGAAGTTCAAGTCGGACATCTCCGGCTCGATGTTCAAGATCTTCTCCGAGCAAGGCTCGTGGATGACCGACGCTGACGTGGAAGGCGGCAACAAAGGCCACCGTCCTGGCGTGAAAGGCGGCTACTTCCCGGTTCCGCCGTTCGACCACGACCACGAAATCCGTACTGCCATGTGCAACGCACTGGAAGAAATGGGCCAGATCGTTGAAGTTCACCACCACGAAGTGGCGACTGCCGGCCAGAACGAAATCGGCGTCAAGTTCAACACCCTGGTAAAGAAAGCTGACGAAGTACAGGCCCTGAAATACGTCGTGCACAACGTTGCCGACGCCTACGGCCGTACCGCCACTTTCATGCCGAAGCCACTATACGGCGACAACGGCTCGGGCATGCACGTGCACATGTCGATCTGGAAAGACGGCAAGAACACCTTCTCGGGTGAAGGCTATGCCGGCCTGTCCGACACCGCCCTGTACTTCATCGGCGGTATCATCAAGCACGGTAAGGCCCTGAACGGCTTCACCAACCCGTCGACCAACTCGTACAAGCGTCTGGTGCCAGGCTTCGAAGCCCCGGTAATGCTGGCCTACTCGGCTCGCAACCGTTCCGCCTCGATCCGTATTCCTTACGTCGGCAGCCCGAAAGCCCGCCGTATCGAAGCACGCTTCCCGGACCCATCGGCCAACCCGTACCTGGCCTTCGCGGCCCTGCTGATGGCTGGCCTGGACGGCATCCAGAACAAGATCCACCCTGGCGATGCTGCCGACAAGAACCTGTACGACCTGCCGCCAGAAGAAGCCAAGGACATCCCGCAAGTGTGCGGCAGCCTGAAAGAAGCTCTGGAAGAGCTGGACAAAGGCCGTGCGTTCCTGACCAAGGGCGGCGTGTTCTCCGACGACTTCATCGATGCCTTCATCGAGCTGAAGAGCGAAGAAGAGATCAAGGTCCGTACCTTCGTGCACCCGCTGGAATACGAGCTGTACTACAGCTGCTGATCTGACCGGCGCCTCGCGCCGATGACATGATCAAGACGAGACGGCCTCCTTCGGGAGGCCGTTTTCGTTTCTGCACCATAGGGCAGCGACAGAAACCTCCCCCACCACGCTATGCTCTATCTTGGTGCACAACTGAACGTCGTGCCCCCATTTGCTCCCCAATCTGGTTCAAGTGAAACGTTTCATCCAGAGTTTATGATCCGAATTCGCGCAGATTCAGGCCTTTATCGGCCAATCCCGCTTCTTTTCGGAGCTTTGGTTTGTTTCTTGCATTTTCTTGAGGTAGAGAGTCTCGCACCAGCGGACCCACCCGCGTCCGGCCCTGGCCAAAGCAGTGCCAGGCAAGCGCCAAAAGAGGTCAACGACGCCTTATGACCATCAGCGATGCACAGCACCGTCTGCTCCTGGACAACCTGACCACCGCCACGTTGCTGCTCAACGCAGAGCTGCGCCTGGAGTACATGAACCCGGCCGCGGAAATGTTACTGGCCGTCAGTGGCCAGCGCAGCCATGGGCAGTTCATCAGCGAACTGTTCACCGAGTCGACCGAAGCGCTCAGCTCGCTGCGCCAGGCGGTCGAGCAGGCGCACCCTTTCACCAAGCGTGAAGCGCAGCTCACCTCGCTGACCGGGCAGACCATCACCGTCGACTACGCGGTAACGCCAATCCTGCACCAGGGCCAGACCCTGCTGTTGCTGGAGGTACACCCGCGTGACCGGCTGCTGCGCATCACCAAGGAAGAGGCCCAGCTGAGCAAGCAGGAAACCACCAAGATGCTGGTGCGCGGCCTGGCCCACGAAATCAAGAACCCCCTCGGTGGCATCCGCGGCGCAGCCCAGCTGCTGGCTCGCGAGCTGCCCGAGGAAGGCCTGCGCGACTACACCAACGTGATCATCGAAGAGGCTGACCGCCTGCGCAACCTGGTCGACCGCATGCTCGGTTCGAACAAGCTGCCGTCACTGGCCATGACCAACATCCACGAAGTGCTGGAGCGGGTCTGCAGCCTGGTGGAGGCTGAAAGCCAGGGCTGCATCACTTTGGTGCGCGATTACGACCCAAGCCTGCCAGACGTGCTGATTGACCGTGAACAGATGATCCAGGCCGTGCTCAACATCGTGCGCAACGCCATGCAGGCGATCAGCTCGCAGAACGAACTGCGCCTGGGCCGCATCACCTTGCGCAGCCGGGCCCTGCGCCAGTTCACCATCGGCCATGTGCGTCACCGCCTGGTGGCGCGTGTCGAGATCATCGACAACGGCCCAGGCATCCCGGCGGAACTGCAGGACACCCTCTTCTATCCCATGGTCAGTGGTCGCCCGGACGGTACCGGGCTGGGCCTGGCCATTACCCAGAACATCATCAGCCAGCACCAGGGCCTGATCGAGTGTGAAAGCCATGCAGGCCACACCGCCTTCTCGATCTACCTGCCCCTGGAACAAGGAGCCACCGCCTCATGAGCCGAAGTGAAACCGTATGGATCGTCGACGATGATCGCTCCATCCGCTGGGTCCTGGAAAAAGCCCTGCAACAAGAAGGCATGACCACCCAGAGCTTCGACAGCGCCGATGGCGTCATGGGCCGCCTGGCGCGCCAGCAGCCGGACGTGATCATTTCCGACATCCGCATGCCCGGCACCAGCGGCCTCGACCTGCTGGCACAGATCCGCGACCAACACCCGCGCCTGCCGGTCATCATCATGACCGCCCATTCCGACCTGGACAGTGCCGTGGCGTCGTACCAGGGAGGTGCCTTCGAGTACTTGCCCAAGCCGTTCGACGTCGACGAAGCCGTCTCGCTGGTCAAGCGCGCCAACCAGCACGCCCAGGAGCAACAAGGGCTGGATGTGCCGCAGAACCTGGCGCGCACCCCGGAAATCATCGGTGAAGCCCCGGCCATGCAGGAGGTGTTTCGCGCCATCGGCCGCCTCAGCCACTCCAACATCACCGTGCTGATCAACGGCGAATCAGGTACCGGCAAGGAGCTGGTGGCACATGCCCTGCACCGCCACAGCCCGCGTGCGGCGTCACCGTTCATTGCACTGAACATGGCCGCCATCCCCAAGGACCTGATGGAGTCCGAGCTGTTCGGCCATGAAAAAGGCGCCTTCACTGGCGCTGCCAACCTGCGCCGGGGCCGCTTCGAGCAGGCCGATGGCGGCACGCTGTTCCTCGACGAAATCGGCGACATGCCTGCCGACACCCAAACCCGCCTGCTGCGGGTGCTGGCTGACGGCGAGTTCTACCGCGTGGGCGGTCATGTGCCGGTCAAGGTCGATGTGCGCATCATCGCCGCCACCCACCAGAACCTCGAATCGTTGGTGCAAGCCGGCAAGTTCCGTGAGGACTTGTTCCACCGCCTGAACGTGATCCGCATCCACATCCCGCGCCTGGCCGACCGCCGCGAAGACATCCCCGCCCTCGCCCGCCACTTCCTCGCCCGCGCTGCCCAGGAGTTGGCGGTCGAGCCGAAGATCCTCAAGCCGGAAACCGAGGAATTCATCCGTAACCTGCCGTGGCCAGGCAACGTGCGACAGATGGAGAACACCTGCCGTTGGATCACCGTGATGGCCTCCAGCCGCGAGGTGCTGATCGGTGACCTGCCGCCCGAACTGCTGAACCTGCCACAGGACGCCGCGCCGGTGACCAACTGGGAGCAGGCCCTGCGCCAGTGGGCCGACCAAGCGCTGGCGCGTGGGCAGACCAACCTGCTGGACAGCGCGGTGCCGAGCTTTGAACGGATCATGATCGAGACAGCGCTCAAGCACACCGCCGGGCGCCGCCGGGATGCCGCACTGCTGCTGGGTTGGGGGCGCAATACCCTGACGCGCAAGATCAAGGAGCTGGGGATGAATGTGGCTGGGGGGGATGAAGAGGAAGGTGATGAGCACTGAGCTCTAGTTTAACCCACAAGATTTCTGGGGCTGCTGCGCAGCCCTATCGCGACACAAGGCCGCTCCTACAGGAAATCGCGTTCCCCTGTAGGAGCGGCCTTGTGTCGCGATAGGGCCGCAAAGCGGCCCCAGCTATTTCAGCCTTCCGATGCACCGATCCTGTGCCCAACGCACCGCCTCAAGGCACAAATCCCCTCCAAACCCGGCCAAATCCCCCTCAAAGCCCAGTATTCCCCGGGCTTTGCAAAACTGGCACGCCCCCTGCAATAACTCATACATAACCCGTTTCGGGGGCCCTGGTACAGGCAGGCCGGGTGAACCCCTCTTTTATTCGCAGCACCGCCGCTTTTGGGGACCTCGGTACAGGCAGGCCGGGCCATCCCCCCTTTACACGCAGTACGCCGTAGCCCTTTTGGGGACCCTGGTACAGGCAGGCCGGGAAATCCCCTCTTTTATTCGTGCAGTTTCACCTGCACCCGCCAGCGCCCAGCGTCCTCTGCACCGGCCCACTCGCCGTGCAGGGGGCGCGCAGCCACCACCGTCAGCAACAAACCTTCCTTGCTCTTCTGCACCCGCCAGCTCACCGGCTTGCCCTGCAGGCTCAATTGCCCCTGCTGAACCTTGCCCTGGGCCTGGAACAGCAACGCAACGGTGCCGTCCACATTTTCGCCATGCAGTTGCGGCTCTTCGTTGAACCACAGCTCCAGGCCGTCCTGCACCACCTCCACCTGCTGCAGCTCGCGCTCGTCGGGCGTGGTCAGGCGGCCAATCATTAGCCCCACCATCAAGCCAACAATCGCCAAGGACAACATCACCCGCGGGAACGCCTTCGAACGCACGTCCGGTTCAGGAGTAGAATGCCCGTCATCTTCACGCTTGGAGCCGTGCATGTTTCACGTCATCCTTTTTCAACCAGAAATTCCGCCGAATACCGGCAACATCATTCGCCTGTGCGCCAACAGTGGCTGCCACCTGCACCTGATCGAACCCATCAGCTTCGAACTGGATGACAAGCGCCTGCGCCGCGCTGGGCTTGATTACCACGAGTATGCCACGCTCAAACGCCACGAGAGCCTGGCCGGATGCCTGGAAAGCCTGGGTAACCCGCGGCTGTTCGCCTTTACCACCAAGGGCTCGCACCCGTTCCACGAAGTGGCCTACCAGTCAGGCGATGCCTTCCTGTTCGGGCCGGAAAGCCGCGGCTTGCCGGCCGAGGTGCTGGACAGCCTGCCAGCCGAACAGCGCCTGCGCCTGCCGATGCGGCCGGGGTGCCGTAGCCTGAACCTGTCCAATACCGTGGCGGTGACGGTGTATGAGGCGTGGCGGCAGAACGGGTTTGCCGGGAGTTGATGGGTCGCCTGTGCTGGCCTCTTCGCGGGTAAACCCGCTCCTACAAGGGACCGCGCGCCCAGTGTAGGAGCGGGTTCACCCGCGAAGAGGCCAGCACAGGCAACAAAAAAGCGCCCCGAGAGGCGCTTTCTTGGTACCGGCAGCGATTACTGCACAGTCGGCGCTTCGCCAGCTTCCTGCATACGCTGCATTTCTTGCGCGTACAGGGCGTCGAAGTTGACCGGCGACAGCATCAGCGCCGGGAACGAACCGCGGGTCACCAGGCTGTCCAGGGTCTCACGGGCGTACGGGAACAGGATGTTCGGGCAGAACGCACCCAGGGTGTGGCTCATCGAAGCCGCGTCCAGGTTCTTGATCAGGAAGATACCGGCCTGCTGCACTTCAGCGATGAATGCCACTTCGTCAGCGTTCTTGACGGTAACCGACAGGGTCAGCACCACCTCGTGGAAGTCGCCTTCCAGGGCCTTTTGCTTGGTGTTCAGGTCCAGGGCAACGCTCGGCTCCCAGGTCTGGCGGAAGATCTGCGGGCTTTTCGGGGCCTCGAACGACAGGTCGCGCACATAGATGCGCTGCATGGAGAACTGAGGGCTGTTGTCTTCTGCAGCAGCGCCGTTGGTCTGTTGGTCAGTCATGGCAGATCCTTATCCTAATGTTTTTGAATGCAGTGCAAATCAGGCAGCCAGCAGCGCGTCGAGCTTGCCGGCGCGCTCCAGGGCATAGAGGTCATCGCATCCACCGACATGGGTGCTGCCGATCCAGATCTGCGGCACCGACGTACGGCCGGCCTTCTGGCTCATCTCGGCGCGAACCTGCGGCTTGCCGTCGACCTTGATTTCCTCGAAGGCCACGCCCTTGCTCTCAAGCAGGTACTTGGCGCGCATGCAGTACGGGCAGTAGTCGCTGGAATAGACGATGACGGACTTCATATCACTTCACCAGGGGCAGGTTATCGGCTTTCCAGCTGGAAACGCCACCGCTCAGTTTGGCGGCGTTGTAACCGGCTTTTAGCAGCTCGCGGCAGTGCGTGCCGGACTGCTGGCCCATCGCATCGACGATGATCAGGGTCTTCTCTTTGTGCTTTTCCAGCTCGCCCATGCGGTTGGCCAGCTTGTCCTGCGGGATGTTCACCGCACCGACGATGTGGCCGGCGGAGTATTCCTTGGCCGGGCGAATGTCGATCACCAGGGCCTTGTCGGCATTGACCAGAGCAGTCAGCTGGCCATTGCTCAGGCTCTGGCCGCCACGGCGGATTTCATTGATGAGCAGCAGGACCAGCAGAATGAGGAAGATCGCAACCAGGATGTAGTGATCTGTCGCGAATTGAATCAGGTGAGCAACCATCAGCGGTGTTCCAGGCGATTGAAAATGCCGGCCAGTATACACAGCCCCTTAGTGCCACCAAAGCCCGACAGGCCGGCCGGAAAACCACCTTCATGTTGCTAGCACAGGCGCGCCGGTCGGGGGAATGGGACGAATATTCGCCGTGGGTGGCGTATTTGCCCTAAAATGCGTTTCTTTATCATCTTTGAACAACCGTGAGTTTGATTGATGACGAGTACGCCCAAACCCCTGGTCCTGATCATCCTGGATGGCTTCGGCCACAGCGAAATCCCCGAACACAACGCCATCTTTGCCGCCAATACGCCGGTTTATGATCGCCTGCGCGCCACCCTGCCGCATGGCCTCATTTCCGGCTCAGGCATGGATGTCGGCCTGCCGGACGGGCAGATGGGCAACTCCGAAGTCGGTCATATGAACCTGGGCGCCGGGCGCGTCGTCTACCAGGACTTCACCCGGGTGACCAAGGCCATCCGTGACGGCGAGTTCTTCGAGAACCCGGTACTCACCGGTGCCGTGGACAAGGCCGCCGGTGCCGGCAAGGCCGTGCACATCCTCGGCCTGCTGTCAGATGGCGGCGTACACAGCCACCAGGACCACCTGGTGGCGATGGCCGAACTGGCCGCGCAGCGCGGCGCAAAAAAGATCTACCTGCACGCCTTCCTCGATGGCCGCGACACCCCGCCACGCAGCGCGCAGTCGTCCATCGAACTGCTCGACGCCACCTTCGCCAAGCTGGGCAAAGGCCGTATCGCCAGCCTGATCGGCCGCTACTACGCCATGGACCGCGACAACCGCTGGGACCGCGTCAGCGCCGCCTACAACCTGATCGTCGACAGCGCCGCCGAATACACCGCCGACACCGCCGTGGCTGGCCTGGAAGCGGCCTACGCCCGTGACGAGAGCGACGAGTTCGTCAAGGCCACGCGCATTGGCGAAGCGGTCAAGGTCGAAGACGGCGACGCCGTGATCTTCATGAACTTCCGCGCCGACCGCGCCCGCGAGCTGTCGCGTGCCTTTGTCGAGCCGGACTTCACCGAGTTCGACCGTGCGCGCCTGCCGAAGATGGCGGCCTACATCGGCCTGACCCAGTATTCGGCAAAAATTGCCGCACCGGCTGCCTTTGCGCCATCCAGCCTGAACAACGTGCTGGGCGAATACCTGGCGAAAAACGGCAAGACCCAGCTGCGCATCGCCGAAACCGAGAAATACGCCCACGTTACCTTCTTCTTCTCCGGCGGCCGCGAAGAGCCGTTCGAAGGCGAAGAGCGCATCCTGATCCCGTCGCCAAAGGTCGCCACCTATGACCTGCAGCCGGAAATGAACGCCCCGCAAGTGACTGATCGCATTGTCGAAGCCATCGAGCAGCAGCGTTTCGACGTGATTGTGGTCAACTACGCCAACGGCGACATGGTCGGCCACACTGGCGTGTTCGAAGCTGCGGTCAAGGCCGTCGAAGCGCTGGACACCTGCGTTGGCCGCATCGTTGAAGCCTTGGACAAGGTGGGCGGCGAAGCGCTGATTACCGCTGACCACGGCAACGTCGAGCAGATGGAAGACGAGTGCACCGGCCAGGCGCACACCGCGCACACCACTGAGCCGGTACCGTTCATCTATGTGGGCAAGCGCAACGTCAAGGTGCGTGATGGCGGCGTGCTGGCTGATGTGGCGCCGACCATGCTGAAGCTGCTGGGGCTGGAGAAGCCGGTGGAAATGACCGGTACTTCGATCCTGGTTGATGCCTGATCTGGTGTTGAAGGGGGCCGCTTTGCGGCCCATCGCGACGCAAGGCCGCTCCTACAGGGGACCGCGTTATGACTGTAGGAGCGGCCTTGTGTCGCGATCGGGCTGCGCAGCAGCCCCCTATAACACATGAATTCCAGACAAACGCCCCCCTGCACCCGCAGCGAGGCGTTTTTTTTGCCTGCCCACGCGGGCATACTAGGCCAGTCTCCATCCTTGGTACGCCAAACCTCATGCTTCGCGCCCTGATCCTCCTAGCCCTGTCTTGCCTGCTCAGCCCGGCCTTCGCCGATGAGCGTGCACAGACCCAGCAGCAACTGGATGCCACCCGCCAGGACATTGCCGAGCTCAAGAAGACGCTGGGCAAGCTCCAGGAAGAAAAGGCCGGTGTGCAAAAGGACCTCAAAGCCACCGAGACCGATATCGGCGACCTCGAAAAGCAGGTGGAGGCCCTGCAGCAAGAACTAAAAAAGACTGAGGGCGAGCTGGAGCGCCTTGATACCGAGAAAAAAAAACTCCAGAGCGCCCGCGTTGAACAACAGCGACTGATCGCCATCCAGGCCCGTTCGGCCTACCAGAACGGCCGCGAGGAATACCTCAAGCTGCTGCTCAACCAGCAGAATCCCGAGAAGTTCGCCCGCACCCTCACCTACTACGACTACCTGAGCAAGGCGCGCCTGGAGCAACTGCGCACCTTCAACGAAACCCTGCGCCAGCTGGCCAACGTCGAGCAGGAAAGCGCCACCCAGCAGCAACAACTGCTGGCCCAGCGCGCTGACCTCGACAGCCGCCGCCAGGCGCTGGAAACCGAGCGCGGCAAACGCCAGCAGGTACTGGCCAAGCTCAACAGCGACGTGAAAGACCGCGACCAGAAGCTGCAGGCCCGCGAACAGGACCAGGCCGATCTGGCCAAAGTGCTCAAGACCATCGAGGAAACCCTGGCCCGCCAGGCCCGCGAGGCCGAAGAAGCGCGCAAGAAGGCCTTGCTGGCCCAGCAAGAAGCGGAAAAGCGCCGCCAGCAGGAAGCCCTGGCCGCCGCCGCTGCGCGCGACCAGGCCCGCGAGCCGGCAGAACCCGTAGAGCCGCCGAAAAAGGCCCGCACCACACTGGGCCCGCTGGTTTCCAGTGACGGGGCGAACTATGGCGGTGCTTTTTCTGCCGCACGGGGAAAACTTCCGTGGCCAGTCAATGGTCGATTGCTGGCACGCTTCGGTGATGCCCGCGGCAGCGACGCCCGTGCCAAGTGGGACGGGGTGATGATCAGCGCCAACCCGGGCACCCAGGTGCGTGCGGTACACGGCGGGCGCGTGGTGTTCGCCGACTGGTTGCGCGGCGCCGGGCTTCTGGTCATTCTGGATCATGGCAACGGTTACCTGAGCCTGTACGGCCACAACCAGAGCCTGCTCAAGAGCGCTGGTGATATCGTCAAGGCCGGTGAAGCCATTTCCACCGTTGGCGACAGCGGCGGCCAGGACGCGGCAGGCCTGTACTTCGCCATCCGCCAGCAGGGCCGCCCGACCGACCCTTCGCAGTGGTGCCGAGGCTAGTCAATTTTTACGGGGTAGCCTGAGTGCTACGCCGATGCTCCCCAGGGAGCGCTTACAGGATCAGGAGTTCGTTCGACATGCTGCACTCGCCTCGTCTCACCCAGCTGGCCCTGTCCATCGCCCTGGCGGTCGGCGCGCCCCTGGCCACTGCCGCAGAACCGGCCAAGGCCGCCGTCGTCCCGGCTACCGAGGTGACCGCCAAGGCGCCGCTGCCGCTGGAAGAGCTGCGCACCTTCGCCGAGGTCCTGGACCGCATCAAGGCGGCCTACGTCGAACCCGTGGACGATAAGACCCTGCTGGAAAACGCCATCAAGGGCATGCTCAGCAACCTTGACCCACACTCGGCCTACCTCGGCCCCGAGGACTTCCAGGAGCTGCAGGAGAGCACCAGCGGCGAGTTCGGCGGACTGGGCATCGAAGTGGGCCAGGAAGACGGCTTCATCAAGGTGGTCTCGCCAATCGACGACACCCCGGCCACGCGTGCCGGTGTGCAGGCCGGCGACCTGATCGTCAAGATCAACGGTGCCCCGACCCGCGGCCAGACCATGACCGAAGCCGTCGACAAGATGCGCGGCAAGGTTGGAGAGAAAATCACCCTGACCCTGGTGCGCGACGGCGGCAACCCGTTTGACGTGACCCTGACCCGCGCAGTCATCCAGGTCAAGAGCGTGAAGAGCCAGCTGCTGGAGAACGATTACGGTTACATCCGCATCACCCAGTTCCAGGTCAAGACCGGCGACGAGGTGAGCAAAGCCCTGGCCAAGCTGCGCAAGGACAACGGCAAGAAGCTGCGCGGGGTGGTGCTCGACCTGCGCAACAACCCGGGTGGTGTGCTGCAATCGGCCGTGGAAGTGGCCGACCATTTCCTCACCAAAGGCCTGATCGTCTACACCAAAGGCCGCATCGCCAACTCCGAACTGCGCTTCTCGGCTGACCCGGCCGACGCCAGCGAAGGCGTGCCACTGGTAGTCCTGATCAACGGCGGCAGTGCTTCGGCCTCGGAAATCGTCGCCGGCGCCCTGCAGGACCATAAGCGTGCCGTGCTGATGGGCACCGACAGCTTTGGCAAGGGCTCGGTGCAAACTGTGCTGCCACTGGCCAACGACCGTGCGCTGAAGCTGACCACCGCACTGTACTTCACCCCCAATGGCCGCTCGATCCAGGCCCAGGGCATTGTCCCCGACATCGAAGTGCGCCCGGCCAAGCTCACTGCCGAAGCCGACACCGACAACTTCAAGGAAGCCGACCTGCAAGGCCACCTGGGCAATGGCAACGGCGGTGCCGAGCGCCCGACTGGCAGCAGCAAGCGCAAGGAGCGCCCGCAGGATGACGACTTCCAGCTGAGCCAGGCACTGAGCCTGCTCAAGGGCCTGAACATCACCAAGGGCGACTGATCCACTCCATGCGTTATCTGCTGTGTCTGTTGTTCTGCCTGTTGACCGGGGTCGCGCAAGCGGCGCCGGCTGGCAAGGCCTACATGAGCATCATCATCGACGACCTGGGCCAGAGCCCCGAGCGTGACAGCCGTACCCTGGCCCTGCCCGGCCCGGTGACCATGGCGATCATGCCCGACACCTCGCACGCCACCGACTTCGCCCGCCAGGCCCACAAGGCTGGCAAGACGGTGATCCTGCACATGCCCATGGACCCGGCTACCGGGCCCTATGCCTGGCACCCTGGTCTGCCCATCGAGGAACTGGGCCGGCGCCTGGACGCCGCGCTGCTCAAGGTGCCCTACGCTGCCGGCATCAACAACCACATGGGCAGCCGCATGACCGCCCAGCGCGAGCCGATGGCCTGGTTGGTTGGCGAGCTGCAGCGGCGCCACCTGTTCTTCGTCGACAGCCGCACCAGTGCCGCCACGGTGGCGGCAGCCGAAGCGCAGGCGCAGGGGCTGGCGCATGTCTCTCGGGATGTGTTCCTCGACGATGTGCGCACCACCGAGGCGATTACCGGGCAGCTGCAGCAAGGCATTGCCCTGGCCCGCAAGCAAGGCTCGGCAGTGTTGATCGGGCATCCTTACCCGCAGACGCTGGAAGTGCTAGAGCGCGAACTGCCACGGCTCAAAGGCCAAGGTGTCATCTTGATCAAGCTGCCACAGATGATCGCCGAGCGGAGCAACCAGGCCATGCCGGCACATGGCAAGCATGGCCGCTACAGCAACCGCTGAGCAGGCCCTTCATCTATGTACCGCCAAGGGCATCGGTAGCATCTTCACGCTTCGTCCTCCACCCCATGGAGTACGACATGCATAAACCATTATTCCTGGCCACGCTGGGCCTGGCACTCTTCAGCCACCTGGCTAATGCCAACGACACCACCCCCCCTCCCACAGCACCACTTACCCTGTACAACAGCGCTGGCCAGGACTCGCAGTGGACAGGCGTTGGCCGGCTGATCTGGAAAAACCGACATTGCATCGGCACCTTGCTGGACAGCCGTGATGACACCCACGGTACAAGTGGGCCGGCCTACATACTGACAGCCGGCCACTGCGCTGGCGGCGTCAATGGCAAAGTCATTGTCGACCAGCCGATTACCGGCAGCATTGCCTTCAATTATTTTATCGACACCAAAGACCAGCGTCACACGGTGCGCCTGAAGCGTACCGTATGGAACAGCTTGCAAGGTGCCGACCTGGCGCTTCTGGAGTTGGACGCCACCCTTGAGGAGCTGCTGGCACAAGGCATCACGCCACTCAAACTGGGCCGGTCCCCCGCATCGGGAAGCGCGGTTCACGTAATCGGCGAACCCAGTTCGATCAGTAAAGGCCTGCGCTTGTCCACCTGCACGGAGCGCTTCCACAGTACAGCCAGTGTCGGCAACTGGGTGTGGCGCAACGTCAGGCGTAACGATTGCCAAGGCCTGGATGAGGGGGCCTCCGGCGGCCCGGTCATGGACGTTGGTAGCCATGGCCTGGTCAGCATCGCCAATAGCCTGCATGACACCGAAGTGGGTGCAATCCCGCTCAATCGCCTTCAGGGCTGCTTCAACGCAGGTCAAGCGGACCTCGAGCTTGAGGCTTGCCAGTTGCTGCCGGCCTTTCAGCTCGAGCCGCAGGGCAATGGTTTCAAATCCCTCACCAAGGCCCGAAGCATGGCCGATGGTTCCCTTGAGCCCGCACGCTGGGGCTTCCAGTTTCTGCTCGACACACCGCGCTACCGCTACAAAGCCAGTACAGATGCACTCGCCTGCGAAGACCCGGTGGGCTACAGCGGCACCATCCCTTCGAGAGAGGCCATGATCAACGACCCGATCGGCCCTTTACCCGGTACTCATTACCTGTGCCTGGTCGGCGTACAGTCGCCAGACCAGCGGCCTTCTCGTGCGCTCATGGCCAACAGTCTGAGCATTGAAGTGAATCTGTTACCGCCTGGCAGGCCCCAGGCTCGGGTGCTGGTTGAACACTTGCCTGACGGTGGTGCACGCATCAGTTGGCCGAAAGATCCTGATGTCGCGTTCTACCGGGTAAAACGTGGTGAACCGGCAACGACAGACTGCAACGACCTTTCTGGTTATCGCCTGTTGCGTGCACAAAGCCGCGACATTCCCAGCGCTGCACTGCCCTTGAAGCTGTGCAGCGTCGCTATCGACGTGATTGGGCAAAACTCCGAATTCCGCACCGATCTGCTACAGGCCACTGCGCCCTGATTGCCCCATGAACCTGCTGTGCCTGCGCATGAATGCCAGGCACAGCAAACAGCTGCCGCTCTCCGGATTACCGGCCGGTTCAATGGAAAGGAATGATCCCATTGGCCTGCTCCAGCGTCAGCTTGCCACGATGTAGCCGCTGGCCAGCGGTGGCAGCAAGGCGGCTGCTCATGCGGCGTTGGCTCCAGGTCTTGAGGTGACCGGCGATGAAGTCCTGGGCGAAGGCGTCCGGCGAGCGCAAATGAAAATGCGCCGCCCAGAGATTGCGCCGGCTCGGCAGGCGCAGCACGCGGTATTCATCAAAAGCACTGCCGTCCTGCATGGTGCGCCGTTCACTGTATTCGACGGTGATCAAACCTTCCGCGTGCAGGAAGCGCAGGGCTTCGGCAGAGGGATAGCTGGTGTCGGTATAAAGGGTGGTGAGCTGGAGTTTTTTCTCCGCACGCAATCCGTCCGCCTCCCGCTCCAGGGCCCGCAGCAGCGCGTCGTTGCCTCCGGCGTTGCGTACGGTACTCGCCGCCCGGTCCAGTTGCCCCAGTTGCTGGTCGAACAACTGGGCGAGCAAGGCACCCTTGATGTCGTGCTGCACATACAACCTGGCCTTGCCTCGCACCTTGTTGCCTTCGTCCAGCAGTGACTGCACCCACATTGGCAGATCGACCGGGGCAGCTTCGACAGTGACTGACGGCTTGTCGCCCTCCCGCTCTCGCCATTCGCCCTGCACCTCTTCAAACATGGCCAGGACCTCATCGCTGAACGCCTCGCGCACCTCAAGAAGGCGCTGCCCCTGCACGTCGGCCTCTGTTCCGATCAGCAGGAGTCCAACGATTGCTTGGCCAGTGCGCCGAACTGATGAGCTTGGCTTCGGCAAAGCGCTGCGGCAAGTGCGCGACCAGTTCGTTCAGCGCGCGTGACAACCCTGTCAACTGCCGGGTATCGAACTCGCTGTGTGATCCCGCAAAGCGATAGGCGGCGGTCACCGCAAGGTTGAAATGCCGCCCATCTGCCAAGGGCTCGATACTCAGCGGCTTCGGGTCCAGCAATGCTTGCAGCACCCGGTCGAGCATGGGCTGCGTGGCCCAGTAAGGCGTGTCAGGGGCCGGGCTATCCAGCATCAACGGCTCGGCCGTTGTCAGGGCCGGTGTCACATCAGCCAGCCATGGCAACTCGGCCAGCATGACTTGCAACAGCTGCTCGCCGGTGACCTGGCGCAGGGTTGGCCGACCAGCGAACTGCCGGGCAACGGCTTGCCTGAAGTCGAACGTAGGGATCTCGGTACTGCTCATGCTATGCATGCCTCCATGGAAAAACCGGGAGGCTGCGGCAAACAGTGCCGATGTTCGCGCTACATATTGCTGGGGCAGAAGAAGATGTTTACGGGCCGCGATTTGCCCCTTGAGGAGGTGGGGTGAGGGCTTCCAGGCGTATGTCTTGGGATTTGAGGTGATGCACAGATGAGCGCCGCCCGCGCGGCGCTTCGCAGCACAAGGCTGCTCCTACATCTGTTTCGGGCCAGTCACTCCTGTGGGGTCACCGCTGACCGCCTTGTTTGTTCCATTCGATATCGTAGGGGACGCAGTTGCTCTTCATCGATCTCCAGACATGCACCAAGGATACAACCCACCTGGCACAGGAATAACTGGCCCGAAACAGATGTAGGAGCAGCCTTGTGCTGCGAAGCGCCGCGCGGGCGGCGCTCGATCTCATAGGCGCTGAAAATGTTGTGACAGGCACCTGGCAGCCGAGATGTCTTATCAGAGCGGCCCCAAAAAAAAGGCCCTGCTCTACTCGAGCAAGGCCTTCATTTCAGCAAATCAGCGTCAGCTGTACACACGCCCCAACAGCTGCCGGTGGCTTTCGAACTGGTCCAGCACATCACGCACAATCTGCTCGGGCGCAAAGCCCATCAGGTCGTACTCCTGGCTGCCATCGTGCAGGTACACCTCGGCACGGTAGAAGCGCTGGCGCACTTCCGGCTCGCCTTCCACCGGTGCTTCACTCGGCGCAGCCATGTAGCCGTCCAGGCTCACTTCGTAAACGAACGGGTTACCCTCGTCCATCATCACCCGCAGGCCCATCATGTTGCGCGACTGGCCAACACGGGTTTCCACCTCGAAGCCCAGGGTCTGCAGTTGTGCAGCGGCTTCTTTCAAGGCCGGAGTGACCTGCTTGTCCATGAAGCGCTGCACCACGGCCTGGGTCGGCTGCAGTTCCAGCTGAGTCAGGCGCTCGCTGAAGCCGCGACGGCCACGGGCGGCCAGCTCGGCACGCTCCTGCTCCACCGCCACGTCCTGCTTCATGGCCTTGTAGAGGCCGAACATGAACAGCACCAGCACCACCGAGAACGGCAGGCCTGCCAGCACCACCATGGTCTGCATGGCTTCGAAGTTACCGGCAAACAGCAGGCCGATGGTGACCAGGGTAATGACCACCGACCAGAACACCACCATCCAGTGCGGGGCGTCTTCGTCGACCTTGCCGCCCTTGCACGACAGGTTGGCCATCATCACCGCACCGGAGTCGGCCGGGGTGAGGAACAGCACGAAGCCAACGAACACTGCTACACCGATCACGATCTTGGCCGCCGGGAAGTATTCCAGCAGCTGGTAGATCGACATCGACGGCTGTTCCAGCGCAGTCTTGCCCAGCTCCACGGCGCCCTGGTTGATCACCAGGTCCAGCGCGGTGTTGCCGAAGATCGACAACCAGGCCAGGGTGAAGCCCAGCGGGATCAGCAGCACGCCCATTACCAACTGACGTACGGTGCGGCCCTTGGAGATACGGGCAATGAACATGCCGACGAACGGGCCCCAGGAAATCCACCAAGCCCAGTAGAACACGGTCCACAGGCCCAGCCAGCGCTCGGACTTGCCGGCCTCGCCTTCGTACACGTAGAGGTCGAAGGTTTTCAGCACGATGCCGTTGAGGTAGTCGCCAACGTTCTGCACGAAGCCATTGAGCAGGTGCAGGGTTTCGCCGCCCAGCAGCACGAAGATCAGCAGGCCGCTGAACAGCATGATGTTCAGGTTGGACAGGCGGCGGATGCCGTTTTCCACACCCGATACCGCTGCCACGGTAGCCACGCCGGCCATGACCAGGATCACCACCAGCAGGTTGGTCTTGCTGTGGTCCATGCCGAACAAGTATTCCAGGCCGGACGACACCTGCATCGAGCCAATACCCAGGTTGGTCACCAGGCCCAGCAGGGTGACGAACATGCCGAAGATGTCCACGGCATTGCCGGCAGCACCCTTGACCCAACGCTCACCCACCAGCGGGTACAGCGCCGAGCGCAACGCCAGCGGCTGGTTGTGGCGGTAGGCGAAATAGCCCACGGCCAGGCCGACCAGGGCGTAGATCGCCCAGCCATGCAGGCCCCAGTGCAGGAAGGTCAGTTGCAGGCCCTGGCGCGCAGCTTCGAGGCTGGCTGGGGTGCCTTCCGGTGGGTTGAAGTAGTGGTCCAGCGGCTCGGAAGCGCCGAAGTACAGCAGCGAGATACCGATACCGGACGAGAACAGCATGCCGGCCCATGCGCCGTAGCTGAAGTCCGGCTGGTCGTCCTTGCCGCCCAGCTTGAGGCTGCCGTAGTCGGAGAAGGCCAGGTAGACGACAAACACCAGGTAGCCGCAGATGACCAGCATGTAGTACCAGCCAAAGGTGCGCGTCAGCCACTTCTGGGCCACGCCCAGCACCTGGCCGGCGGTTTCGGGTACAGCGATCAGCAAGGCAGTCAGAACGAGGATCATCAGCGCGGAGGTGAAGAACACCACGCGGTTGACCCGTACCCTCTCGGCGGGGGGCTTGGTAAGTGAGGCAGAACTCATTGCACGAATGCTCCGGGCAGTACGGCTGTGGAGGCTAATCAGTCTTTCCCGAGCAATTGGTGGAATATCCCCACTGCGTCAGGTGTTATAAAAGCACCCTGGAAACCGTGATCCCGAATCGATACGTTGCAAAAAAACAGACAGGTGGCCTGCTGAAAATGCCACGCCTCAAGCCGAGGTGCGCGCATTCGTCACAGATCACCCCGCCCGCTCCAAGGGCCTGTCGCAGGGCCAGTGGCCGTACGGCAGAATCTGCATTTCGCATCGCTCATGCCCGTCAACGCCTTGTATTCCGGGGGTTACGCGATTTCCTGGGGTGTCAATCCGTGCCTTCTCGACGGCCTGAAAAACTGTCAATGGCACAAATTGTCGCAGAGCTTATTCTTTATTGATTGAACGTTCAATCAAAACAAAATAGACTGGCCTTCGCCGAGTCAGCCGCGTGTCGTCTGCTCGAAGAGGCCTGAGGAGATAGCAAGATGCCCAAGGTCGGTATGCAACCCATCCGCCGCCAGCAGTTGATCGAAGCCACGTTGCAGGCGGTCGATCAGGTCGGTCTGGGGGACGCCAGCATTGCGCTGATTGCCCGTTTGGCCGGTGTGTCGAACGGCATCATCAGTCACTACTTTCAGGACAAGAACGGCCTGATCGCAGCGACGATGGGTTACATCATGAACATGCTCAACGAAGGTGTTAGAGCACGTCGCCAGGCCCTGACGGACGACAGCCCGCGCGCCCACCTGAAAGTGATCATCGAGGGCAACTTCGATGCCAGCCAGGTGAACGGCCCGGCAATGAAAACCTGGTTGGCCTTCTGGGCTTCCAGCATGCACCAGCCCGATTTGCACAGGTTGCAGCGGATCAACGACCACCGTTTGTATTCCAACCTGTGCTGCCAGTTCCGCCGCGCCCTGCCGCTCTACCATGCGCGCAAGGCCGCCCGCGGCCTGGCGGCTTTGATCGACGGCTTGTGGCTGCGTGGCGCCCTGTCGGGTGATGCATTCGACACCGACCAGGCAATACGGATTGCTTACGAATACATGGATCTACAACTGGCTAAGCAGCACACCCTGGGTACAAACGACCAGGCCGCTGACCCAGCGCGCACGGCCCTTGCCAACCCGGCAGGAGCGTGACGCGCAAGCCAAACCACACACTGCACTTGCGAGGACACTATGGCCCGTTTCGGAACGCAAAAACTCTACATTGATGGCGCTTACGTCGACGCTGGCAGCGATGCCACTTTCGAAGCCATCAACCCGGCTACCGGCGAAGTCCTCGCCCACGTGCAACGTGCCACCGAGGCTGACGTCGAGAAAGCCGTCGAAAGCGCCGAGCGTGGCCAGAAAGTCTGGGCTGCGATGACCGCCATGCAGCGCTCGCGCATCCTGCGCCGCGCCGTCGACATCCTGCGCGAGCGCAACGATGAGCTGGCCATGCTGGAAACCCTGGACACCGGCAAGTCGTACTCGGAAACCCGCTACGTCGACATCGTCACCGGCGCCGACGTGCTGGAATACTACGCAGGCCTGGTACCGGCCATCGAAGGCGAGCAGATCCCACTGCGCGAATCGTCCTTCGTATATACCCGCCGCGAGCCACTGGGCGTGACCGCCGGTATCGGCGCCTGGAACTACCCGATCCAGATCGCCCTGTGGAAATCCGCCCCGGCACTGGCCGCTGGCAACGCGATGATCTTCAAGCCGTCGGAAGTCACCTCGCTGACCACCCTGAAACTGGCCGAGATCTACACCGAAGCCGGCCTGCCAAACGGTGTGTTCAACGTCCTGACCGGCAGCGGCCGCGAAGTCGGCACCTGGCTGA
Organism: Pseudomonas sp. NPDC089392; assembly: GCF_044749595.1. Classification (NCBI taxonomy): domain Bacteria; kingdom Pseudomonadati; phylum Pseudomonadota; class Gammaproteobacteria; order Pseudomonadales; family Pseudomonadaceae; genus Pseudomonas; species Pseudomonas sp. NPDC089392. The sequence goes on from NZ_JBIVIF010000001.1 coordinate 151,862, forward strand.
CCGAACACCCGCGCATCGAGAAGGTTTCCTTCACCGGCGGCACCACCACCGGCAAGAAAGTCATGGCCAGCGCCTCGAGCTCGTCGCTCAAGGAAGTCACCATGGAACTGGGCGGCAAGTCGCCACTGATCATCTGCGCCGACGCCGACCTGGACAAGGCCGCCGACATCGCCATGATGGCCAACTTCTACAGCTCGGGCCAGGTGTGCACCAACGGCACCCGCGTGTTCATCCCGGCTGAAATGAAGGCGGCCTTCGAAGCCAAGATCGCCGAGCGCGTTGCCCGCATCCGCGTTGGCAACCCGGAAGACGAAAACACCAACTTCGGCCCGCTGGTCAGCTTCCAGCACATGGAAAGCGTGCTCGGCTACATCGCCAAGGGCAAAGCAGAAGGTGCCCGCGTGCTGTGCGGCGGCGAGCGCCTGACCGAAGGTGATTTCGCCAAGGGTGCCTTCGTCGCCCCGACCGTGTTCACCGACTGCAGCGACGACATGACCATCGTCAAGGAAGAGATCTTCGGCCCAGTGATGAGCATTCTGTCCTACGAGACCGAAGAAGAAGTGATCCGTCGCGCCAACGACACCGAATACGGCCTGGCCGCCGGTGTCTGCACCAACGACATCACCCGTGCCCACCGCATCATCCACAAGCTTGAAGCCGGTATCTGCTGGATCAACGCCTGGGGTGAGTCGCCGGCCGAAATGCCGGTGGGTGGCTACAAGCAGTCGGGCGTCGGCCGTGAGAACGGCATCAGCTCGCTGGCTCAATACACTCGCATCAAGTCGGTCCAGGTCGAGCTGGGCGGCTACAACTCGGTCTTCTAAGGCCTTGTAAAGCCACGCCCGTGCCGCCGTGCACGGGCGTTCCCGCTCCCTGATCACCGCCAACACGAGGGTACTTTCATGTCCCAAGAATTCGATTACATCATCGTCGGTGCCGGCTCGGCCGGTAACACCCTGGCGACCCGCCTGACCGAAGACGCCGGCGTCACCGTGCTGCTGCTGGAAGCCGGTGGCCCCGACTACCGCTTCGACTTCCGCACCCAAATGCCAGCCGCCCTGGCCTTCCCGCTGCAGGGCCGCCGCTACAACTGGGCCTACGAGACCGACCCGGAGCCGTTCATGGACGGCCGCCGCATGGAATGTGGCCGCGGCAAAGGCCTGGGTGGCTCGTCGCTGATCAACGGCATGTGCTACATCCGCGGCAACGCCATGGACTTCGACGGCTGGGCAGAACTGCCAGGCCTCGAGGACTGGACTTACCTCGACTGCCTGCCGTATTTCAGAAAAGCTGAAACGCGGGACATCGGCCCGAACGACTACCACGGTGGCGAAGGCCCGGTCAGCGTTGCCACGCCTAAAGCCGGCAACAACCCGCTGTTCCACGCCATGGTCGAAGCTGGCGTACAAGCTGGCTACCCGCGCACCGAAGACCTCAACGGCTACCAGCAGGAAGGCTTCGGCCCGATGGACCGTTCGGTGACCAAGAACGGCCGCCGTTCCAGCACCGCCCGTGGCTACCTGGACCAGGCCAAGAAGCGCCCGAACCTGACCATCGTCACCCACGCCCTCAGCGACCGCGTACTGTTCGACGGCAAGCGTGCCGTTGGCGTGACCTACCTGGTCGGCGACAGCGAAGAGCGCGTTGAAGCCCGTGCGCGCAAGGAAGTGATCGTCAGCTCCGGCGCCATTGCGTCGCCACAGCTGCTGCAGCGTTCCGGCGTCGGCCCGCGCGCCCTGCTGGAAAGCCTCGACATCCCGGTTGTGCACGACTTGCCGGGCGTTGGCGAAAACCTGCAGGACCACCTGGAGCTGTACCTGCAATACGCTTGCACCCAGCCCGTGTCGCTATACCCATCGCTGCTGTGGTGGAACCAGCCGGCCATCGGTGCCGAGTGGATGTTCAAGGGCACCGGCATCGGCGCCAGCAACCAGTTCGAGGCCGGTGGTTTCATTCGTACCCGCCCTGAGTTCGAGTGGCCGAACATTCAGTACCACTTCCTGCCGGTGGCGATTAACTACAACGGCTCCAATGGCGTGAAGGAACACGGTTTCCAGGCGCACATGGGCTCGATGCGTTCGCCAAGCCGCGGCCGTATCCAGGCCAAGTCGAAGAACCCGCGCCAGCACCCAAGCATCCTGTTCAACTACATGGCCACCGAGCAGGACTGGCAGGAATTCCGTGACGGCATCCGCCTGACCCGCGAAATCATGGCCCAGCCGGCGCTGGACCCGTACCGCGGTCGCGAGATCAGCCCGGGCGCGCATGTGCAAACCGACGAAGAACTGGACAAGTTCATCCGCGAGCACGCCGAAACCGCCTTCCACCCGTCCTGCTCGTGCAAGATGGGCACCGACGACATGGCAGTGGTCGACGGCGAAGGCCGCGTGCACGGCATGAAAGGCCTGCGCGTAGTGGATGCGTCGATCATGCCGATCATCATCACTGGCAACCTCAACGCCACCACGATCATGATCGCCGAGAAAATCTCGGACAAGATCCGCAACCGCAAGCCTCTGGCGCGCAGCACCGCCAAGTACTACAAGGCCAACGGTGCACCGGTGAAGGGCAAGGCGATGCGTGAGGTGAAGCAGGCGTAAACCTGCACCGGCCCTTTCGCGGCTAAAGCCGCTCCTACATGAATAGGGTATCCCTTGTAGGAGCGGGTTTACCCGCGAAGAGGCCCGCCCAGGCAACACAACAAAAGGCACCCACCGCGGTGCCTTTTGCACATCTGCAGAAACGCTTTACATGCTGCCAATTCATCAGGTTAGAATCATTTGGCACGCGACCTGCTAGCGACTCGCTATCAAGTCCTCTTTCCCCGCGCTGTCCCGGAGTACCTGCCTTTGGATGCAAGCACCATCAACAGCCTGTTCCTGATCGGCGCATTGCTGGTGGGCGCAAGTATCCTGGTCAGTTCGCTGTCGTCGCGCCTGGGCATCCCTATCCTGGTCATCATCCTCGCCGTCGGCATGGTCGCCGGTGTCGATGGTGGCGGCATCATCTTCAACAACTACCCGACCGCCTACCTGGTGGGCAACCTGGCACTGGCCGTGATCCTGCTCGACGGCGGCCTGCGCACGCGGGTGGCGAGTTTTCGCGTGGCGTTGTGGCCGGCGCTGTCGCTGGCCACCGTCGGGGTCATGATCACCACCGCCCTCACCGGCCTGGTCGCCGCCTGGTTGTTCAACCTGAGCCTGATCCAGGGCCTGCTGATCGGCGCCATCGTCGGCTCCACCGATGCCGCCGCAGTGTTCTCGCTGCTGGGCGGCAAAGGCCTGAACGAGCGGGTTACCGCCACCCTGGAAATCGAGTCGGGCAGCAACGACCCGATGGCGGTGTTCCTCACCGTCACCCTGATCGACATGATCGCCAGCGGCCAGACCGGCCTGCATTGGAGCCTGCTCACCCACCTGCTGCGTGAATTCGGCATCGGCGGGCTGCTGGGCCTGGGCGGCGGCTGGCTGATGCTGCAGCTGGTCAACCGCATCAACCTGGCCGGCGGCCTCTACCCCATTCTGGTTGTCGCCGGCGGCCTGGTGGTGTTCTCGCTGACCAACGCCCTGCACGGCAGCGGCTTCCTTGCCGTGTACCTGTGCGGCCTGGTGCTGGGCAACAAGCCGATCCGTAGCCGCCACGGCATCCTGCACATGCTCGACGGCATGGCCTGGCTGGCACAGATCGGCATGTTCCTGGTCCTGGGGCTGCTGGTCACACCGCATGACCTGCTGCCCATCGCCCTACCGGCGCTGGGCCTGGCGCTGTGGATGATCCTGGTGGCGCGGCCACTGTCGGTGGTCGCGGCGCTGCTGCCGTTCAAGGCCTTCCACGGCCGTGAAAAGGGCTTCATTTCCTGGGTCGGCCTACGCGGCGCAGTACCGATCATCCTGGCGGTGTTCCCGCTGATGGCCGGCCTGCCGGACGCGCAACTGTTCTTCAACCTGGCCTTCTTCATCGTGCTGGTTTCGCTGCTGGTGCAAGGCACCAGCCTGCCGTGGATGGCCAAGCTGCTGAAAGTGACCGTACCGCCAGACCCGGCGCCGATCTCCCGCTCAGCCCTGGAAGTGCACGTCACCAGCGAGTGGGAATTGTTCGTCTACCGCCTGGGTGCGGAAAAATGGTGCATCGGCGCCGCCCTGCGCGAGCTGAAAATGCCCGAAGGCACGCGGATTGCCGCGCTGTTCCGTAACGAGCAGTTGCTGCACCCTTCGGGCAGTACCGTGCTGGAAGTCGGCGACATGCTCTGCGTGATCGGCCACGAGCACAACCTGCCAGCCCTCGGCAAACTGTTCAGCCAGGCGCCGCAGCGCGGCCTCGATTTGCGCTTCTTTGGCGACTTCGTGCTCGAAGGCGATGCCGAGCTGGGCGCGGTGGCCGCGTTGTACGGCCTGAAACTCGACGGTCTGGACGCGAAAATGCCGCTGGCGCAGTTCATCCGACAGAAGGTCGGAGGCGCTCCAGTAGTAGGCGACCAGGTCGAATGGCATGGCACGATCTGGACCGTGGCGACCATGGACGGGAACAAGATCCAGAAAGTAGGCGTCAGATTCCCCGAAGGAACGCGACCCGGACCAGGATTGTTCCTCTAAACTTCGTTTCTGCCGGATCCACAAGTAGTCTGCCTATGTCCCTGCGCGTGTACCTTCGCACAGCCCTGCTCGGGCTGTGCCTGTCCCTTTCTTTTGCAGCCACCGCTGCAGAAGCCCCGACCACCGCCAGCATCCAGAACAGCCTCGACAAGATCGCCGAGCGCAAGCTGCCCGAAGCCGACCAGAAGGCCTTGCAGCAAGTGCTCGAACAAACCTTGAGCCTGCTGGCCAGCAAGGAAGACAACGAGAAGAAAGTTGCAGCGCTGAAGCAGCAGCTGACCGGTGCCCCCAAAGAAACCAGCGACAGCCAGAAAGAGCTCGCCAGGCTCAAGGAAAGCAAGGCGCAGCCCGTGGCCCAGCGCTACGCCACCCTCAGCGTGCCACAGCTTGAGCAGATGCTCAGCGAGCGCAACACCCAACAGGGCGAGCTGCAAAAGGCGCTGTCCGAAGCCAACAGCCTGATCATCAACTCGCAAACCCGCCCAGAACGCGCCCAGGCCGAAATCAGCAACAGCCAGGCACGCACCCAGCAGATCAACAACATCCTCAAGACCGGCAAAGACGCCGGCAAACCGATCAACGCCGACCAGCGCAACCAACTCAATGCCGAACTGGCCTCGCTCAACGTACTGACCCTGCTGCGCCGCCAGGAACTGGCTGGCAACAGCCTGTTGCAAGACTTGGGCAACGCCCGCCACGACCTGCTGATCGAGCGCGCCGCGCGCCTGGAGCAAGAAATCCAGGACTTGCAGACCCTGATCAACGACAAGCGCCTGGCCCAGTCCCAGGAGGCGGTAACCCAGCAGTCGATTGAAGCCCAGAAAGCCGGTGGCAGCAGCCTGCTGGCCACTGAAAGCGCGGTCAACCTCAAACTCTCTGACTACCTGCTCAAAAGTACCGACCGCCTCAACGAACTGACCCAGCAAAACCTGCGCAGCAAACAGCAGCTCGACAGCCTGACCCAGGCCGACCAGGCGCTGGATGAGCAGATCAACGTGCTCAAGGGCAGCCTGCTGCTGTCGAAGATCCTCTACAAGCAGAAGCAGACCCTGCCGCACCTGAAGGTCGACCGTGACCTGGCCGACCAGATCGCCGACACCCGCCTGTACCAGTTCGAGGTCAACCAACAACGCGAGCAGATGAGCAGCCCGGTCACCTACGTCGACAAGCTGCTGGCCGCCCAGCCGCAAGAAGAGGTGACCCCTCAGCTGCGCAAGGCCCTGCTGGAAGTGGCCATCACCCGTAGCGACCTGCTGGAACGGCTGAACCGCGAGCTGTCGGCGCTGCTTAACGAGTCGATCACCTTGCAGCTCAACCAGAAGCAGCTGTTGAGCACCGCGCAGAGCCTGCGCACCACTCTCGACGAGCAGATGTTCTGGATCCCCAGCAACAAACCGCTGGACTGGGACTGGCTGCGTTATGTGCCAGAGCGCCTGGCCGACCAGGTCGCCAACCTGCCGTGGGGCTCGGGCCTGAAGGAACTGGCCGACGGCCTCAGCCAGCGCCCGCTGCTGTTCCTGCCACTGTTGCTGGTGATCGGCGCGCTGCTGTGGCGGCGCAAGTACCTGTACCAACGGCTGGGCAAGGTGCACCAGGACATTGGCCACTTCCGCCGTGACAGCCAGTGGCACACGCCCCAGGCAATCCTCATCAACATCCTGCTGGCGATGCCGGTCAGCCTGGGCCTGGCGTTGTGCAGCTACGCCCTGCAGATCGACGCTCGCGGGCAGAACGCCAACCTGGGCGCCGCGCTCTGGCAGCTGGCCCAGGCCTGGCTGGTGTTCTACACCGCCTATCGCATCCTCGCCCCCGGTGGCGTGGCCGAAGTCCACTTCCGCTGGCACAAGCCGCAGGTCGAGTTCCTGCGCGGCTGGGTGCGCCGCCTGGGCACCGTGGTGCTGGCACTGGTCGGCGTGGTGGCGGTGGCCGAGCACCAGCCTTCGGCGCTGGCCGACGACGTGCTGGGTATCGGCGTGGTGCTGACCTGCTATGCCCTGATGGCCTGGCTGCTCAGCCGCCTGCTGCTCAGCAGCCCGGCACACCGCGACACCTCGCTGTTCCGCAGGGCAGTGGGCGTGGCGTTTACCGCCCTGCCCATCGCCCTGTTCGTCGCCGTGTGCTTCGGCTACTACTACACCGCACTGAAGCTCACCGACCGGCTGATCTACACCCTTTACCTGCTGCTGTTCTGGCTGGTGATCGAAGCCGCATTCGTGCGCGGCCTGTCGGTGGCAGCACGGCGCCTGGCCTACCAACGCGCGCTGAGCAAGCGGGCGGCGGCCAAGGAAGGGCTGGATGGCGAGGTCATTACCGAAGAACCAACGCTGGATATCGAACAGGTCAACCAGCAGTCGCTGCGCCTGATCCGCCTGGCCCTGCTCGGCGGATTCATCGCCGGCCTGTACTGGGTGTGGTCGGACCTGATCTCGGTGTTCGCCTACCTCAACAACTTCGTGCTTTACGAATACACCAGTGGCACCGGCGCCGCCGCCAGCATGGTGCCGATCAGCCTCGGCGACCTGTTGGGCGCACTGGTGATCGTCGGCATCACCTTCGCCCTGGCCGGCAACTTGCCAGGCCTGCTGGAAGTGCTGGTGCTGTCACGCCTGAACCTGGCCCAGGGCAGCGCCTACGCCACCACCACGCTGTTGTCGTACACCATCGTCGGCGTCGGCATCGTCAGCACCCTGTCGACCCTGGGGGTCAGCTGGGACAAGCTGCAATGGCTGGTGGCCGCGCTGTCGGTGGGCCTGGGCTTTGGCATGCAGGAAATCTTCGCCAACTTCATTTCCGGCATCATGATCCTGTTCGAGCGCCCGGTGCGCATCGGCGACACCATCACCATCGGCAACCTGTCCGGCACGGTGAGCAAAATCCGCATCCGCGCCACCACCATCACCGACTTCGACCGCAAGGACATCATCGTCCCCAACAAGACCTTCATCACCGGCCAGCTGATCAACTGGTCGCTGACCGACACGGTTACCCGGGTGACGCTGAAGCTGGGCATCGACTACGGCTCCGACCTCGACCTGGTGCGTGACCTGCTGCTCAAGGGCGCACATGAGAACCCACGGGTGCTCAAGGACCCGGAGCCGATCGTGTACTTCCTCAACTTCGGCGAAAGCTCGCTGGACCATGAGCTGCGCATGCATGTGCGCGACCTGGGCGACCGCAACCCGACGCTGGACGAGCTCAACCGCTACATCAGCCGCGAGTTCAAGGCGCATGACATCAAGATCTCGGTACGCCAGGTCGAGGTGTTCCTGATGGACCCGAAAGGTGGCAAGCAGCAGCTGATCCCGATGGAACAGCCTAAGTTGGATGGCACTGCTTCGGGCTGAGTGGGCTCGAATACTTTATTCTGTGCAAAATTACTGCGAGGGCTTTGCCCTCGTTCGCGGGTAAACCCGCTCCTACAAGGGACCGCGCCGCTCTCCGGCTCACCCCTCCCTGTGTAGGAGCGGGTTCACCCGCGAAGGGCCGCAAAGCGGCCCCATTGCACCGATTCCAAGGAGCAGCCTAGTGAAAGCCCTCGACCAACTCACTTTCGACAACCGCTTCGCCCGCCTGGGCGATGCGTTCTCCACCCAGGTCCTGCCCGAACCCATCGCAGACCCGCGCCTGGTGGTAGCGAGCGAGTCGGCCATGGCCCTGCTCGACCTCGACCCAGCCCAGGCCGAACTGCCGGTATTCGCCGAGCTGTTCAGCGGCCACAAGCTGTGGGAACAAGCCGACCCACGGGCGATGGTGTACTCCGGCCACCAGTTCGGCTCATACAACCCACGCTTGGGCGATGGCCGTGGCCTGTTGCTGGCCGAAGTGCTCAACGACGCAGGTGAACACTGGGACCTGCACCTCAAGGGCGCCGGCCAGACCCCGTACTCGCGCATGGGCGACGGCCGCGCCGTGCTGCGCTCGTCGATCCGCGAATTCCTCGCCTCCGAAGCCCTGCACGCCCTGGGCATCGCCACCAGCCGGGCGCTGTGCGTGATCGGCTCCAGCACCCCGGTATGGCGCGAAACTCGCGAAAGCGCCGCCATGCTCACACGCCTGGCGCAGAGCCATGTGCGTTTTGGCCATTTCGAGTACTTCTACTACACCAAGCAGCCCGAGCAGCAGCGGGTGCTGATCGACCATGTGCTTGAGCAGCACTACCCTGAATGCCGTGACGCCGAGCAGCCGTACCTGGCCATGTTCCGCACCATCGTCGAACGCAACGCCGAACTGATCGCCCGTTGGCAGGCGTATGGCTTCTGCCACGGGGTGATGAACACCGACAACATGTCGATCCTCGGCATCACCTTCGATTTCGGCCCGTTCGCCTTCCTCGACGACTTCGACGCCAACTTCATCTGCAACCACTCCGACGACCGTGGCCGCTACAGCTACGCCAACCAGGTGCCCATCGCCCACTGGAACCTCAGCGCGCTGGCCCAGGCGCTGACCACGGTGATCGAGGTGGAGCCACTGAAGGAAGCGTTGGGGTTGTTCCTGCCGTTGTACCAGGCCCATTACCTGGACCTGATGCGCCGACGCCTGGGCCTGACCACTGCCGAGGATGACGACATGGCGCTGGTCGAGCGCCTGCTGCAACGCATGCAGAGCGGTGGCGTGGATTACAACCTCTTCTTCCGCAAACTGGGCGAGCAGCCAGTGGCCGAGGCGCTGAGCGTGGTGCGTGACGACTTCATCGACCTGGCCGGCTTCGATGCCTGGGGCGCCGATTACCTGGCCCGCTGCGAGCGGGAGTCCGGGAATGCCGACGGGCGGCGAGCGCGCATGCATGCAGTGAACCCGCTGTATGTGCTGCGCAACTACCTGGCGCAGAAAGCCATCGAAGCGGCAGAAGCAGGGGATTACTGTGAAGTGCGGCGGCTGCACCAGGTGCTGAGTAAACCCTTCGAAGAGCAAGCCGGAATGCAGGCCTACGCCGAACGGCCACCAGAGTGGGGCAAGCACCTGGAAATCAGCTGCTCTTCCTGATTAACGCCGAATCTTGTAGGAGCGGGTTTACCCGCGAACACCGGCGCAGCCGGTGCCATCCACCGCGTCGTATTCTTCGCGGGTAAACCCGCTCCTACAAGGGGTCCGCGATACACATACTGGAGATGAAATGTCCGAACCACTGGTAATCCCCTGCCCCCACTGCAACGGCCTCAACCGCCTGCCCGCCGAACGCCTGGGCGATGCCCCGAAATGCGGCCGCTGCAAACAGGATGTTCTGCTGAGCACCCCCTTCGAACTCACCGAAGCCAGCTACGCCAGTCAGATCAAAGGCGACCTGCCGCTGCTGGTCGACATCTGGGCCGACTGGTGCGGCCCCTGCAAATCCTTCGCCCCCACCTTCGAACAAGCCGCCCACCAATTGGCCGGCCGTTGCCGCCTGGCCAAGCTCGACAGCGAAGCCAACCGCAACCTGGCCGGGCAACTGGGCATCCGCTCGATCCCCAGCCTGCTGCTGTTCAAGAACGGCCGCGAAGTCAGCCGCCAGGCTGGGGCGTTTCCGCTGCAGTCGTTGCTGGAATGGGTGCGTGGGCAGGGGGTTTAGGGGGGCCGCTGTTGAATGCGTGAGGGCTGCCAGGGGTACGCCTTGAGGAGGTCTGCGCCTGTGAGATCGAGCGCCGCCCGCGCGGCGCTTCGCGGCTAAAGCCGCTCCTACATTTGTTTCGGGCCAGTATCGCCTGTGCCAGACGCGCGCGACCGCCTTGTTTGTACGACGCGATATCGAGATATGCGCCAAGGCGTTCGCGCGCAAATCCCACAGAAATAATTGGCCAGAAACAAACGTAGGAGCGGCTTTAGCCGCGAAGCGCCGCGCGGGCGGCGCTCGATCTCATAGGCGCTGTAAATGTTTCGGCGAACATCCGCGGCGCTCGATTTCACAGGCGCCGAAAATTCCCCGCCAGCCACCCAGCAGCCCTGACCGAATCCCTAGCCATACCCTCCGCCTAAACCCCCTCCTCCAGCAAATCATGCAACTCGACAAACTGCTGGGTCAGCTTGTGCTTCGGCTCCAGGTGAATCAGCGGCAGGTTGGCGTGGTGCGACTCGCGCATCTTCACCGAGCTGCCCAGGTATACCGGTAGCACCGGCAGGCCTTCGGCCAGCAGCTCGTCAAGCATCTGCTGCGGCAGGGTGGCACGGGACTGGAACTGGTTGACCACGATGCCTTCTACCACCAGGTCTTCGTTATGGTCTTCCTTGAGGTCTTCGATCTCGGCCAGTAGGCCATACAGGGCCTGGCGCGAGAAACTGTCGCAGTCGAATGGGATCAACACACGATCGGCAGCGATCAGTGCAGATACCGCATAGAAATTAAGCGCCGGTGGGGTATCGATATAGATACGCTCGTAGTCCTCGTCCAGCTCGTCGAGCAACTTACGCAGCTTGTTGATCTTGTGCTTGGCCTCAAGCTTGGGCTGCAGGTCGGCCAGTTCAGGCGTTGCAGTCACCACGTGCAAGTTGTCGAACGGGGTTTCGTAGATATCGACCTTGTTCTTTTTGCTGAATGGCCCGCTGGATAGGCTCTGCTTGAAGAAATCGGCAATGCCCATGGGGATGTCCTCGCCGGTCAGACCGGTGAGGTACTGGGTCGAGTTGGCCTGGGCATCCAGGTCGATCAACAGGGTCCGGTAGCCTTCATTGGCACTGACCGCCGCCAGGTTGCAGGCGATGCTCGACTTGCCCACGCCACCCTTCTGATTGAACACCACGCGCCGCATGATTGACCTCCGTGTTTCTACGAATGCCCGAGTATGTGGCGACGCCGCAGCAATGGCCAGTGCCATTTGCCGGGTATGGATACATCGGCTGGTCAGCCATAGGCCTGCCCGGTGACCAGCTCGGCAAATGCCTTGGCCATAACCGAACCTCCGCGCTCACGCTGCACCAGCCACACCGCCGACGTGGCCCCTTCGTCGAGCAATGTGCGGTACACCACCCCTTCAATGCGCATGCGCTGGAACGAGGCCGGCAGCACCGACACCCCCAACCCCGCCGATACCAGGCCGATGATGGTCATCGCCTCCCCTGCCTCCTGGGCAAGATGCGGGCTGAAGCCCGCCTGCCGCGCCAGGCTCAGTAACTGCGCGTGCAAACCGCTGCCGTAACTGCGCGGAAAGAACACGAACGGCTCATGGGCCAAAGCCGCCATATGCACGCCATGCTCAGCACTTTCGGCCAGCGGATGCGAAGCGTTGATCACCGCCACCAGCGGCTCACGAAACAATTCGGTGGCCAGCAAGCCCTCAGGCAGCGGCATCGGCCGCATCAGCCCCACTTCAATGGTTTCGTCGAACACCCCCTCGGCGACATCCCGGCTGCTCATTTCCTTGAGGTTCAGGTGCACCGCCGGAAAGCGCTGGCGAAAGGCGTGGATGGCCTTGGGAATCTTCGAAGTGAAGGGTGCCGACGAGGTAAAACCGATCTTCATTTCGCCCAACTCGCCCAACTGAGCGCGTCGGGCTACATCCGCGGCTCTATCGACCTGCGCCAGCACCTGGCGTGCCTCTTCAAGGAACAGCCTGCCCGCCTCGCTCAGCTCGACCCGACGATTGGTACGCTCGAACAACCGCGCCCCCAGCTCCTGCTCCAGCGCCTGGATCTGCTGGCTGAGCGGTGGCTGGGAAATACCCAGCTGCTGGGCGGCTCGGCCAAAGTGCAGCTCTTCGGCCACGGCAATGAAGTAACGCAGATGACGCAGTTCCATGGTCGGCTCCGAACAGGTCGCAAAACGTCTTAAATAGGTCGAACAATATATTGGATCTAATCATTAGCCAGCTATATGCTTTTTTTCATTGCGCCAGAGGTACCCGCCGTGAAAACTGCTGTAGCCCCCCTTCCTGCCGAGCCAGAACTTGCTCCCCTGAACGAGATGTGGATCGAAAAAGGCACCGCCGCCTTCATGAAAACCGTGCTGGCCTTGTTCAGCGGCGGCTTCGCCACCTTCGCCCTGCTGTACTGCGTGCAGCCGATGATGCCGCTGCTGTCCAAGGAATTTGCCATCACCGCGGCGCAGAGCAGCCTGGTGTTGTCGGTAGCCACCGCCATGCTGGCGTTCGGCCTGCTGATTACCGGCCCCATCTCCGACCGCATAGGGCGCAAGCCGGTGATGGTCTTTGCCCTCGTTTGTGCTGCTCTTTCCACCCTGGCCAGCGCGGTGATGCCAAGCTGGGAGCTGGTCCTGGCCACCCGCGCCCTGGTCGGCCTGTCGCTGAGCGGCCTGGCGGCGGTGGCCATGACCTACCTGAGCGAAGAGATCCACCCGCAGCACATCGGCCTGGCCATGGGCCTGTACATCGGCGGCAACGCCATTGGCGGCATGAGCGGGCGGCTCATCACCGGCGTATTGATCGACTTCGTCAGCTGGCACACGGCAATGCTGAGCATCGGCGGCCTGGCCCTGGTGGCCGCGCTGGTGTTCTGGAAGGTGCTGCCGGAATCGCGCAACTTCCGCCCGCAGATGATGAACCCGCGCAGCCTGCTGGACGGTTTTGTCATGCACTTCAAGGACGCCGGCCTGCCTTGGCTGTTCCTTGAAGCCTTCCTGCTGATGGGCGCGTTCGTCACCCTCTTCAACTACATCGGCTACCGCCTGCTGGCCGAGCCCTATCACATGAACCAGGCGCTGGTCGGCTTGCTGTCGGTGGTGTACCTGTCAGGTATCTACAGCTCGGCGCAAGTCGGCGCCCTGGCCGACAAGCTGGGCCGGCGCAAGGTGTTCTGGGCCAGTATCGTGGTGATGGCAGGCGGCTTGCTGATGACCCTGGCCAGCCCGTTGGCGATGGTGATCATCGGCATGCTGGTGTTCACCTTCGGCTTCTTTGGCGCGCACTCGGTGGCCAGCAGCTGGATTGGCCGGCGGGCGCTTAGGGCCAAGGGGCAGGCGTCGTCGTTGTATCTGTTCAGTTATTACGCAGGGTCCAGTGTGGCCGGTACGGCGGGCGGGGTGTTCTGGCACCAGTGGGGCTGGAACGGCATCGGGTTGTTCATTGGCAGCTTGCTGGCGGTGGCGTTGCTGGTGGCATTGCACTTGAGCAAGTTACCACCGAAAACCGCATGAGGCCCTTTCGCGGGTAAACCCGCTCCCACAGGGACTGCGCTACACCTGAGGCAAGCGCCATACCTGTAGGAGCGGGTTTACCCGCGAAAGGGCCGCCGGATCAGTTGATGATCTCAACCATATCCACATCCACTTCCCGGCTCATCAGGTGCTTCTCCACCTCACCGGTCAGCTTGACCTTGGTCTTGTCATTGAACGGTGTCGGCGGCAGGTCTTCATCGTCGATTTCAACAGTGATGGTGCCGGTGTTGTCCTTGAACTCGTACTTGTCGTCGTTGTTGATCTTCTTGGTCACGAAGCCCTGCAGCACCACCGGGGTGTCATCGGCGGCATCGTTGGCCGCTGCAACGGTGCTAACCGACTGGGCACCGGGGCCTGTGTAGCCAGCAGCCAAGGCGGCAGTACTGAACAGTGGGGCGAGGATCAGGGCGAGGTAGCGAGCTTTCATGGTGGCAGGTCCTTTTTCGTTTTCGATGGGAAAAGCCTACCGAAGCTGGCTGAAGCGAATCTTAATCTGTCCAGGCTTCGTCCAGTTCCAGCACCAGCTGCGTTTGCAACTGCTCACCGACCACCTGCAATTGCAAACTGCGGATCTGCGCGCCATCGCGCTCCAGTGCGTGCAGCCAGACCAGCAGTTTCGCAGGGTCGCCTTCAAGGCTGACATCCACTTGAGCGGCGCGGGCCTGCAGCCCGGTGACCCGCAGTCCGGCAGCCTGCGCTCGCTCGTTGAGCCCGGCGGGGGTCAACGTCCGCACCGCGTCCCGAGCCATGGCCGGGCCTGCCGAAACCCTCTGCAGGTGCCCGGCCAGCGCCAGCGCGCGTGCATGATCAAGCTCGGCCTGCTGCAAGCGCTGCTTGCCGGGTTCCCAGGCAACTTGCCAGAGTACGACCAAGACCAGGCTCCAGAGTGCGGCCCCAATCACGCTGCGCCGCGCGCCAGGTAGCGATTGCCACTGGCGTAGCCAGGTCTGCTTGAACCACCGCATCATCGAGCCTCGCGCCAAGTGAGGGTCGCGCGCACGCCTTGCTCGGCCTGGCGGGCCTGGTCCATCAACACCGCAGGGGCCCGCTGACGCAAGCGCTCAAGGTCTTCGAACCCTTGGGCAACCACTTCCAGGCGCCAGCCTTCGGTAGGGCTGGCCACCGCCTGTTCAACCGTGATGTTCCCGGCCTCCACCAACTGCTCGGTGAACGTTGCCAGTTCCTCGACAGCGGTCATTGCCCGGGGGCGGAACTCCAGCGCCTTGACCTGTGCAAGCAGGTCACCCGCGACAGGCTGCCCAGGCGCCCACCGCTGAAATGCCTGAACGTTGTCGGCATCCAGCTGCGCCGCGCGTTGCGACAACCACGTGGCGCGCAGATGATCCGCCAGGCACACCATCACCAATGCCAGCAGCACCCCGCCCGCCAAGGCCGGCCAGGGCACGGCCGAGCCGCGCCGCCGGAATGCTCCTTGGCGCAGGTCAAGGGCCGTGGCCCGCCCTTGCACCAGGACGTGGAAAACGCTGTCGACTGCCTGGTTGCAGAGTACCTGCCCTGCATGAGCAGCCTCGGCCTGCCAGGGCATCGGCGGCAACTGCTGCGCCAGAACCTCAGCCACTCTGGGGCTGGCGGCCAGCCATGGCCCATTTTGACCGCCCAGCAACCAGCGGCCCCCGACCCACAAGGCGCAGGGCGGCCCGGCACCCAGCAGGTCGGCATCGGCGTACAGGCCCAGCGGGTCGATACCTTGGGCTTGCAGCAGGGCCATCAGGTTGGTCATGACCTGAAGTTCTATTACCAGGGCACGACGATGCCCTTGCGGACTCGGCGAACCGAACACCAGGTGCAACGTTTCCAGCGGCGCTGCCAACTGATCCTCGGCGGCATAGGCCAATGTTTCTGCTGTCGGCCGTTTACCCGGTACAGGGCCGATTTCACAGCTGCCCAGCATTTCCATGGGCACCACCACGATCACAGGGCCGGTCACGCTCGCGGCCAGTTCACCCAGGCGCGCCTTGTTCAGGCTGCCATCCTTCGTCCGCAACCACACCGGCCAGTGCGCATCAGCCGCCGCAACGCCTTCAGGTAACAGGTACAGCCAGTTCTCACTCATCTGCACTACGCTCCCGCCTTGCAGTAAACACACGACGCACCACACGGACCTGGTGCGTGTTCAAATCGATTTCCATGTCGCTGTACAGGTACATTCGCTTATCTGCCAGCTGCGCCTGTACCTCAAGGCGAAACCAGCGGCTGGTCACTGCCAGCCCACGGCGGTCCAGGCCCAGGCCCTCCAGTTGGGGCTGGGCCAGAAAGCGTTCCACCGAGGGGTAGCCCGACTCTGGGCGCTCACTTGCCAACGCTGCAGCCACCGTGGGTGACAGCTCGGCGAGCGCAGCCAGCAAGCGCACCGGGGCCGTATTGATGTTGAGCCGCGCCTCCTTGGGCAATACCACCACCCATGGCTGCAAACGCGTCATCACCTCGGCGGTAACACCTGGCAATGCGCGCAGCTGGGTGGGGTCAAGCATCGGCTGGCCAATCAGCCTGTCCAATACCGGTGGCTCCAGTTGCAACGAATGGCACAGGCGCTCCCAGCGCTTTAGCAGCAGTGGGTCAGGCACCTTCCCGGGCATCAGGGCGCCCAGGTTCAAGCGCCCCGCAAGGTCCTCAAGCTGCAGATGTACCTGCCCTTCACCGAGGCTTAACTCTCGCGGCTGGGCCCAGGCTTGCCGGTCATGGGTAACCTGCAGTACCTCGCCCACTTCGCGGCGCAAGCTGGCCAGGGCATGCTGCTCGCCAGCATGGGCCAGGCGCAGCAAGCGCGTACTCTCGATCTGCTGGGTGACCCCACCAAGCAGCAGTTGATGGCTGTGCAACATGCCGGCCACCAGCAACGTGAACAGCGCCATGATCAACAGCACGGTAACCAGTGCCAGCCCCTTTTGCCGTTGCCACCTCATTGGCTGGCGCCCCCCAGCGGCAGTACCCGCCGCAGCTGCTCAAAGCGCTTGGTCGACAGCGTCACCTCCAGCGCTTGTGGTGGCACCGGCCGCCGTTGCGCCATTGGCCAGCGTGCGTGCCAGCCGCTTCCGGGCACATGCACACGCCAGTGCAGTTCACGTACACCTTCAAGCAAGCGCTGCGGTCGAGGCTGGTCTTGCCCCTGGGTGCGCCGTTGGCGCCAGAGCACGCCCTCCTCCAGCCAGTATTCGACAACCCTCAACTCGCTGCGCTTGAGCGCCTGGTTGTCTTGCTCCCTGGCCAGCCAGTGAACCCGTGCGCCGTGCAGCAGCACACCAAAACCTTCCTTGCCCAGGCTCGCGGGCTGGTAACCCAGCAAGGCATCGCGCTGCATCAGGCTCATGGCCCTGCCTAACGCACGCAGCTCATCAGCCTGCACCTGGCGTGCGCTTTCGGCACGCATGAACACATCGAGCACGCGCGCGCTGCCCACCGCCAGCAAGGCAAAGATGGCGATCGCCAGCAACAGTTCGATCAAGGTGAAGCCGCGTTGACGGGCCAACCTGCCTCTAGCGTGGCGCATCGACCAACCCCAGCCAGCCCGTGGCTTGATGCAGTACGTGGCGATCCGAGGCAAGGGCCACCCGCACGTGCACCTCCAGCAACGCACTCCCGCCCAGGCGGCGGCGGGTTTCCAGCAGGGTCCAGCGACGCTGGCCGAACATGACATCCAGGCTGCGCTGGCCAGGCGCCGGCGCAGGTTGCAGGCGCATATCCATCAAGTGGTTGTCGGCGACCCAGCTGGCGAGCAAGCGCTCCTCAAGCCCCTGCGACTGCAGCAGTACGTGCTGGCTGGCGGAGGTTACCGCCACGGCCAGTACCGCGAAGATCGCCAACGCCACCAGCACCTCCAACAAGGTGAAGCCGCGCTCAGCGCACAAAGCTGGGGTCATTGATGCCATCACTCGACACAGAGACAAGGCGCACGTTGCCCGCCTCGAAATGAAGGGAAAACGGCGTGTGCTCGTCATTGCCGTACATCACCAGTTGCGGTGCACTGCCAGGCAGGGCGTGAGGCACCCCAACCCCATCGACCTCCACACGCAAATCCAGCTCGACATCTCGATGCTTACCCACTGCCGCCCAGCCATCGTCAGCGGCTTCAAGCAGCTGATAGCCCTGGGCATCAATGCGAATACCCAGCGCCAAGCCCTCCAGCACCGCCTGTTGCCGCGCGTGCTGCACCAACTGGTAGAACAGGTTGGCTTCCTGATTGGCCATACGTTGCGGATCACGCCCGAAGATGAACTCCGCCATGCCCATCACGATGCCCAGCAGCAGCATGACCAGCAGCAGTTCCAGCAGCGTAAAGCCTTGAGAACGGCGCGGGTTCATTCAGGCCAGTTACCGATATCGGCATCCATTTCCTCGCCACCCGGTTGCCCATCGGCCCCCAACGAGTAAAGGTCATAACCTTGGGTCGAGCGGGTGCCCGGGTTCGCGTACTGGTAATGCGAGCCCCAAGGGTCGGTAGGTGTGCTTTTGAGGTAGCCCTGGGCACTCCACTGACGCGGCAGTGGCGCCACGGTTGGTCGCTTCACCAAGGCTTCCAGCCCTTGGGCAGTGGTCGGGTAGCGGCCATTATCCAGACGGTAGATTTCCAGCGCGGTGGAAATCGACTGGATATCGGTGCGGGCTGCGGTCAGCTTGGCATGGTCAGGACGGCTCATCACATTGGGCAGCACCAGCGCGCCAAGCACGCCCAGGATGATGACCACCACCATGATTTCGATGAGGGTGAAGCCGCGTTGGGCGCGGCGTGCTGAACGTAAGGACATATCAGTTGACCAGTTGGTTGAGGTTGAGAATCGGCAGCAGGATGGCGAGCACGATGAACAGCACGATGGCGCCCATCACCAGCAGCATCAGCGGCTCGCAGAGGCTCACCAGCAACGAGATACGCCCTGCCAGTTGCCTGGCCTGAAGGTCTGCGGCCCGCTCCAGCATGGCGTCCAGCTCACCGGCACGTTCGCCGCTGGCAATCATGTGCAGCATCAGTGGCGGCAAGGTTTGGCTGCGTGCCAGGCAATTGGCCAGCGAGCGGCCCTCGCCCAGCTCGCGAGCCGCCTGCAGCAAACGCTCGCGCAGGATCAGGTTGCCGATCACCGCCGCACCAATGTTCATCGCCTCGACCAGGGCCACACCGCTGCGCCCAAGGATCGCCAAGGTACTGATGAAGCGGGCCGCTTCACTGGCGCGGACAAACTCGCCATAGCCCGGCAGGCGCAGTGAAAAGCCATGCCATTGCCTGCGCCGTGCCGGTTGCCGAAGGGCCCAGGCAACCAGTGCAATGGTTACCGCCACTAGCGCCAGCGCTGCCAGGCCGAACTGCTGGGTGGCATCGCTCAGGGCGATCAGCACTTGCGTTGCCAGCGGCAGCTGCGCCTGGTCACGCGAAAAGGCCTGCACCACATCCGGCACCACGTAACCCAGCAGAAACCCCACCACCAGCAACGAAACAACCAGCAGGATCACCGGGTAAACCATGGCCAGCTGTACTTTCTGGCGCAGGGCCTGCTGGTTCTCGCCATGCTCGGCCAAGAGCTCGAGTACGCCCGCCATGTGGCCAGAGCGCTCGGCGGCGGCTACGGTGGCCCGGTAAACCACGGGGAACGCCTGCGGGTAATGCGCCAGGGCCTGGGCCAGGGCATGGCCCTCGGCAACCCGCTCAGCCACGCCACGCAACACCTGACGTACCTGGTGCTGGGTACTCTGCTCAGCCACGGCCTGCAGGGCCTCGGTCAACGGCACCCCGGCATGCAGCAGGGTCGCCAGCTGGCGCGTCAGCAGCGAGCGCTGGGCCAGGTTCAGGCTGTTACGTATGCCCCAGCCGCCCATGGCCGACACCCGGACGGGGGCCAGCTTCAGTACCTGCAAGCCTTGCTCGCGCAAGGTTTGCCGAGCCTGGCGCGCCCCCTGTGCCTCCAGGGTGCCGCGCTGGCGCGCCCCCTTCGCATCCTGGGCCTGGTAGCGGAACAGCGACATGTCAGTCCTGCCCCGTCACGCGCAGCAGCTCTGCCACGCTGGTCTGCCCCTGGCAGACACGCTGGACGCCATGCTGGAACAGGCTTGGTGTGTCCCGGCGGATCAATTCGAGCATGCCCGCCTGCGACGCCCGGGCATGGATCGCCTGGGCCAGCGCTGGTGTCACCTCCACCATCTCGTGCAAGGCCAGGCGCCCGCTGTAGCCCAGCTGGCATTCGCTACAGCCCTGCGCTTCATAGAGCTGCAACGGCAGCCCGGCGGGGTAGCCCAGGGCGCTGGCCGTGGCCTCCTCCACTGCATAAGCGACTTTGCAGTGGTCGCAGAGCCGCCGCACCAGCCGCTGGGCCATCACCCCCGCCAGCGAGGTGGCAAGCAGACAGGTATCGATGCCCATGTCGGCAAGGCGCGTGATAGCGCCCAGAGCGCTGTTGGTATGCAAGGTGGACAGCACCAGGTGGCCCGTCAGCGAGGCCTGCACGGCGATGTCGGCAGTCTCCCGGTCACGGATCTCGCCGACCATGACCACGTCCGGGTCCTGTCGCAGAATGGCCCGCAGGCCACGGGCGAAGGTCATGTCGACCTTGGTGTTGACCTGGGTCTGGCCGATGCCGGGCAGGTGGTATTCGATCGGGTCCTCGACGGTGAGGATATTGCGCGATTCCTGGTTGAGGTACGAAAGCGCGGTGTACAGCGTCGTGGTCTTGCCGGAACCGGTGGGCCCGGTGACCAGGAAAATACCGTGGGGTTTTTCCAGCATGCGCATGAAGCCAGCCCGCACCGAGCCGTGCATCTGCATGTGGTCGATGTCCAGGCGCACAGCCTGCTTGTCCAGCAAGCGCAGCACCACCCGTTCGCCATGGGCAGCGGGTAACGTTGACACCCGCACGTCCACTTCATGGCCGGCAAGACGCAGGCTGATCCGCCCATCCTGGGGCACGCGCTTTTCGGCGATATCCAGGCGCGCCATGACCTTGATGCGCGAAACCAGCAGGGCAGACAGCTCGCGCGGTGGCGTCAGCACTTCGCGCATGACGCCGTCGACTCGCATGCGCACGCGCAACTGGTGCTCGAACGTTTCCAGGTGAATGTCCGAGGCCCGCGCTCTCACCGCCTCGCTGAACAAGGCATTGAGCAGGCGGATGATCGGTGCGTCATCTTGTTGCTCAAGCAGGTCGCACGTTTGTGGCAAGGCTTCGGCCAGCCGCGACAGGTCAATTTCCTGGTCCAGACCCTGGACCACCGCCTGCGCGGCATCCTGACCCGGGCCATAGCACTGGGCCAAGCGCTCGGCAAAGTGGGCATCGCTCACGTAACGCAGCGGCCAGGTACTGCCGACCAGCCGACAGGCTTCGGCCATGGCGGCCAGTGACGCGCCATCACGCATCAGCAAGGCAGGCTCGGCCGCCTGCTGGTCGAGCAGGATGCCGTGACGTCGGGCAAAGCTGAACGGCAGTGCGATGCTCAAGGCCGTGGCCCGCGTGAGTCAGGCAGACGCCGCGTTTCAAACATCCGCTGGGCATCTTCCGGCAGGACCGAATCATCCGCAGTGCGCACCCCATCGTAGGCACGTTGCCCCGCCTGGATGAGTTCGGCCTGGCTGCGCAAGATGGTCGGGCGCAGGAATACCATGAGGTTGGTTTTTTCCTGGATGTCGCTGCGCCAGCGGAACAAGCCGCCCAGCCACGGGATACGGCTGAGCAACGGTACACCACGCTGTACCTGGCGCACGCTGTCCTTGATCAGGCCACCAATCACGATGATCTCGCCATCGGCGGCCAGGATGGTGCTCTTGAGCGTGCGCTTGTTGGTGATCAAGTCATTCTCGGCGGTGCTGGGCGCAATTTCCGAGCTCTCCTGCTCGACTTCAAGGCGCAGGCTGTTGCCTTCGTTGATGTGCGGGCGCACCTTCAGGCTGATACCGATGTCCTTGCGCTCGACCGTGGTGAACGGGTTCTCTGAACCACTGCCGGGTGTAACGTAAGAACCTGTCTTGAACGGCACGTTCTGGCCCACCAGGATCTGCGCCTCCTGGTTGTCCAGGGTCAGCAGGCTAGGCGTTGACAACAGGTTGCTACGGCTGTTGCTGGCCAATGCCGAAACCAGCGCGGCAAAACGGTCAGAGCCGATGGCCAGGGCGGCGCCACCCGGCAGCTTGGCCTCTTTACCCAGCAGGTCGGCCAAAGTAGCGCCGCTTTCGCTGTAGGTAACGCCGCCTTTAAGGCCACCTTTGTCCATGCCCCACTGCACGCCCAGCGCTTCCTCGATGCTGCCGCTGACTTCAACGATTGCCGCATGGATCAGCACTTGCGCCCGCGGCTGGTCCAGCTGCTGGATGATCTGCTCCACGCTGCTCAATGTTTGTGGCTCACCCAGCAGCACCAGCGCGTTCTGGTTGGCATCGGCCTTGACCGTGGCTTCGCCGGCAAGGTCGGCGCCCAGGGTGTTTTTGCCCGGTCTACCATCCAGTCGCTTGCCCACCTCACCCAGCACTTCGGCAAGCTGTTCGGCATTGCCATGTTGCAGGCGCACTACACGCCAGTTCTGCGAAGTGGCCGGTGCGGGGACATCCAGCGAGCGGGTCAGTTGCGCCAGGCGCTGCCTGGACTTGGCCGGGCCGAGAATCAGCAGGCGGTTACCGCCCGCATCGGCCAGCACCCGCACACCACTGTCGGGGCCACCGGCTGCGGCTTCAACCACCAGGAATACGGCCTCGGCCTGGGCTTTGCGCAAGGTCACCAGCTCATAGTCATGCCGCTGGCCGCTGTCGAGTTGCAGGACCAGTTGCTCCAGGCGGTCAAGGTTGGCTGCGGAGTCGGTCACCACCAAGGCATTGGCCGAACTGGACGGCCCAATGTAGCCACTGCTGGAAACCAAAGGCCGTAACAGGCCGGCCAGGTCGGCAGCGACACTGCCCGACAGGTTGAAGACCCGCGTGGTGAACGCTGCCGGTATCGCCTCCACCTGCTGGTTGGCCCAGGCCTTGGCCTCGCTCGCCGGCAGCACCAGCAAACGGTCGCCGTCGTTCACGGCAGCAAAACCTTGGGCATTGAGCACCGAGTAGAACAGCCGGCGGATCCCCTCGCGATCGAGCGCTTCGTTGGAAAGGACAGTGATACGGCCTTGCACGCGCGGGTCGAGGATGATCGTCTGGTCGAGGATCGCCCCCACCTCGCGTACCACCTCGCGCACATCGGCATCGCTCATCGCCAACTGCCAGGTGGGCGCTTCGGCCAGCGCCAGCGAACAGTTCAGGGTAAGGCAGGCGCCAAACGAGGCGGCGCGCAGATATCGCTTGAGAGTCATTGCACCTCCCGCAACAGGCGGGATGAAGGGTCGGGAATGGGGTGCGAGCGAGCGGCCGCACCTGTAGGCAGAAACACGTTTGCAGTGGGCGCGGACATCGACACGACTTCCTCACGGCCTTCAAACCACAGCACGATGGAGCGCACATCGATACGGCGCAGCACGCCGCGGCCGGGTATGCGGTCACCGACGCGATAGATGGCCTCGCCGCTTCGGCTTTTCACCAACGCACGGGCCTCGCCCTGGCTGGAAACGAAACTGGCTTTAAGGGCTATATCTGATTGGCCTGGCTGTTGTGGGCCGGTTGCCTGAAAGCCGAACGCCAAGGCCAGGGTGGCCGCCGGCAAGGGTTTTTCCGGCACGGCCGCTGTCGCCGGTGGCGGGGGCAGCACCTGCGGTCGCGTACCGACGGGATAAACGCTTTCACGCCATGCCAGCCAGGCAAGCGCTTTCAGCGCGAAAGCCAGCCAGATCAGATACGATGAGCGCTTCATCAGAATCAGGGCAGCATGCGCCGCAGCACACGCCGCCCGCACAGCTCGTGCAGCACCACGGCAGCGATGTGCATCGCTACGCCCAGGGCCAGCAGCAGGCAGGCAGCAATGTGAACCCTGAACCAGACGCTGTGCCAGTACGGGTCACTCAGCACGGGCGCAATGGTGAACCAACCGAACACATCGATGGCCCTGTCCATCATCAGCACACCGGACAGCAAGACCATGGCCGTGGTCCAGTACAAGCCTTCATGCACCGCATGCGCGATGCGCTGGCCCTTGGGGTCGTCGTGCAGGCTACGGGGCTTGAGCCTGGTCAGGCGAAAGAACCAGCGCAGCAGGAATAGCGGGATGAACAGCGTAGTCATGGCCACATTGACGAAGGCGACCTGCTCAAGCGTGGCAGGTGTGACATTCACGTGCGCCACGTAGAAGCCGCTGATCAACGCCCAAATGATGACCATGGCAGAGACCCAGTGCAGGAGGATCTGCTGCCAGCAATATTTTTGTACTTGCATGGAGAGCACTCGAAGAGCCTGGCCCCCGTAAGGGGCCAGGTTTGATGCATTACTTCTCGGTCCAGGCCATGTTCCAGTGGGAGCCAGTGCCTGGCTCGAACTGGGTAGCGCCGGCGGAGTACTGCACGCAGTAACCCGAATTAGGGAACGGCTGGCACTCGTAGACCTTGCCATTCTTGGGCTGCAGGACTTTGGTGCCCGCCTTGTAGCTCGACAGCGACTCAGGGAAGACAAAGTCATGCGACGCATCGCCAGCTGCTTTGAGCTGCACTGTCTTCTCGTCCTGCAGCAGCACTCGCTCGCGCTTGTCCACGCCAACGACCTTGAGGGTGTGCTCACCTTCGGCACTCACGACATTCAGCGCGAACGGTTCAGTGCCGTTAACGTTCTGACGCGAGTAAGAGACCTGCTTGTTGTTGCTGTCGAACAACCGCGCCGTTACGGTCAGGGCCTTGTTGGTCATGACGCTGAAGTCCACGCCACCCTTGCCGTCCACGATCGTGTACTCGGGTTTCACATCATGCAGGTGCATCGTGGTCGGCTCGCCAGCGGCGGCTTCAAAGTCCAGAATGTAGTTGGTCAGGCCACTTTCGGCTTTGGCGAAGATGCTATTGGAGCCCTGCACAGGCTCGATATTGCCGTCGGCATCCATTTGACCGGCACGTACCAGCGTCTGGGTTTCGTTGATCTGCCTGGCGAGCTTGTAGGCCCAGTTGGCAGCGATGCCTTCTTCGGCATTGTCGACCGTGATGCTCACATGGTGCGAGGTACGCTCCCCGTTGGCATCGAATGCGCGGGCAGTCACTTTATCGCCGGCTTCAAGGTCACGATTGGCACTGATTTCAGCCAGGCGCGGCCACTCAGGGGCAGGGCCGCCATCAAGCTGGATATCAACGTCAGCAACGCTATGGAAGGCCTTGTCGGTATCACCCACTTTCCAGACGCCGAGAATCACATGCTGGCCCGAACGGTCAGCTGGCAATGTGCAGCTGTGCTTCGGGTTGGTGCCTGTACCGGCGGCCGGAATCTGCTGCTTGCCATCAACCACACAGAACGGGGTGGCATCGAATGAGGCACGGGTCAACGCCACGTTGGGATTCCAACCCGCCTTGGTAATGAAGTATTCCCACGAGGTAACCGGATGCGGGGCTTGATAGTGCCAGTCGAACTGCATGTTCCGGTCATGGATTGGGGTAAGGTGCCAGCGATTGGCCGCTTGCTCATCGAGGGCGCCAAAGTCGCTACGAACACCACCACTGGCAATTTTCCCATCGACCGGACCTGCGCCCGGGAAGCGCCCTATCGCCTCACCGACCGACCACGGCTCGTACTGAGGTTGTCCACAGTTAGTGTTCAGGTTTTTAAAATTTGCATGGCATAGCCCGGCACGAGAAGGCGGATCAGCCAGGTAGCCATGTGCACTGGCAATTTGAGCATGCAAACCTGCACCTGCGATTGCCAGCCACACACCTGTGGCGACAACGCTTTTTCGCAGGGTCTTTGTTGTATTCATCACGAACTCCGAACGCATTGCTGGTGAATTGCGCAAAGGCGCATTTACTCGAAGCGAATGCGCCTTTTGCGCAAGGGGAGTTCGGACTTTAGGGAAAACCGGTTTGCCTATATGTAGGAATAAACCGGTCTAGCTCCCCGATTCGCAACCTCTGCGCTCGGGGAGCCACGGTTCAGGCGTGATACTGCGCAGAAAGCTCATGCACGGCGTTGATGAACACGCCAGCATGCTCCGGGTCGACTTCCGGGGTAATGCCGTGGCCGAGGTTGAACACATGGCCAGTACCGTGACCGTAGCTGGCCAGGATGCGTGCCACTTCCTGGCGGATAGCTTCGGGCTTGGCGTACAGCACAGTCGGGTCCATGTTGCCTTGCAGGGCTACTTTGTCACCGACGCGACGGCGGGCATCGCCGATCTCGCAGGTCCAGTCCAGGCCCAGTGCGTCGGCACCGGCTTCGGCGATGCTTTCCAGCCACAGGCCGCCGTTCTTGGTGAACAGGATCACCGGTACCTTGCGCCCTTCGTGCTCGCGGATCAGCCCGCTGACGATCTTGCGCATGTAGGCCAGGGAGAATTCCTGATAGGCCGCCGCCGACAGGTTGCCACCCCAGGTGTCGAAGATCTGTACAGCCTGGGCGCCAGCAAGGATCTGGCCGTTGAGGTAGCTGGTGACCGACTGGGCCAGCTTGTCCAGCAGCAGGTGCAGGGCTTGCGGGTTGTCGTAGGCCATGGCCTTGGTCTTGCGGAAGTCCTTCGACGAGCCGCCTTCGACCATGTAGGTGGCCAATGTCCACGGGCTGCCGGAGAAGCCGATCAGCGGTACACGGCCGTTGAGCTCGCGGCGGATGGTGCTGACCGCGTCCATCACGTAGCCGAGGTCTTTCTGCGGGTCAGGGATTGGCAGCGCTTCGATATCGGCCGGGGTGCTGATGACTTTCTTGAAACGCGGGCCTTCGCCGGTTTCGAAGTACAGGCCCAGGCCCATGGCATCGGGGATGGTGAGGATGTCCGAGAACAGGATCGCTGCGTCCAGCGGGTAGCGGTCCAGCGGCTGCAGGGTGACCTCGCAGGCGAACTGCGGGTTCATGCACAGGCTCATGAAATCACCGGCCTTGGCGCGGCTGGCGCGGTATTCCGGCAGGTAGCGGCCGGCCTGGCGCATCATCCACACCGGGGTGACGTCTACGGGTTGCTTGAGCAGTGCACGCAGGAAACGATCGTTCTTCAGGGCAGTCATGTCGGCATCCGGAAAAATAGTGCGGGCATTTTCTCAGACGCCAGCGCAAAAGGCACGGCCATGGCCATGCGTTTTGTCTATTGGATGCCACAGATCAAGCGTTTTTGTATACAAAAGTGCTGCGAAGGGTGGCACCGGCTTCGCCGGTGTTCGCGGCTAAAGCCGCTCCCACAGGGATTACGCAAGTTTGAAGCCAGCGCAGAATCTGTGGGAGCGGCTTTAGCCGCGAATGCCATGGATCAGACTTCGAGATAGTCCAGGATACCCTCGGCAGCCGTACGCCCCTCGAAGATAGCCGTCACCACCAGGTCCGAACCGCGCACCATGTCGCCACCGGCAAACACTTTCGGATTGCTGGTCTGGTGCTTGAACTTGCCCTTCTCCGGCGCCACTACACGGCCCTGGCTGTCCAGCTGGATGCCATGCTGCTCGAACCACGGTGCCGGGCTCGGGCGGAAGCCGAAGGCGATCACCACGGCATCGGCCGGCAGGATTTCTTCGGAACCCGGGATCGGCTCGGGGCTGCGGCGGCCACGGGCATCTGGCTCACCCAGACGGGTCTCGACCACCTTCACGCCTTCCACCTTGTCTTCGCCGACAATGGCGATAGGCTGGCGGTTGTAGAGGAACTTCACGCCCTCTTCCTTGGCGTTCTTCACCTCTTTGCGCGAACCCGGCATGTTGGCTTCGTCACGGCGATAAGCACAGGTCACGGCTTTGGCGCCCTGGCGGATCGAAGTGCGGTTGCAGTCCATCGCGGTGTCGCCACCGCCCAGTACCACGACCTTCTTGCCCTGCATGTCGACGAAGTCTTCTGGCGACTTTTCAAAGCCCAGGTTGCGGTTGACGTTGGCGATCAGGAAGTCCAGCGCGTCATGCACGCCCGGCAGGTCCTCGCCTGGGAAGCCGCCCTTCATGTAGGTGTAGGTACCCATGCCCATGAACACCGCGTCGTACTCGGCGAGCAGCTGTTCCATGGTCACGTCCTTGCCCACCTCGGTGTTCAGGCGGAACTCGATGCCCATGCCGGTGAACACTTCGCGGCGGTTGCTGAGCACGGTCTTTTCCAGCTTGAACTCAGGGATGCCGAAGGTCAGCAGGCCACCAATTTCCGGGTTCTTGTCGAACACCACCGGGGTCACGCCAGCACGCACCAGCACGTCTGCGCAGCCCAGGCCGGCCGGGCCGGCACCGATGATGGCAACGCGCTTGCCGGTTGGCTTGACCTTGGACATGTCCGGGCGCCAGCCCATGGCGAAGGCGGTGTCGGTGATGTACTTCTCCACCGAGCCGATGGTCACCGCGCCGAAGCCGTCGTTCAGGGTGCAGGCACCCTCGCACAGACGGTCCTGCGGGCACACGCGGCCGCACACTTCCGGCAGGGTGTTGGTCTGGTGCGACAGCTCTGCCGCCGCCAGGATGTTGCCTTCGGAAACCAGCTTCAACCAGTTGGGGATGAAGTTGTGCACCGGGCACTTCCACTCGCAATACGGGTTGCCGCAGCCCAGGCAGCGGTGTGCCTGCTCCACGGACTGCTGCGGCTTGAACGGCTCGTAGATTTCCACGAACTCCTTCTTGCGCTGGCGCAGCAGCTTTTTCTTAGGGTCCTTGCGGCCCACTTCGATGAACTGGAAGTCGTTGTTCAGACGTTCAGCCATTTTTCAAAACCTCTTTACCGCAGTTGCCAGCCTCAGGCTGCAAGCTGCAAGACGATCACTTGAGCACGACGGGCCCCGCGCACGGGGCCGTCACTTGCAGCTGTACTTACTGCGGGTTGGCACGGGTGCTGGACAACAGTTGCTTCAGGTTGGCCGCCTTCGGCTTGACCAGCCAGAAGCGCCGCACATAGTCGTCCAGGTTCTCCGAGAGCTCACGCCCCCACTCGCTGCCGGTCTCTTCCACATACTCGGCAAGGACCCGCGCCAGGTGGCTGCGGTAGGCTTCCATCGCTTCACCACTGATACGCTGGATTTCCACCAGCTCGTGGTTGAGCTTGTCGACGAAGCTGTTGTCCATGTCGAGCACGTAGGCGAAGCCGCCAGTCATGCCAGAACCGAAGTTGTAACCGGTCTTGCCCAGGACGCAGACAAAGCCGCCGGTCATGTATTCACAGCAGTGATCGCCAGTACCCTCGACAACAGCGTGGGCGCCGGAGTTACGTACAGCGAAGCGCTCGCCCGCAGTACCCGCGGCAAACAGCTTGCCGCCAGTGGCACCGTACAGGCAGGTGTTGCCGACGATGGCGCTGTGCTGGGTGGCGAACGGGCTGCCGGCTGGCGGCACGATGGTGACCTTGCCACCGGTCATGCCCTTGCCGACGTAGTCGTTGGCGTCGCCTTCCAGGTGCAGGTTCAGGCCACCGGCGTTCCACACGCCGAAGCTCTGGCCCGCAGTACCCTTGAAGCGGAAGGTGATCGGCGCCGCAGCCATGCCCTGGTTGCCGTGCAGGCGGGCGATTTCACCCGACACACGCGCACCAATGGAACGGTCGCAGTTGCAGATGTCGAGGCTGAACTCGCCACCGGCCTGGTCGCGGATGGCCGGCAGGGCCATGTCCACCATCTTCTCGGCCAGCAGGCCTTCGTCGAACGGCGGGTTCTTGTCGACTTCGCAGAACTGCGGCTTGTCGGCCGGAATGTGCGAGCTGCCCAGCAGCGGGGTCAGGTCCAGGTACTGCTGGCGCTCGGTGTCACCTGGCAGCACGTCGAGCAGGTCGGTACGGCCGATCAGCTCACCCAGGCTACGCACGCCCAGCTTGGCCAGCCACTCACGGGTTTCTTCGGCGACGAAGGTGAAGAAGTTGATCACCATGTCGACGGTGCCGATGTAGTGGTCCTTGCGCAGCTTGTCGTTCTGCGTGGCCACGCCGGTGGCGCAGTTGTTCAGGTGGCAGATGCGCAGGTACTTGCAGCCCAGGGCGATCATTGGCGCGGTGCCGAAGCCGAAGCTTTCGGCGCCGAGGATGGCCGCCTTGATCACGTCCAGGCCGGTTTTCAGGCCGCCGTCGGTCTGTACCCGTACCTTGCCGCGCAGGTCGTTGCCGCGCAGGGTCTGGTGGGTTTCCGCCAGGCCCAGTTCCCACGGGGCGCCGGCGTACTTGATCGAGGTCAGCGGCGAAGCACCGGTACCACCGTCGTAACCCGAGATGGTGATCAGGTCGGCATAGGCCTTGGCCACGCCAGCGGCGATGGTGCCAACGCCAGCTTCTGCCACCAACTTGACCGATACCAGCGCCTGCGGGTTGACCTGCTTGAGGTCGTAGATCAGCTGAGCCAGGTCTTCGATCGAGTAGATATCATGGTGCGGCGGTGGCGAGATCAGGGTCACGCCCGGCACTGCGTAGCGCAGCTTGGCGATCAGGCCGTTGACCTTGCCGCCCGGCAGTTGGCCGCCTTCGCCAGGCTTGGCGCCCTGGGCAACCTTGATCTGCAACACTTCGGCGTTGACCAGGTATTCCGGGGTCACGCCAAAGCGGCCGGTGGCCACCTGCTTGATCTTCGAGCTGCGGATGGTGCCGTAGCGCGACGGGTCTTCACCGCCCTCACCGGAGTTGGAACGCGCACCCAGGCGGTTCATCGCCTCGGCCAGCGCTTCGTGGGCTTCTGGCGACAGTGCGCCCAGCGAGATACCGGCGGAGTCGAAGCGCTTGAGGATCGCTTCCAGCGGCTCGATCTGCTCCAGGGCCAGCGGCTGGTCGGCCACCTTCACCTTCAGCAGGTCGCGGATCATCGACACCGGGCGCTGGTCGACCAGCGTGGTGTATTCCTTGAACTTGGCGTAGTCGCCCTGCTGCACGGCGGCTTGCAGGGTGTTGACCACGTCCGGGTTGTAGGCATGGTATTCGCCACCGTGGACGAACTTCAGCAGGCCACCTTGCTGGATCGGCTTGCGCGCGCTCCAGGCTTCGGCCGCCAGCAGCTTCTGGTCGCTTTCCAGGTCTTCGAAGCGCGCACCCTTGATTCGGCTGGACACGCCCTTGAAGCTCAGGCCAACCACTTCTTCGGACAGGCCGATGGCTTCGAACAGCTGCGCACCACGGTACGAAGTGATGGTGGAGATACCCATCTTCGACAGGATCTTCAGCAGGCCCTTGGAGATGCCTTTGCGGTAGTACTTGAACACTTCGTCCAGGTCGCCCAGCACTTCGCCGGTGCGGATCAGGTCGGCCAGTACTTCGTAAGCCAGGTACGGATAGACGGCCGAGGCACCGAAGCCCAGCAGCACGGCGAAGTGGTGCGGGTCACGGGCAGTGGCGGTTTCCACCAGGATGTTGCTGTCGCAACGCAGGCCCTGTTCGGTCAGGCGGTGGTGCACGGCACCAACGGCCAGCGAAGCATGCACCGGCAGCTTGCCCGGGGCGATGTAGCGGTCGCTCAGCACCAGCTGGGTCTTGCCCGCGCGCACAGCTTCTTCAGCCTGGTCGGCGATGTTGCGGATGGCCGCTTCCAGGCCGACGCCCTGCTCATAGTTGAGGTCGATCAGCTGGCGGTCGAAGCCTTCGCGCTCCAGGTTCATCAGCGAGCGCCACTTGGCGGGCGAGATCACCGGCGAGCTCAGGATGACCCGCGAAGCGTGCTCCGGGGACTCCTGGAAGATGTTGCGCTCGGCACCCAGGCAGATTTCCAGCGACATCACGATCGCTTCGCGCAGCGGGTCGATCGGCGGGTTGGTCACCTGGGCGAACTGCTGGCGGAAGAAGTCGTACGGCGAGCGTACGCGCTGCGACAGCACGGCCATCGGCGTGTCGTCACCCATCGAGCCAACGGCTTCCTGGCCCTGCTCGCCCAGCGGGCGCAGCACCTGGTCACGCTCTTCGAAGGTGACCTGGAACATCTTCATGTATTGCTTGAGCTGGTCAGCGTCGTAGCTGGCCGCGCCCTGGTCGTCGGTCAGCGTCGCCTGGATGCGCGTGGCGTGCTGACGCAGCCAGCGCTTGTACGGGTGGCGCGACTTCAGGCGGTTGTCGATGGCGTCGGTGTCGAGGATCTGCCCGGTTTCGGTGTCCACGGCAAGGATCTGGCCCGGGCCGACACGGCCCTTGGCCAGCACTTCCTCAGGCTGGTAACCCCATACGCCGATTTCCGAGGCGATGGTGATGTAGCCGTTGGTGGTGGTCACCCAGCGCGCCGGGCGCAGGCCGTTGCGGTCGAGCAGGCACACCGCGTGGCGGCCTTCGGTCATGACGATACCGGCCGGGCCGTCCCACGGCTCCATGTGCATGGAGTTGTATTCGTAGAAGGCGCGCAGGTCGGCGTCCATGGTCTCGACGTTCTGCCAGGCTGGCGGTACCAGCATGCGCACGCCGCGGAACAGGTCGATGCCGCCGGTAACCATCAGCTCCAGCATGTTGTCCATGCTCGAGGAGTCGGAACCCACGCGGTTGACCAGCGGGCCGAGCTCTTCGAGGTCGGGGATCTGGTCGTTGGCGAACTTGGTGCGACGGGCCATGGCCCAGTTGCGGTTGCCGGTGATGGTGTTGATCTCGCCGTTGTGGGCGAGGAAGCGGAACGGCTGCGCCAGCGGCCATTTCGGCAGGGTGTTGGTGGAGAAGCGCTGGTGGAACACGCAGATCGCGGTTTGCAGGCGCTCGTCACCCAGGTCCGGGTAGAACGCCGCCAGATCGCGCGGCATCATCAGGCCTTTGTAGATGATGGTCTTGTGCGAGAAGCTGCAAATGTAGTGGTCGGCGTCGTGGGCGTTGGCCACGGACGAACGGCGACGGGCACTGAACAGCTTGATGGCGAATTCCTGGTCGCTCAGGCCTTCACCACCGATGAACACCTGCTCGATCAGCGGCAGGCGCTCCAGGGCCAGGCGGCCCAGTACGCTGGTGTCGATCGGCACCTTGCGCCAGCCAACCAGCTTCAGGCCAGCAGCGAGGATTTCGCGGTCCATGTTGGCGCGGGCAGCTTCGGCTTTGACCGGGTCCTGGTTGAAGAACACCATGCCGACGGCGTACTGCTTGGGCAGCTCGACGGCGAAGTGTTCCTGGGCCACGGCACGCAGGAATTGATCGGGCTTCTGCATGAGCAGACCGCAACCGTCACCGGTCTTGCCGTCGGCGTTGATGCCGCCGCGGTGGGTCATGCACGTCAGCGCCTGCATGGCGGTTTGCAGAAGGTGGTGGCTCGGCTCGCCCGTCATATGGGCGATCAGGCCAAAACCACAGTTGTCCTTGAATTCTTCGGGATGGTACAGACCTGTTTTCATAGACACATTCTCACCAGGTTCACCTCTCTAACGGAGGTAAATCTCTTTTTTAACAACCACTTACCATCCACGCCGATCAAATGCCAGCTTTTTTGCGGTGGCCATGGAAAACCATTGTTGCACAGCGACAGCGATGCCCACAAATTTTCATGTCTCACCATTGAAAATTTATGTCGCAATTTTGAATGTTTTTGCGCCATGCGCCGTGATAGCGGCTTGGCTTGAGTCTGAAGCGTTTCAGCCATGACTGCAACTAGGGGCTTGTGGCCGGCAGTCTGGGACAGAAAAGCCTGCCGCGCATAAACGCAGCAGGCTAGAAGGGCTGGCAGCCCTTATGTCAGGTATCGCTCAGCAACTGGGCGGCGGGGTGGTGCCGCCCGGCAGGTATCAGCGGGCCGAGGCCAGCTCTTGTTGGACGCTGGCGACGGTACGTGGCCAAGGTTTACCAGCCTGGACCTTCGCTGGCAAGTTCTTGATTGCCGCAACCGCTGCGTCGCGGTTGGCGAAGCTGCCGTAAGTGACTACATACAGCGGCTTGCCCTGCAGGTTTTTCTTGAAGTAGCGATAGTCGCCACCCTGGGCCTTGACGAACGCCTGGGCCGAGGCTTCAGAGCTGGTACCCAGGATCTGCACCACGTAATTGCCCGGTTTCTGCCCGGAATACCAGCCACCGCTGCCGCTGCCAGCAGCCGCTGGTTTCTCGGCAGGCTTGGCCACGGCGACCTGGGCCGGCGCAGGTGCCGGCTTGGCAGGCGCAACCGGTTTGGCGGGCTGGGTTGCGACCGGTTTTGGCGCAGGCGCAACCGGCTGCGGCTTCACTGGCTGGGCCGGGGCCATGGCGACTGGCTGCGCAGGCACCGGCGCCGGGCCCGCCGGCACGCCTTGTGGCGGCGCGATGGTGGTCACGGTTGGCGGCGGGTTGACTGGCTGCAAGGCGGTATCACCAGCCGGGCTACCCTCTTCACCCTCGCCCATGCCGGCGGCCTGGGCCAACGGTTCGCGCATCACCGGTTGCGACTGGCCAACCAGCGGTAGCGGCATCGGCTGCGAAGAGCCAGAGAACTCGATATTGGCACCCTGTTTGCCCTCGCCAAGCGGCAACTGGGCCTGGGCGGCAGGCGCATCGGCGGGGGCCTTGTCGCCTTTCTTGGGCATCAACACCGCAGCCGCAACAGCGACCACGACCACAGCGGACAGCGCGAGCACATGTTTTTTAGGCATCTTGAACCCCATGGATGGTCGCTTGGCCGTTGTACGGCTGGCGATCATGGCTTCGATCAAAGTGTCACGGGCGACCTGGTTGATGTTGCCAGGCCAACCGTCGGAGTTTTCATGGATATCGACGATCTGTTCACGGCTGAACACCTCGATGCCCCGGCCAGCCCCTTCCAGGCGCTGCTCCAGGTACTCGCGGGTTTCTTCTTCACTGTAGGGGGCAAGCTCGATGATGTGGAAGCGTTCTTCCTCGATATTGAGCTCGTCCAGCCCGGCATTCAGCGATGGCTCACCGAACAGGAACACGTGCGGCCGCCCTTCCGGTACTCCCGCCGCCAATTCCAGCAACGCTTGGAGTGCCGACTCGTCGAGTTGTTCCGCATCGTCCACCAGCAAATACACTTCCTGCCCGGTCAGTGCCAGCTGCACCACCTTGGACAGGATCGCCTGCACTTCAGCCTGGGCCACACCCAGGTCCTGCGCCACCTGGGCGAGCACACTGGAGGCATCGCTGGCACTGCGGGCAGACACCACCACACTCTGCACAGCCTGCTTGTTGGTGCTGGCCACCAGGGCCTGGCGCAGCAGCGACTTGCCGCTGCCCAGCGGGCCGCTGACAACCAGCATCAGCTGGCTGTAGCGTGCAAGGTGGTGCAACTGGCCAAGCACAGGCTTGCGCTGGGCCGGGAAAAACTTGAAGCCGGGCACGCGGGGCGCGAACGGATCGTGGCTCAACTGGTAATGGTCGAGGAAGGCCTCATCGGCGTGCAAACTGGTCATTGCGCTGTCACAACCTCAAAGCTGGGCCACGATCGCGCGGTAATCCGCCGACAGCGTGGCCTGTAGAATCTCTTTCGGATAGTCGTCGGTGACCACGGCCTCGCCCATCTGGCGCAGCAGCACCAGACGCAAGCGACCGTCGAGCACCTTTTTATCGACCGCCATGTGCTCCATGAAATGCGCCGGGGTCATTTCCTGTGGTGGCACCACCGGCAAACCTGCGTCCTGCAACAGGCGGATTCCGCGATCGCGCTCGGCCTGGTCGATCCAGCCAAGGCGCATGGACATTTCCAGGGCCATCACCGTGCCCGCTGCCACGGCCTCGCCGTGCAACCACACGCCATAACCCATGTGGGTTTCGATGGCATGCCCGAAGGTATGCCCCAGGTTCAGCGTGGCCCGCACACCAGACTCGCGCTCATCGGCACCGACTACGGCGGCCTTGGCCGCGCACGAGCGGCGAATGGCTTCGGTCAGGGCCGTGGAATCGAGGGCGCGCAGGGCCTGCATATTGTCTTCGAGCCAGCCGAGGAACGGCTTGTCGCAGATCAGGCCGTACTTGATCACTTCGGCCAGGCCTGCCGACAGCTCGCGCGCTGGCAAGGTCTTGAGGCTGGTGGTGTCGATCAGCACCGCATTGGGCTGGTAGAAGGCTCCGACCATGTTCTTGCCCAGCGGGTGGTTGATGCCGGTCTTGCCGCCCACCGAGGAATCGACCTGGGACAACAGGGTGGTTGGCACCTGGATGAAGTCGACGCCGCGCTGATAGCAGGCAGCGGCAAAGCCGGCCATGTCTCCGATCACGCCGCCGCCCAGGGCAACCACGGTGGTACGGCGGTCATGCCGGGCCGTCAGCAGGCCATCGAAGATGAGTTGCAGGGTTTGCCAGTTCTTGTGGGCTTCGCCATCGGGCAAGACCACCGGCAGCACCGAGTAGGCACCCAGGGTCTTGCTCAGGCGCTCGAGATACAGGGGCGCGACGGTCTCGTTGGAAACGATGGCGACTTGCCGCCCTGCAATGTGCGGCGCCAGCAGTTCAGGCTGGTCCAGCAGGCCTTCGCCAATGTAGATCGGGTAGCTACGCTCGCCCAGGTCGACCTTCAGTGTCTGCATGTATCCCCACAATGTACTTGGGCGCGGCGCCGTTCGGGCGACCCACGCGGTAACGTTGAACCTCGCCTCGGCGCTGGTGGCCGAGAATAGTCCCGGGTTAACGGGGCGGCAACAGCTGCAAGCGTTCGAGAATATCGATCACCACCATGCGCGGGGGCCGCTCGTCGGTTTCCACCACCAGGTCGGCGATCTCACGGTAGAGCGGGTCGCGGGCTTCCAGCAGGGCGCGCAAGGTCGCCTCTGGGTTGGCGGTACGCAGCAGCGGGCGATTGCGGTCGCGCGCGGTACGGCCGACCTGCTGCTCCACCGAGGCATGCAGGTAGATCACCCGCCCACCCTGGTGCAGCGCCTGGCGGTTGGCTTCGCGCATCACCGCACCACCGCCGGTCGCCAGGACCAGGCCATCGAGTGCGCACAGTTCGGCAATCATCGCCTGCTCGCGGTCACGGAAACCCGGCTCGCCTTCCTTGTCGAAAATCCACGGGATGTTGGCGCCGCATCGCAGTTCGATTTCCTTGTCGGAATCCTTGAACAGCAGGCGCAGCTCTTTGGCCAAGAGGCGTCCAATGGTGCTTTTTCCAGCGCCCATGGGCCCCACAAGTATCAAATTTCGCACAGAATCAACGACTCACAGCAATCGCCTGGTCA
The DNA here is from genome assembly GCF_044749595.1 of Pseudomonas sp. NPDC089392. Taxonomy (NCBI): domain Bacteria; kingdom Pseudomonadati; phylum Pseudomonadota; class Gammaproteobacteria; order Pseudomonadales; family Pseudomonadaceae; genus Pseudomonas; species Pseudomonas sp. NPDC089392. The sequence continues at coordinate 188,540 of NZ_JBIVIF010000001.1, forward strand.
CTCATGATACGCGGAGTCAGGAAGACCAGCAGCTCGGATTTTTTCTCTTGTAATGCATCGCGTCGAAACAGCCGCCCAACATACGGCAGATCGCCCAAAAATGGCACCTTGTCGACCACATTGTTTTGCGAAGTCGAGTACACGCCACCGATCACGATCGTTTCGCCGTCGGCCACGCGAACCTTGGCATTGACCTCGTTCTTGCGGATCGGCGGTACGTTGTTCAAGGCATTGACGTAATCCGGCTCGTCCTTGGTCACCCTGACAGCCATGATTACCTTGTTGTCCGGGGTGATCTGCGGGGTTACCTCCAGCGACAGCGAGGCTTCGCGGAACGCAACCGAAGTGGCGCCGCTCTGGCTGGTTTCCTGGTAAGGCACCTCGGTGCCCTTGAGGATCCTGGCCGTTTCCTTGTCGGCAGTGACTACCTTGGGCTGGGAGATAATCTCGCCATTGCCGCTTTTTTCCATGGCACTGAGTTCAAGGTCAAGCAGCACACCCCCACGCAGCAGGCCCAGGCCAATGCTGCTAGCGGCACGCTCCACCCCGAGGTCGACGAACAGCTCCTTGCCCGGGCGCGGATTTTCCCCATACAAAGGCCCACCCCAGCGCACCCCCAGGCTTTTCTCATAATCGACGTTGGCCTCGACGATACGCGCCTCGATCGCCACCTGACGCACTGGTACGTCCAGCTGCGCCACCAGCTGCCGCAACTCGGCAAGCCGCTCGGCAGGCTGGTGCAACACCAACGTGTTGGTGCGCTCATCGACACTCAGGCTGCCCCGCCCGGTGAGGATGCCGTCATCCGCCAGGCTCGCCAGCAGCAGCTCCGCCAGCTCGGCGGCCTTGGCGTGGTGGATGGGCAGCAATTCCCGGCGTAGCGGCTGCAACTGTGCATCCAGCGCCTGGCCCACGCGAGTATCGAACGATTGCGCGGATAACTCCGCTGCCGGTGCCACCAGCAGCACATTGCCCTCTTGGCGCCGGGCCAGGCCCTTGCTGCGCAGCACCAGGTCAAGGGCCTGATCCCAGGGCACATCCTGCAAGCGCAAGGTGACACTGCCCTGTACCGCATCGCTGGCGACCAGGTTGACGCCAGCAAAGTCAGCCAGTACCTGCAGCACCGAACGCACTTCCACGTCCTGAAAGTTCAACGACAGGGGCTCACCCTGATAGGGCGTCGCCGACGCCAGCGGAATCCATAGCAGCGCTGCCAGCGCCCATTTCATCAATGTTCTCATCCTGCTCCGGGGCCTCCTTGCCCAAGCGCTTTGCAAGAGTGATGAACGCCACGCGCTCATGCCACAGCCCTGCCATGTACAAGCGTTCACGTACTTCGACCTGGCGTTGATCCACCCGCACTACCACGCCCTGGTCGCGCCCGACACGGTCGCCCTGGCGCACGCGATAAAGCCTGCCTGCCGCCGTCAGCAGTGCTTCATGCACCGCCCCGCGCGACAGGCTGCCGACCATTTCCAGCTGCGCCAGCGGCACACCGGCCAGCCCGGTGCCCGCCAACCGGGTCGCCCCAGGCGCAAAGGGGTCGATCGCAGGCGCTGCCGTTGCGGCCTTGGCCGGCATCTGGGCAAACACAGCAGGCGCTGGCATGGGCGCAGACGACTGGAAGGCATCGACCTGCAACTGCAGGCGCAGCAGCCCAGGCTGGGCATCGGCTGCAGCCAGGCTCATGCCAGCGCTTTGCAGCACACGCGCCTGGCCCAACCAGTCGTCCAACCACAGGCGCAGGGCCGCGTAGCGCCCTACCACCTGCAACTCCAGCGGCACTTTGCGAAAACCGGGCTGTGGCTCTTCTTCATGCACATCGAGCCGCTCGATCAGCAAGCCATGGGCATGCCCAGAGGCCGCCAGGCGGTCGAGCAAGTCACTCATGCCCTCCCCGGCCGCCAGCTGCCATTGCGCTTTTTGCAACCGCTGCTCGGCAACAGCCAGCAACGCCTGAAGTTGCTGCAGCTCACCCAGCTTCGCCGTGCTGGCTGACTGCTGTTGGATCAAGTCGGCATGCCTGGCATCCTCCTGCACCTGCTGCTCAAACGATGCCGGCAGCCGCATGGCGCAGCCCAGGCCGAACACCACCATCGCCACCAGCACTGGCGCCAGCTGCCTGAAACGACCGGAGCGTTCGGCAACCGCCAGCCAGGTGAGCATCACTGCTGCATTCACGACCAGAACGCCGAAACACGCGCGGTCAGCACAAACTCATCGCCGCCCGGTAGGCTCCTGATGCGCTTGAGCTCCAGACCAAGCAAAACATTCGATCGGTCCAGATCACGCATGAACTGTGCAACCACCGCGCCGGACGTGGCCAACCCAGTCACTTGCAGTAGCCCGCTATCAAGGGTCAGATCAAGCAACTGAATCCCCACTGGCAATGCCCCTTCGAGGTCAGCGAACACACCCGCCAGAACGCCCTGCTGGACCCGCAAGGCCTCCAGCGCCGTCGCGCGGGCCTGCAACGCCTCATGCTGCGCACGCACATCGGCCAGCGGCTGCAGTTGCGCAGCCAGACGTTCGAGGGCTGCCTGGCGCTGGGTGTTGGCCAATGCCTGCTGCTGCCCGCGTTGGCGGGCCAACAGATCGACCAGCGTCACCGCGCACAGGGCCAGCAGCGCACCGGTAGCCAGCCGGCGGCGAAAACGCCGCAGCGCCGCCTGGCGTTGCCGCTCGCGCCAGGGCAGAAGGTTCAGCCGCATCATGGGCGTAACCCTCCAAGCGCCAGGGCGCAAGCCAGCAGCATCGTGCCATCGACATGCTCAAGGCCCGCCACACAGGGCAAATGCCGACACGGTACGTTCAAGCGGGTGCCAAGGCTTTGCAGCCAGCCCGGCTCGAGCGATGAACTGCTGGCAATCCACAGGCCCGCAGGCAAGTGCTCGTCGGCCAGCAGTGCGTGCAGGTGCTCTGGCAACTGCTCGGTCAAGCCCGGCGATTGCAGCTCACGGCGTTGGTACGGCTGGCCCGCTCGCCAGTCATGAAGGGTCGCGCTGTGCGTTTCGATACGCAGCAGTGCCACCCTGGGGAGGCTGCCCTGAGGCAACATGCGGTACAGGGCAATGTTGTCGACCTCGACCGCCTCAAGTAGCAGCCCGGCCTCCTCGACGACGGCTTCAAGTAACGCCAAAGCACTCTGTCGACAGGCCGCCACCATTACCTCGGAACAGCCTGGTTGAACACTGGAAGCCCCCGTGACCTGAAAGTCCAGGGCCAGATCGTCCAGCGGGAACGGAAACAGCCGTTCAGCATCGGCCAGCAACTGCGCCTCCAGGTCTGCCCCGCCCTGTTCCACGGGCAAGTGGCACAGTTTGCAGATCACCTGGTTGGCCGGCAGTGCCAGCGCTACCCGACGCTGCCGCAGGCCGCTGCGCCGGTAGGCCCGCTGCAATGCAGCCACCACCAAGGCAGGCTCAGCTGCCCAGTCATTGCCCGCCGGCGGTTCGAATGGCTCCTGCGCCCAGCCAAGCACCCGGCAACGCCGGTTGCGCCGCTGCAGTTGCACCATTCGCACGGCATCAGGGGCAATTTCCACCCCCACGAGTGAACCGGCATCCTTGCCGAAGCGTCCTAGCATCGCGGCTTCCTTGCTGTCTGTTGCAGCCGCCCATCGCAGCTGCCTGTCGCAACCCCGCGCCAACACTAGCCCGGGGCTGCCCATCGAGGCGACGGGCAGCCTGGCCGGTAACCCGGAGAGGCGAAAAAATGCTTATAATGCCCAGCGTTTTTTGGTCCGCTGGACCCGCGTGCAATCCACTCTCAACCTGGACACCGAAAAGCCTTGATACGTCTGCTGAAGTTCTTCTGGTGGTCTTCCGTCGCAGTCATTTGCGCGCTCGTACTCGGTGTGAGCGGTGCGTTTCTGTATCTTAGCCCTAGCCTGCCCTCGGTCGAGTCGCTCAGAAGCATCCAGTTGCAGATCCCCCTCAGGGTGTACAGCAGCGATGGCAAGCTGATTGCCGAGTTCGGCGAAATGCGTCGCTCGCCGATCCGCTTCGCGGAAATTCCGCCACAGTTCATTCAGGCACTTCTGTCGGCTGAAGACGACAATTTCCTCAACCACTACGGTGTCGACCCCAGCAGCCTCATGCGTGCCGCGACCCAGCTGGTGAAAACCGGGCACATCCAGACCGGCGGCAGCACCATCACCATGCAGGTGGCGAAGAACTTCTTCCTCACCAGCGAGCGCAGCTTCTCGCGCAAGACCAACGAAATTCTGCTGGCCCTGCAGATCGAACGTGAGCTGACCAAAGACGAAATCCTTGAGCTTTACGTCAACAAGATCTACCTGGGCAACCGCGCCTACGGCATCGACGCCGCCGCGCAGGTGTACTACGGCAAGTCGATCCGTGATGTGAGCCTGGCGCAGATGGCGATGATCGCCGGCTTGCCCAAGGCACCGTCACGCTTCAACCCGCTGGCCAACCCGGTGCGCGCCAAGGAGCGCCGCGACTGGATCCTCGGCCGCATGTACAAGCTGGGCAAGATCGACCAGGCCAGCTACGAAGCCGCCTTGGCCGAACCGCTCAACGCCAGCTACCACGTGCCGACGCCTGAGGTGAATGCGCCTTACATCGCCGAAATGGCCCGCGCCGAAATGGTCGGCCGCTACGGCAGCGACGCCTACACCGAAGGTTTCCGTGTCACCACCACGGTGCCTAGCGACATACAGGAAATGGCCAACAAGGCCATCCTCAACGGCCTTTCCGACTACGACGAACGCCACGGCTACCGTGGCCCCGAAGCACGCTTCCCGGGCAGAACCCAGGCAGCCTGGCTGCAGGAACTGGGCAAACAGCGCAACCTTGGCAGCCTGGAACCGGCCATCGTCACCCAGGTTGAAAAAACCGGCCTCAAGGTGCTGACCCGTGACGGCCAGCACGCCGAGGTTGCCTGGGACACCATGAAATGGGCGCGCCCGTTCATCAACAGCAACGCCCAGGGCCGTGCACCTCAATCGCCCGCCGACGTAGCCCAGGTCGGTGACCTGGTGCGCCTGCAGCACCTGGAAGATGGCAAGTTCAAGTTCAGCCAGGTGCCTGGCGCGCAAAGTGCGCTGGTAACCCTCGACCCTTACAACGGTGCCATCCGCGCCCTGGTCGGCGGCTTCTCGTTCGAGCAGAGCAACTACAACCGCGCCATGCAGGCCAAGCGCCAGCCAGGTTCAAGCTTCAAACCGTTCATCTACAGCGCAGCGCTGGACAGCGGCTACACCGCCGCCAGCCTGGTCAACGATGCGCCGATCGTATTCGTCGACGAATCGGTAGACAAAGTGTGGCGCCCGAAGAACGACACCAACACCTTCCTCGGCCCGATCCGCATGCGCGAGGCGCTGTACAAGTCGCGTAACCTGGTGTCGATCCGCCTGCTGCAGGCCATGGGCGTGGACCGCACCATCGACTACATCGCCAAGTTCGGCTTCAACAAGCAGGACCTGCCACGCAACCTGTCGCTGGCCCTGGGCACCGCCACCCTGACCCCGATGGAAATCGCCACCGGCTGGAGCACCTTTGCCAACGGCGGCTACAAGATCACCCCGTACCTGATCGACCGCATCGAAAGCCGCAGCGGCGAAACGCTGTTCACCGCCAACCCGGCCCGCGTACCGCAAGGTGCCCAGGACCAGGCAGGCCTGGCCGCGCCCGAGCAGCCGATCAGCACCGCAGCCATGCCAGGCGAGGCGCCTTCTGCCTTCAACCAGGTGGCAGCAGTACCGCAGGCGCCGGCGACGGCCGAACGGATCATCGACGGGCGCACCACCTACATTCTCACCAGCATGCTGCAGGACGTGATCAAGCGCGGTACCGGCCGCCGGGCACTGGCCCTGGGCCGTACCGACCTGGCGGGCAAGACCGGCACCACCAACGAGTCCAAGGACGCCTGGTTCTCCGGTTACAACGCCGATTACGTGACCACTGTGTGGGTCGGTTTCGACCAGCCAGAAACCCTTGGCCGCCGCGAGTATGGCGGTACGGCGGCGCTGCCGATCTGGATGAGCTTCATGGGCGCTGCGCTCAAGGACAAGCCCAACCATGCACCGGCTGAGCCTGAAGGCATCCTCAGCCTGCGCGTCGACCCGGTTAGCGGCCGCGCCGCCTCGCCGAGCACACCGAATGCCTACTTCGAGCTGTTCAAGGCCGAAGACTCGCCGCCATCGGTGGACGAGTTGGGCAATGGCGCGGCACCGGGCAGCCCGCTGCCGGCCGACGAAGCGGCGCCGATGGATTTGTTCTGACGCAGAGCGCTTGGTTCGGGTTTTGCGTGGGCGCGTAAATCGAGCGCCGCCCGCGCGGCGCTCGATCTCACAGGCGCCAAAAATGTTGTGACAAGCACCTGCCAGCCCTGACACATCCCCATCGCCCACAAAAAAGCCCCGATTCAAAAGAACCGGGGCTTTTTCATGACAGCTACAACAGCAATCAGCCGTTAAACACGTCATCCACGCTGGTCAGCGGGTAGTGCTTCGGATACGGCAGGGTAGCCACGCCGGATTCGATGGCGGCCTTGGCCACAGCGTCGGAAACGACGGTGATCAGGCGTGCGTCCAGCGGCTTCGGAATGATGTACTCACGGCCGAACTCCAGGCCGTCAACGCCGTAGGCATCGCAGACTTCCTTAGGCACTGGCAGCTTGGCCAGGTCTTTCAGGGCGATAGCGGCGGCGATCTTCATTTCTTCGTTGATGCGCTTGGCGCGAACGTCCAGGGCACCACGGAAGATGAACGGGAAGCCCAGTACGTTGTTGACCTGGTTCGGGTAGTCGGAACGACCGGTAGCCATGATCACGTCGCTGCGAGTGGCGTGAGCCAGCTCTGGGGAAATTTCCGGGTCCGGGTTCGAGCAGGCGAACACGATCGGGTTGGCAGCCATCGACTTCAGGCCTTCCGGGCTCAGCAGGTTCGGGCCAGACAGGCCTACGAACACGTCAGCGCCGTCGAGGGCATCGGCCAGGGTGCGCTTGTCGGTAGCGTGGGCGAACTGAGCCTTGTACTGGTTCAGGTCGTCACGGCCAGCGTGAATCACGCCGCTACGGTCGATCATGTAGATGTTCTCGACCTTGGCGCCCATGCTCACCAGCAACTTCATGCAGGAGATGGCGGCAGCGCCAGCACCCAGGCAGACGATCTTGGCGTCTTCCAGCTTCTTGCCGGCGATTTCCAGGGCGTTGATCATGCCGGCCGCGGTCACGATAGCGGTGCCGTGCTGGTCATCGTGGAATACCGGGATGTCGCACTGTTCGATCAGGGTGCGCTCGATTTCGAAGCACTCAGGTGCCTTGATGTCTTCGAGGTTGATGCCACCGAAGGTGATCGAGATGCGGCGAACGGTGTCGATGAACGCTTGCGGGCTTTCCGATTCGACTTCGATGTCGAACACGTCGATACCGGCAAAACGCTTGAACAGAACACCCTTGCCTTCCATGACCGGCTTGGAAGCCAGTGGGCCGAGGTCACCCAGACCGAGGATGGCGGTGCCATCGGAAATCACCGCAACCAGGTTGCCTTTGCCGGTGTACTTGTAAGCCAGCTCTGGATCACGGCCAATTTCACGCACGGGCTCAGCAACACCTGGGCTGTAGGCCAGGGCGAGGTCACGGGCGGTGGCAGTGGGTTTGGAAAGTTCGACGCTCAGTTTCCCCGGACGAGGTTGAGCGTGGTATTCGAGAGCGGCGGTTTTCAGGTCTGACATGGTGGGCATTCCGCTATTTACTGTTCTGACGGACCGCCGAGGATACGCAAAGAGCCGGGGAGTCACAAGACTGGTCGGTCACTTGTGTCAAGGCCTTTAGTCTACGACTTTACGCTATAACCCACGGGGGCATACGGCTCACAGTGTGTACAATCTAATAGCGAAATGTCTACATCTTTTAGCCTGAAATGCGCTCCAACATGCTCGGATCGGTCAATGGCAATACCCAGCGTCGCTGCCCGGACTTGAGGCTACCCTTGCGGGAACGATCCAGCACCCAGCCACGCGCTTCGACCTGGCGTCCCTTGAGGTTATCGAAGAAGCTGGCAGGGAAGTTGCGTTGCAGACGAGCGGGAACCTGAAGCACCACGGCACTTTCCAGGGTGAGCCATACCCCGCCGCGATTGCGCTCGATGCCCTCTATGCGACCACCGACAATAGCAAAACCGGACTGCCTGACATCACCCGCACGCACCACCGGCGAACGGCGCCAAAGGCCGGTGCCGGCCTTGCGCGCCACCTGCTCGGCAAGCTGCTGGCAACCGCTAAGGCGCACATTGGGGGCCACTGCAACGCGGTAGCCCAAGCCCTCGCTGAGCAGTTGTGCTTCCAGATTGTCGCCATTACGGCCATAGATATGCGCCAGTGTACGGCCGTATCTGTCTTTGGCCTCGCTGCCTGGCACCAACCCGACGCGCCCGTCGCTGGCCTTGACCAACGCCTGCAGGCGCCGCCTGGCCGCTTCGGCAAAGGGTTCGCTGGTGCGGCCGTTGCGGCCAATTTCCGGGGCATTGATGCCGATGAGCCGCACGCTGCGGCCATCGACCAGGCGCAAGGTATCGCCATCCACCACCTGGCGGACCGCCACCGGCTGTGGCTGCTCCGGCAGCGGGCAAAACGCCAGGGCCGGAAAGTGCCAGATGGCACCCATAAAAAAAGCGCCCACAAGGGGCGCCTTTCTTTGCAGCATTGCGAAACCCGAGGGGTTCGCCATGCGCATGATTACTTCTTGGTACCGAACATGCCGAAGCGATCGGCGAACTTCTGTACGCGACCACCGGTGTCCAGGACTTTCTGCTTACCGGTGTAGAACGGGTGGCACAGGTTGCAAACGTCGATCGACAGGACGTTGCCCAGGGTCGAACGGGTTTCGAACTTGTTGCCGCAGCTGCAGGTGACTGCAACTACTTCGTAGTTCGGGTGGATACCTTCTTTCATGGTCACTTCCTCGAGCTGCGTGCCGCCACCCAACACCAATTGTTGAATACCGCACGTAATTAGGCGGCGAATAATACCAGAGCACAGCGCCAGCGCAAGTTGTCGCTTGCACCGACCGTCGTCTGCTAGGCTCGCCTGTTCTGGTAATACCCTCCGAGACTTTCCGCGTGTCCGACGTCATCCTGCGCCTTGCCCTGCCCTCCCCGTTGCGCCGCCTTTTCGACTACAAGGCGCCAGCGAGCATGGCGCGCCAGGCCTTGACACCAGGCATGCGCATTCGCGTGCCCTTTGGCCGCCGCGAAATGATCGGCGTGCTGGTGGAGGTATGCGCACAAAGCGAGGTACCCGCCGACAAGCTCAAGCCGGCCAGTGCCCTGCTCGACCCGGTGTCGCCAATCCCGGCATCGCTGTTCAAAATGTGCCTGTGGACCGCCCAGTATTACCAGCACAGCCTGGGTGACACCCTGAGCTGGGCCTTGCCAACGCTGCTGCGCCAGGGCGAACCCGCCGAAATGCGCCAGGAACGCTTCTGGCACATGGCCCCCGGCGCCCGCCTGGAAGACCCGCGCATCGCCCGTGCGCCGCGCCAGCGCGACGCCCTCAAGACCCTGGCCCAGCACCCGCACGGCGTGGCCCACAGCCTGCTGGCCAAGCTCAACCTGAACAAGGACAGCCTTGACCTGCTGCTGGCCAAGGACCTGGTGCAGATCGAAGTCCGCCGCCACCTGCCGGCGCTGCGCCATGAGCACTGGCTGGCACAGCCGGAACTGCCACTCAACGAGGAGCAACGCGACGCGTTCGACGCCGTACGCGAAGGCTTTGGCGGGTTCGGCGCGTTTCTGCTGGCTGGCGTTACCGGCAGCGGCAAGACCGAGGTTTACCTGCAACTGATCCGCGAAACCCTGGAGGCCGGCAAGCAGGCGCTGGTGCTGATCCCGGAGATCAACCTCGGCCCGCAGACCCTGGCACGCTTCGAGCAACGGTTCAACGCCCGCATCGCCCTGCTGCATTCGGCAGTCAACGACCGCGAGCGCCTGGATGCCTGGCTGGCGGCGCGGGACGGCGAAGCCGACATCATCATCGGCACCCGTTCGGCCTTGTTCACGCCAATGAAAAACCCTGGCCTGATCATCATCGACGAAGAGCACGACGGCTCCTATAAACAGCAGGAAGGCCTGCGCTACCACGCCCGTGACCTGGCGCTGGTGCGCGCCCACCAGGAGAACATCCCGATCCTGCTTGGCTCCGCTACGCCGTCACTGGAAACCTTGCACAACGCCCTCACCGGCCGCTACCGCCTGTTGCGCATGAACCAGCGTGCCGGCGGTGCCCGCCCGCCGCGCATGCTGCGCCTGGATGTGAAAAGCCTGCCGCTGGACAGCGGCATCAGCGGCCCGTTGCAGCAGGCCATTCGCCAGACCCTGGAAGCCGGCCAGCAAGTGCTGGTGTTCCTCAACCGCCGCGGCTTTGCGCCGACCTTGCTGTGCCACGATTGCGGCTGGCTGTCCGAATGCCCGCGCTGCGATGCGCGCATGACCGTACACCAGCGCTCCGGCGTGCTGCGCTGCCACCACTGCGGCTATGACGAGCGCCTGCCGCACCAGTGCCCGCAATGTAACCACGTTGACCTGCGCCCGGTCGGCGCCGGCACCGAGCGCGCCGAGGAGCGCCTGAAAGTGCTGTTCCCGGACTACCCGATCCTGCGCGTGGACCGCGACAGCACGGCGCGCAAGGACGCGATGCACAACCTGTTCACCACCATCCAGCGCGGCCAGCCGAGCATCCTCGTCGGCACCCAGATGCTCGCCAAGGGCCACCACTTCCCGCGGGTGACCCTGGTGGCCATCCTCGATGCCGATGGCGGGTTGTTCTCTGGCGACTTCCGCGCCAGCGAACGCATGGCGCAGCTGATCGTGCAGGTGGCCGGGCGCGCCGGGCGTGCCGAAGAGCCCGGCAAGGTCATCATCCAGACCCACCTGGCCGACCACCCGCTGCTGGTGCAACTGACCGAGCAGGGTTACTTCGCCTTTGCCGAACAGGCCCTGGACGAACGCCGCGCCGCCGGGCTGCCGCCTTATTCCCACCTGGCCTTGTTGCGCGCCGAAGCGCACAAGCCGGGGCAGGCCGAAGGCTTTCTTGACGAAGCCTGTGCCGCCGCCGAGCGCCTGGTGGCCGAACAGCGCCTGCCGGGCATCGAGCTGCTGGGCCCGGTGCCGGCGCCCATGGAGCGCCGCGCCGGGCGCTTCCGCGCGCAACTGTTGATACAGGCCAATACCCGGGCGCCTTTGCATCGACTGATCAGCGCCTGGTTGCTAGTGTTGGAGCAGATGCCGAGCGGGCGCCAGGTGCGCTGGTCGCTCGATGTCGATCCGGTGGACCTGTACTGAGCTGCAAGCTGCAAGCTGCAAGCTGCAAGCTGCAAGCTGCAAGCTGCAAGCTGCAAGCAAGAGAAGGACAGGGACAGGCAACGCGATCAAGCTTTTCCTTGTGGCTTGCAGCTTACAGCTTGACGCTCAAAGGTTGGCAACCCGCTCCCAGCCACGGATAATGCCCAGTTTTTCCACCTGCGCATCCAAGCGCTCCACCGCGCTTGCGGTCGAAAAGAGATCCCCATGAAAGACACCATTCGCCAGCTGATCCAGCAAGCCCTCACCCAACTCGTCACCGACGGTGTGCTGCCTGAAGGGCTGTCGCCGGCGATCCAGGTGGAAAACGCCCGGGACAAGACTCACGGCGACTTCGCCAGCAACATCGCCATGATGCTGGCCAAGCCGGCCGGCATGAAGCCGCGCGACCTGGCTGAAAAGCTGATCAACGCGCTGCCGGCCAGCGCCGACATCAGCAAGGTCGAAATCGCCGGCCCCGGCTTCCTGAACTTCTTCCAGAACACCGACGCCTTGGCCAACCGCCTGGATGCCGCCCTGGCCGACGCCCACCTGGGCGCGCGCAAGGCCGGCCCTGTGCAAAAGGTGGTGATCGACATGTCGGCACCCAACCTGGCCAAGGAAATGCACGTCGGCCACCTGCGCTCGACCATCATCGGTGACAGCGTGGCGCGCGTGCTGGAGTTCCTCGGCGACAACGTGATCCGCCAGAACCACGTGGGCGACTGGGGCACCCAGTTCGGCATGCTGATGGCCTACCTGCAGGAAAACCCGATCACCAGCGACGAGCTGTCGGACCTGGAAAACTTCTACCGCGCCGCCAAGAAGCGTTTCGACGAGTCGGAAGAGTTCGCCACCCGCGCCCGCGGCCTGGTGGTCAAGCTGCAGGCCGGTGACCCGGACTGCCTGGCCCTGTGGACGCGCTTCAAGGACATCTCGCTGTCGCACTGCCAGAAGACCTACGAGCTGCTCAACGTCAAGCTGACCATGGCCGACGTGATGGGCGAAAGCGCCTACAACGACGACCTGGCCAACGTGGTAGCCGACCTCAAGGCCAAGGGCCTGCTGGTCGAAGACCAGGGCGCCCAATGCGTGTTCCTTGAAGAGTTCAAGAACAGCGATGGCGACCCGTTGCCAGTGATCGTGCAGAAGGCCGATGGCGGCTACCTGTACGCCACCACCGACCTGGCTGCCGTGCGCTACCGCAGCAACGTACTCAAGGCTGACCGTGCCCTGTACTTCGTCGACCAGCGCCAGGCCCTGCACTTCAACCAGGTGTTCGAAGTAGCGCGCCGCGCCGGCTTCGTCGGCCACCCGATGCAGATGGAACACATGGGCTTCGGCACCATGAACGGCGCCGATGGCCGCCCGTTCAAGACCCGTGATGGCGGCACCGTAAAACTGATCGACCTACTGACCGAGGCCAAGGAGCGCGCTTACGCGCTGGTCAAGGAAAAGAACCCAAGCCTGGCCGACGAAGACCTGCGCCACATCGGCGAAGTGGTGGGCATTGGCGCGGTGAAATACGCAGACCTGTCCAAGCACCGCACCAGCGACTACAGCTTCAATTTCGAACTGATGCTCAACTTCGAAGGCAACACCGCGCCTTACCTGCTGTATGCCTACACCCGCGTAGCCGGCGTGTTCCGCAAGCTGGGCAAGGGCTTTGACGAAGTCGACGGCAACATCGTGCTGCAGGCTGCCCATGAGCAGGACCTGGCCGCACGCCTGGCGCAGTTTGGCGAAATCCTCAACAACGTCGCCGAAAAAGGCACGCCGCACGTACTGTGCAGCTACCTGTACGACCTGGCCGGCCTGTTCTCCAGCTTCTACGAGAACTGCCCGATCCTCGCCGCCGAAACCCCGGAACAGCAGCAAAGCCGCCTGCGCCTGGCCGCCCTGACCGGCCGCACCCTCAAACAAGGTCTGGAACTGCTCGGCCTGGAAACCCTGGAGCGCATGTAAGTTGGCTGCCAAGAAAAAACCTGCTCCCAAACGCGGCGCCAGCCGGCAGACGGCGCCGGCCAAGCAGCCGATTCCCGGTTGGGTATGGCTGGCGGTCGGCCTGACCGTAGGCGCGTTCATCGTGTTCCTGATGAAGCTTGAACCCGGCGGCGAAGACATCAAGCGTGCCAAGCCCGAGCAGCAGAAGCCGGAGAAAGTGGTCGAAGCTGGCAAGCCCGCGCAAGCCACTCCACAGCAGCCGGTGAAGCCGAAATACGACTTCTACACCTTGCTGCCGGAGTCCGAGGTCATCGTGCCGCCAGAGGCCGTGCCCGAGAAGACGCCGCCGGTACCGGCCCAGCCAGTGACCCCGGTAACACCTGCAGAAGCGGCGAAAATCGACACGGCCCGGGCCCAGGCGGCCCTGCTGGGCCAGACCCCGCCACCGGCGCCACCGGTCATCAAGCCGGCGGCGACCACCCAGTTCTTCCTGCAGGCCGGTTCGTTCCGCAAACAGGCAGATGCCGACAAGGTGCGCGCGCAGATCATCCTGCTGGGCCAGTCGGTGAAGGTGGAATCGGGCACGGTCAAGGATGAAACCTGGTACCGCGTGCTGGTCGGGCCGTTCAGCAACCGTGAACAGCTGACCGGGGCGCAGAAGCAATTGGCCGGGGCAGGTTTCAGCAACCTGTTGCTGCAACAGCGCCAGACCCGTCAATAACCCTTGAATGGGGGCGCTTTGCGCCCCTATCGCGACACAAGGCCGCTCCTACAGGGATATGCGACTCCCTGTAGGAGCGGCCTTGTGTCGCGATAGGGCTGCAAAGCAGCCCCAGCAATCTCAACCCCGCCCCGCATTGCGCTCGGACACTTGGCTGTTCAGCGTCCAGAAGTCATACAGCACCCCCAGCAGGAACAGCCCGCCGGTAAAGAAGTAGATGATCGCGGTCACCCACTTCCCTTGATACAGACGATGCAACCCAAACACCCCGAGGAAGGTCAGCAGGATCCAGGCGATGTTGTAGTCGATGCGCCCGGACTGAAACCTCAGGTCGGCTTCACGGTCCATGGACGGGATCAGGAACAAGTCGATCAACCAACCGATGCCCAATAGGCCGAAGGTGAAGAACCAGATGGTCCCGGTGACCGGCTTGCCGTAGTAGAACCGATGCGATCCGGTAAAGCCGAAAATCCACAGCAGGTAGCCAATGGTCTTGCTGTGGGTGTCGTGGTAGGGCGTGCCCTGTTGATAACTGTTCATTCATAGCCCCCGTGGGTTATCCGAAAATTTTCTAAAAAAAAATGTGACTTTCTTGTCGCAGGCCGACGTACGGCACCCGGGCAATCGACCAACGGATCAAAGATTGATCAAAAAGCTGTTATAAAGTTGCGCGCCAACACATAACTATTCATAAGAGCTTCATCTATGCCGCCTTTGTTCAAGACATGGCTGACCCTCTGCCTATTATTGCCCCTGGCCGCCCACGCCACCAATCGTGAGCAACGTCTTCCCAATGGTTTCACCGGTTACACCACCAACACCTCGGTGAAACACGCACCGGTCAAGCAGACCGCGCTGCGCGCCCGCCCAAGCAACGCCGCCAGCAGCAGCCTTGGCGTGCCGGTTGCCGCCATGTCGCCGAAGCAGAGCAGCGATGTGCTCAGCCGTGCGGTGAATGTGCTGGGAACTCCATACGTATGGGGGGGCAGCAGCCCGAAGAAGGGTTTTGATTGCAGTGGCTTGGTCAAATACGCCTTCAACGACGTCGCCGACGTCGACTTGCCGCGCACCTCCAATGCCATGGCCCAAGGCCACGGCGTCAAGGTGGCCAAGGGTGACCTGAAACCTGGCGACCTGATCTTCTTCAACATCAAGAGCCGCCGGGTAAACCACGTTGCAATCTACCTGGGCAACGACCGCTTCATTCACGCCCCACGGCGTGGCAAGCGGGTGAGCATCGACACCCTGAGCAAGCCCTACTGGCAGAAGCATTACGTAGTGGCCAAGCGCGTGCTGCCGAAAGAACAGCAGCAGCTGAGCCTGGCCAAGCGCTGAGCTGATCGGCGCTCTCCTGTGCCGGCCTATTCGCGGGTAAACCCGCTCCTACAAAGCCCTGCGCTGGCCGTTGTAGGAGCGGGTTCACCCGCGAATAGTCCCGTGCAGGCACTAAAAATCGCTGATCAGCCTCTTCTCTTTCAACCCCCGCAAAGCCCCCTCCATCGTCCGCATCCCTTCCGCTCCACCCGCCTGCATCACCGAACACAACTGCGCCATCCGCCCCTCACGCACCAGGTTCCGCACCGCCGGCGTCGCCACCAACACTTCCCGCGCCGCAACCCTCCCACCGCCGACGCGCCTGACCAGCACCTGCGCCACCACCAGCCGCAGCGACTCAGCCAGCATCGCCCGCACCAACGGTTTTTCCTCGGCTGCAAACACCTCCACCAAGCGGTCAATGCTGCCGGCCGCCGAACGTGTATGCACAGTCGCCAGCACCAGGTGCCCGGTTTCAGCTGCGCGCAACGCCAGGCGGATGGTTTCCAGGTCGCGCAGCTCCCCAATCATGATCACATCCGGGTCCTGGCGCAGCGCACTGCGCAACCCCTGGGCAAAGCTGCCGCTATGGCGGCCGATCTCACGCTGGTTGACCAGGCTTCGCTGGCTGCTGTGGATAACTTCGACAGGGTCTTCAAGGGTGATGATGTGCAGCGCCCGCTCGCAGTTAAGCTGGCCGAGCAGCGCCGCCAAAGTACTGGACTTTCCACTGCCGGTCGGCCCACCCACCAGAACCAGGCCATCGCGACATTGGGCAACAGTTTGAAACACATCACCCAGGTCGAGCTCGCCCAGCGTGGCGATGCGCCCCGGGATCAAGCGAAAGGTAACCGCGGGACCATTCAGCTGGCGGAACAGGTTCAAGCGAAAGCGCCCCAGCGCGGGCAACCCCATGGCCAGATCCAGCTCATCACCCTGCGCCCACTGCCCGCGCTGCTGGTCATCCAGCACGCCCGCCATGGCCTCGCTCAAGGCATCCGCGCCAAAGGGTGGCAAATCCATGCGCTGCAACTCGCCATCCAGGCGCAACATCGGTATCTGGCCCGCCGCCAGGTGCAGGTCCGAAGCCCCGGCCTCCACGGCCCGGGCCAACAGGTCGGTCACATCCATGAGACTCCCCAAAGGCCTTCAAGTAGGTAGAATGCCGCAAACCCTACAGCTGCCGGCATCCGTCCATGTCCACCCTAGCAGACAACCTTTCCGCGATTTCCGCCCGTATCGCCAGTGCTGCCCAGGCCGCCGGGCGCGAGCCGGCCAGCGTCCAGCTGCTGGCCGTGAGCAAGACCAAGCCCGCCGCCGCCATCCGCGAGGTCAACGCCGCTGGCGTATGCGATTTCGGGGAAAACTACCTACAGGAAGCGCTGACAAAGCAGCAGGAACTCGGCGACTTGCCCTTGATCTGGCACTTCATCGGCCCCATTCAGTCGAACAAGACCAAAGCCATCGCCGAGCATTTCGACTGGGTACATTCCGTGGACCGCCTGAAAATCGCCCAACGCCTGTCCGAGCAGCGCCCTGCCGGGCTGGCACCGCTGAACATCTGCCTGCAGGTGAACGTCAGCGACGAAGACAGCAAGTCCGGCTGCGCTCCCGCCGACCTGCCAGCCCTGGCCAAGGCGGTAGCCGCACTGCCCAACCTGCGCCTGCGCGGGCTCATGGCCATCCCCGAACCCACCGATGACCGCGCAGCCCAAGAGGCCGCCTTTGCCAGCTTGCGCACCTTGCAGGAAGGCCTGGGCCTTGGCCTGGACACCTTGTCGATGGGCATGAGCCACGACCTGGAAGCGGCGATTGCACAGGGTGCGACCTGGGTGCGTATCGGTACCGCCCTGTTCGGCGCCCGCGACTACGGTCCCAACTGAACTCCATGCTTTACTCACTCTTTTCCACAAGGACCTGACATGAGCAAGACTCGTATTGCCTTCATCGGCGCCGGCAACATGGCCGCCAGCCTGATCGGCGGTCTGCGTGCCCAGGGCCTGGACGCCTCGCAGATCCGCGCCAGCGACCCGGGCGCCGAGACCCGCAGCCGCATCCAGGCCGAGCACGGCATCGAAACCTTCGAGAATAACGCCCAGGCCATCGACGGCGCCGACGTGATCGTGCTGGCGGTCAAGCCGCAAGTCATGAAAGCCGTGTGCCAGGTCCTGCAACCCAACCTGCAGGAAGGCCAGCTGATCGTCTCGATCGCCGCCGGCATCACCTGCGCCAGCCTGCAAAGCTGGGTGGGCGCTCGCCCGGTGGTACGCTGCATGCCCAACACCCCGGCGCTGTTGCGCCAGGGCGTGAGCGGCCTGTACGCCACCGCTGAAGTCTCCGGCGCACAGCGCCAGCAGGCCGAACAACTGCTGTCGGCCGTGGGCACCGCCCTGTGGCTGGAGCAGGAGCAGCAACTGGACGCCGTGACGGCCGTTTCCGGCAGTGGCCCGGCGTATTTCTTCCTGCTGATCGAGGCCATGACCGCAGCCGGCGAAAAACTCGGCCTGCCACGCGAAACCGCCTCCCAGCTGACCTTGCAGACAGCCCTGGGCGCCGCGCGCATGGCGGTTGCCAGCGATGTCGATGCCGCCGAGCTGCGCCGCCGCGTCACCTCGCCTGCCGGCACCACGGAAGCCGCGATCAAGTCGTTCCAGGCCAGCGGCTTCGAAGCCATCGTCGAGCAGGCGCTGCAGGCTGCGGCCACCCGCTCTGCCGAGCTGGCCGAACAACTGGGCAAATAAGGAGCTCTAGATGAATGCACTGTCCGGCGCCGCGATCTTCGTGGTGCAAACCCTGGTCAGCCTGTACCTGGTGATCGTCCTGCTGCGCTTCGTACTGCAGCTGGTCAAGGCCAACTTCTACAACCCGCTGTGCCAGTTCGCGGTGCGTGCCACCCAGCCACTGCTCAAGCCGATCCGCCGGGTCATCCCCAGTGTCGGTGGGCTGGACACCTCGTCGCTGCTGCTGGCGGTGGTCATCCAGGCCCTGCTGATGGCCTTCGTGCTGATGATCACCTACGGCACCTTCGGTGACATCCTGCACCTGCTGATGTGGGCGATCATCGGCATCACCTCGCTGTTCCTGAAGATTTTCTGGGTGGCGATGATCGTCATGGTGATCGTGTCCTGGGTTGCGCCCAACAGCCACAACCCGGCCGCCGAGCTGGCCTACCAGATTAGCGAGCCGGTGCTGGCACCGTTCCGCCGCCTCGTGCCCAACCTGGGCGGCATGGACATTTCGCCGATCTTCGCCTTCCTGGCGATCCAGGTGATCCAGTCGTTCGTCATGCCGCCACTGGCCGCCTATGCCGGCATGCCACAAGAGCTGTGGCGGATGATCTGAGCCTCGCCAGCCCCTGCTTGCCCCCAGCCGCAAGCCTTTGCTTGCCGCTGGGGGTAGCGCTCTTTAGACTTACGCCTCCGTCAAGCGTGAGCAGGGTCGATGTCCACTGTCTTTCCCGAAGATTCCGTCGGTCTGGTAGTACCGCAAACCGCCCGGTTCGATGAACCGCTGGCACTGGCCTGCGGCCGTTCCCTGGCCAGTTACGAGCTGGTCTACGAGACCTATGGCACCCTGAACGCCAGCGCGAGCAATGCCGTGCTGATCTGCCATGCCCTGTCCGGCCACCACCATGCCGCTGGCTACCATGCCGCCACCGACCGCAAGCCGGGCTGGTGGGACAGCTGTATCGGCCCTGGCAAGCCGATCGATACCAACCGCTTCTTCGTGGTCAGCCTGAACAACCTCGGCGGCTGCAACGGTAGCACTGGCCCCAGTAGCGTCAACCCGGCCACCGGCAAACCGTATGGTGCCGACTTCCCGGTGCTGACCGTGGAAGACTGGGTACACAGCCAGGCACGCCTGGCCGACCGCCTTGGCATCCAGCAGTGGGCGGCCATCGTCGGCGGTAGCCTGGGTGGCATGCAGGCGCTGCAATGGACCATGACCTACCCCGACCGCGTACGCCACTGCGTCGACATCGCCTCCGCGCCCAAGCTGTCGGCGCAGAACATCGCCTTCAACGAAGTGGCACGCCAGGCCATCCTCACCGACCCCGAGTTCCATGGCGGTTCGTTCCAGGACCAGGGCGTGATCCCCAAGCGCGGCCTGATGCTGGCGCGCATGGTCGGCCACATCACCTACCTGTCCGACGACTCGATGGGTGAAAAATTCGGCCGCGAGCTGAAGAGCGACAAGCTCAACTACGACTTCCACAGCGTCGAGTTCCAGGTCGAAAGCTACCTGCGCTACCAGGGCGAGGAGTTTTCCGGCCGTTTCGACGCCAACACCTACCTGCTGATGACCAAGGCGCTGGACTACTTCGACCCGGCCGCCGCCCAAGGCGGCGACCTGGCGGCGACCCTGGCCCACGTCAAGGCGGATTACTGCATCATGTCGTTCACCACCGACTGGCGCTTCTCGCCGGCCCGTTCGCGCGAGATCGTCGACGCCCTGATGGCCGCGCGCAAGAACGTCTGCTACCTGGAGATCGACTCGCCTTATGGGCACGATGCCTTCCTGATCCCCACACCTCGCTACATGCAGGGTTTCTCGAACTACATGAACCGCATTGCCATCTGAGGACAGCATGAGAGCCGATCTGGAAATCATCCACGAGTGGATCCCCGCCGGCAGCCGGGTACTCGACCTGGGCTGCGGCAGCGGCGAACTGCTGGCCTCTCTGCGTGACCGCAAGCAGGTCACCGGCTATGGCCTGGAGATCGACGCCGACAACATCGCCGCCTGCGTGGCCAAGGGCGTCAACGTCATCGAGCAGGACCTGGACAAAGGCCTGGGCAACTTCGCCAGCAACAGTTTCGACGTGGTGATCATGACCCAGGCCCTGCAGGCCGTGGAGTACCCCGACCGCATCCTCGACGAGATGCTGCGCGTGGGCCGCCAGTGCATCATCACCTTCCCCAACTTCGGCCACTGGCGCTGCCGCTGGTACCTGGCCACCAAGGGCCGCATGCCGGTATCCGACTTCATGCCGTATACCTGGTACAACACGCCGAACATCCACTTCTGCACCTTCGCCGACTTTGAAGAACTGGTGCATGAGCGCCGCGCCAAGGTGCTCGACCGCCTGGCCGTCGACCACTTGCACCGCAACGGGTGGGGTGGCCGGCTTTGGCCTAATCTTCTAGGTGAGATCGGCATCTACCGCGTCAGCAGCCCAGGCCTGCAAGAGCACCGCCTCGCGGTTTGACGCCCACCGGAGGAATCGCCCATGCGTCGCCTAGCCCTGTTCCTGATCAGCCTGTGCCTGGCCCTGCCAGTGCTGGCTGCCGATGCCGCCCGCCCCGAGCGCAAGGAAGTGTTTGGCGACGTGACGGTGCACTACAGCGCGTTCACCTCAAGCATGCTCACGCCCGAGGTGGCCGCGGCCACCGGCCTGGTACGCAGCAAGAACCAGGGCGTGCTCAACATTGCCGTGCTCAAGGCCAACAAGCCCACCACGGCGCTGGTCAGCGGCACGGTCAAGGACCTGACCGGGCGCAGCAGCCCGCTGTCGTTCAAGCAAATCACCGAACAGGGCGCGGTGTACTACATCGCCCAGTTCAAGATCGACCAGCCAGATACCGTCACCTTCGACCTGAATATCGAAACCGGCGGCGTCAGCAACTCCCTCAGCTTCAACCAGGAAGTGTTCCCAGGCGACTTATGAATTTCCAGCAACTCGTATTGGCCAGCCATAACGCCGGCAAACTCAAGGAACTCCAGGCCATGCTCGGCGCGTCCGTGCAGCTGCGCTCGATCGGCGAGTTCAGCCAAGTCGAGCCGGAAGAAACCGGCCTGTCGTTCGTCGAGAACGCCATCCTCAAGGCGCGCAATGCCGCCCGTATTTCCGGCCTGCCGGCCCTGGCCGACGATTCTGGCCTGGCGGTGGACTTCCTCGGCGGCGCGCCGGGTATCTACTCGGCGCGTTATGCCGACGGCAAGGGTGACGCGGCGAACAACGCCAAGCTGCTCGAAGCCCTGAAGGACGTGCCTGAGGCCGAGCGTGGCGCGCAGTTCGTTTGCGTGCTGGCGCTGGTACGCCATGCCGACGACCCGCTGCCGATCCTGTGCGAAGGCCTGTGGCACGGGCGCATCATGTTCGAGGCCAGCGGTGACCACGGCTTTGGCTACGACCCGCTGTTCTGGGTGCCGGAGCGCAGCTGCTCCAGCGCCGACCTGGCCCCTGTGGACAAAAACCAGCTCAGCCACCGCGCCCGCGCCATGGCCCTGCTGCGCCAACGTCTGGGCCTGGCATGATTGCAACGCTGTCTACCCCCGGCGCGGCGGGCATTACCAGCCTGCCGCCGCTGGCGCTGTACATCCACATCCCGTGGTGCGTACGCAAATGCCCCTACTGCGACTTTAACTCCCACGCTGCCGGGCCTGAGCTGCCAGAAGACGCCTACGTCGCGGCCCTGCTGACCGACCTTGATCAGGAAATGGCCGCCGTGCAAGGCCGGCCGATCAGCTCGATCTTCTTCGGTGGCGGTACGCCCAGCCTGTTCAGCGCCGACGCGCTTGGCCGCTTGCTGCGCGGTGTGGAGCAACGCATCCCGTTCGCGCCAGACATCGAGATCACCCTGGAAGCCAACCCGGGCACCTTCGAGCAGGACAAGTTCAAGGCCTACCGTCAGACCGGCATCAACCGCCTGTCCATTGGCGTGCAGAGCTTCCAGCCGGCCAAGCTGCAGGCGCTGGGTCGCATCCACAATGGTGATGAAGCGGTCCGTGCCGCCGGCATGGCGCGTGCGGCCGGCTTCGACAACTTCAACATGGACCTGATGCACGGCCTGCCCGATCAGTCGCTGGACGACGCGCTGGGCGACCTGCGCCAGGCCATCGACCTGGGGCCGACGCACCTGTCGTGGTACCAGCTGACCGTGGAACCGAACACGGTATTCTGGAACCAGCCGCCAGAGCTGCCCGAGGACGACATTCTCTGGGACATTCAGGAAGCCGGCCAGGCACTGATGGCCGGGCACGGTTTCCGCCAGTACGAGGTCTCGGCTTACGCCCAGGCGGGCCGCGCCGCGCAGCACAACCTCAACTACTGGCGCTTTGGCGACTTCATCGGCATTGGCGCCGGTGCCCACGGCAAACTGACCTTCGCCGACGGGCGCATCCTGCGCACCTGGAAGACCCGCCTGCCCAAGGACTACCTGAACCTGGCCAAGCCGTACAAGGCTGGCGAAAAGCTGCTGCCGGTGGACGAGCTGCCGTTCGAGTTCCTGATGAACGCCCTGCGCCTGACCGATGGCGTGGAAGCCGAATTGTTCACCCAGCGCACCGGCCTGCCGCTGGCACAGCTGCATGAAGCACGCCGCGCCGCCGAACAAAAGGGCCTTTTGCAGGTCGAACCGGATCGCCTGGTGGCCACGCCAAGGGGCCAGTTGTTCCTCAATGACCTGCTGCAGTATTTCTTGACCTAAGGATGACCCATGGATCTGGTACTTGATCTGCTTGCGACGGTTTCCCGCTGGAGCCGCAGCAACCTGTCGGAGATTTCACTGGCCTTGGTAGGCTGCCTGCTGGTGCTGTTCGGCACCGATGTCAAAGCCTGGGCCGAGCAACGCCTGGGCAGCCTGGCGGGCGCCCTGCGCGTGCCGTTCATGGCGGTGATGGTGATGGTCGGCAGCGGTGCAGCGCTGATCTATGCCACCCCGTGGGTGGTCAAGGGGCTGAGCCAGTTCAACAACTACGCACTGGCGCCGGTGCTGGTGGTGGTGGTGGTGCTGATTGGCGTGGTGGCGGATCGCCGCGGCTGAGCCGCAGGCTTGCGCTGAACGCTTGTGTGAGCAACTGTCTTGCTCAGTTTCTAAAAGTCGGTGCGATCCCTGTGGGAGC
The DNA here is from genome assembly GCF_044749595.1 of Pseudomonas sp. NPDC089392. Lineage (NCBI taxonomy): Bacteria > Pseudomonadati > Pseudomonadota > Gammaproteobacteria > Pseudomonadales > Pseudomonadaceae > Pseudomonas > Pseudomonas sp. NPDC089392. The sequence goes on from NZ_JBIVIF010000001.1 coordinate 211,663, forward strand.
GGGTTTACCCGCGAAGAGGTCGGTACTGCCAGCAGAAGGCTTGAGATAGTCGGGGCTGCTTTGCAGCCCATCCGACCGGTCCGGCGCCCCGGCAAGGCCGCTCCGACCGCGTTAGCTGTCAGCACAGGAAAACAGGTGGGGGACAGGTTCTAAAAGCTGCCCCGGCAACCAGGGCAGCCCTACCACCTGACTAGCCCTTAGCGGGCATCATCGAAGTGGTCGCGCATGAAGTCCCGAACGGTCTTGAGCACTATCAAGATCCGGACAAGCTTCCAAACGCGGCTCAGCGCATCAAGCAAACGCTTCATATGCCTTGGCCTCCGTGTTGGCGGGCCAATCTTCCAGCATCTAACCGGCGCTTCGATGCCTTCGAAATCAGTGTGGAGGATTTCGGTGAAGCGGCCAGGTTAATGGCCCTTCGAAAGAGAGTCACCGGCACGGTTCTCAGGCCATGTCGAAGGGGCCGGAAAGCAGAATTCTTCTCCCACCCGGCCCATCACAGAAGTCATCCTCACAGGAGCAGCGCGATGATACTTGGGATACACGATAGAAGCTGTTAACCGCTCCGACACACATAATGCTGGATATTTCTTATCATTGACCCACCCACTCGGGCTGCCTATGATCCACTGACCGTGTGGGGGGTTTCGGTGAAGTCCCAGAGCGAAGGATACTCAGTCCTCTCGCTCACACAAAAAAACCGCTCTTCTCAGAGCGGTTTTTTTTCGCCTGCATTTCTGCAGACCCCAGCATACCGAAAAGCCGAATCAGCCGATCAATCCACCTTCTCGAACTTCAAATCCCAAACCCCATGCCCCAGCCGCTCGCCGCGGCGTTCGAACTTGGTGATCGGGCGCTCTTCCGGGCGTGGCACGTAGGTGCCGTCTTCGGCACGGTTGCGATAGCTTGGGGCAGCGCTCATCACTTCCAGCATGTACTCGGCATACGGTTCCCAGTCAGTGGCCATGTGGAACACGCCACCAGGCTTGAGCTTGCGCCGTACCAGCTCGGCGAACTCCAGCTGGACGATGCGGCGCTTGTGGTGGCGCGCCTTGTGCCAAGGGTCGGGGAAGAACAGCATCAGGCGGTCGAGGCTGTTGTCCGCCACGCAGCGGTTCAGCACTTCGATGGCATCGCAGTCATACACCCGCAGGTTCTTCAGGCCCTGGGTCAGCACGCCGTTGAGCAGCGCGCCAACACCCGGGCGGTGCACTTCCACACCGATAAAGTCCTGCTCAGGCGCGGCAGCGGCCATTTCCAGCAGGGAATGGCCCATGCCGAAGCCGATCTCCAGGGTGCGCGGCGCCGAACGGCCGAACACCTGGTCGTAGTCCACCGGGCTGTCAGCCAGCGGCAGGATGTACAGCGGGCCGCCCTGGTCCAGGCCGCGTTGCTGGCCTTCGGTCATGCGCCCGGCGCGCATCACGAAGCTCTTGATGCGGCGGTGCGGGCGGGCGTCGCCGTCGGCGGCGATCGGCGTATCTTGCGAGTCAGTCATCTGGGGCTCTTACTTGATCAGACCATCCAGCGGCGAAGAGGCGCTGGCGTAGAGTTTTTTCGGCATACGGCCGGCCAGGTAGGCCATGCGACCGGCGATGATGGCGTGTTTCATGGCTTCGGCCATCAGCACCGGCTGCTGGGCGTGGGCGATGGCCGAGTTCATCAGCACCGCCTCGCAGCCCATTTCCATGGCGATGGTGGCGTCGGAGGCGGTGCCCACGCCGGCATCGACCAGCACTGGCACCTTCGATTCTTCAAGGATGATCTGCAGGTTGTACGGGTTGCAGATACCCAGGCCGGTACCGATCAGGCCTGCCAGCGGCATGACCGCAATGCAGCCGGCTTCGGCCAGCTGGCGAGCGATGATCGGGTCGTCGCTGGTGTACACCATCACGTCGAAACCTTCCTTGACCAGTACTTCGGCGGCCTTGAGGGTTTCGATCACGTTAGGGAACAGGGTTTTCTGGTCGGCCAGCACTTCCAGCTTTACCAACGTCCGCGACTCATGGGACTTGTAGCCCTCAAGCAGCTCACGGGCCAGGCGGCAGGTACGCACAGCCTCGACGGCGTCAAAGCAACCGGCGGTATTGGGCAGGATGGTGTACTTGTCGGGCGACAGCACATCGAGCAGGTTCGGCTCGCCCGCATTCTGGCCAAGGTTGGTCCGGCGCACGGCCACAGTGACGATTTCGGCACCCGAGGCCTCGGTTGCCAGGCGGGTTTCTTCCATGTCACGGTACTTGCCGGTGCCGACCAGCAGGCGCGACTGGAAAGTGCGCCCGGCCAGGATGAAAGGCTTGTCGCTACGAACGTTGCTCATCGTTGTTCCTCTGGAAAAGGTTGCAGGGCTTGCTTGTGAACCGCCGGGCTGCTGTCAGCCGCCACCGATGGCGTGGACCACTTCGACCTGGTCGCCGTCGTTCAGCAGCGTGCTGTCGTGCTGGCTACGCGGCACGATGTCCAGGTTCAGTTCCACGGCAATGCGGCGCCCGGTCAGCTCCAGGCGCGCCAGCAGGGCTGCAACGCTCTCGCCAGCAGGCAGTTCGTAAGGTTCACCGTTCAGTTGAATGCGCATGCGCACGGCCACCATTGTTCTTTGGGGCCCGCATTCTAGCGCCGAACCGCCCTGCAACCCAAGGGCGGTGCGCGCCATTAGTCGCGATTGTGGACCACTCGGTCAGCCCAGCCGCCAGGCTGCCAGGCCCAGGCACAGCCAACCGGCCAGGAAGCACAGGCCGCCAATCGGGGTGATGATCCCCAGCTTGCCCAGGCCACTGAGGGTCAGCAGGTACAGGCTGCCGGAGAACAGCACGATACCCAACGCAAACAGGCCGCCGGCCCAGCCAACCAGGCGCCCAGGCAGGTGCGCCGAGAGCACGGCGACGCCGAAGATCGCCAAGGCATGCACCAGCTGGTAGGTCACACCGGTGTGGAAGATTGCCAGGTAGTCAGCCGTCAGCCGGTTTTTCAGGCCGTGGGCGGCGAAGGCCCCCAGGGCGACCCCGGTAAAGCCGAAAAAGGCGGCAAGCATCAGGAAGCTGCGAAGCATGGGACGACTCCTTGTATCGGGTCTGTATAATGGCCCCTTCCACCCGTACGGCCAAGCCATCGTCATGCTGCCAACCCTTCTCCGCCGCCTTTCCCGCGCCCTGCTCTGGTTCGCTGCCGGCAGCATCGTGCTGGTGCTGGTGTTTCGCTGGGTGCCACCACCCGGTACGGCGCTGATGGTCGAGCGCAAGGTACAGTCCTGGGTGAGCGGCGAACCGATCGACCTGCAGCGCGACTGGGAGCCGTGGGAGAACATTTCCGATGAACTCAAGGTCGCCGTCATCGCAGGCGAGGACCAGAAGTTCGCCAGCCACTGGGGCTTCGACATCCCGGCCATCCAGGCGGCGCTGGCCTACAACGAGCGCGGCGGCAGCATTCGCGGGGCCAGCACCCTGACCCAGCAGGTGGCCAAAAACCTGTTCCTGTGGTCCGGGCGTAGCTGGTTCCGCAAAGGGCTGGAGGCCTGGTTTACCGCGCTGATCGAGCTGTTCTGGTCGAAGGAGCGGATTCTCGAGGTCTACCTGAACAGCGCCGAGTGGGGCGAGGGCGTGTTTGGTGCGCAGGCGGCGGCGCGTTATCACTTCGGCGTCGATGCCAGCCGGCTCAGCCGCCAGCAAGCGGCGCAACTGGCCGCGGTACTGCCAAGCCCGATCAAGTGGAGTGCCAGCCGGCCGAGCGCCTATGTGGCCAGCCGGGCCGGGTGGATCCGCCGGCAGATGAGCCAGTTGGGTGGACCTGGCTACCTGATGCAGCTCGACACCTCTAGAAAGCTTTGAATGCAGTGCCGGCCTCTTCGCGGGTAAACCCGCTCCCACAGGTATTGTGCAGGCCTTAAAAAACAGCACAGTACCTGTGGGAGCGGGTTTACCCGCGAAGAGGCCGGTACAGCCAACACAAATAAAAAAGCCGCTCACCCCATCAGGGCCAGCGGCTTTTCTGTGTAATCAAGGCCCGATCAGATCGCGATCAGCGCCTTGACCTTGCTCATCGCATTCTTCTCCAGCTGGCGAATCCGCTCAGCCGAAACGCTGTACTTGTCTGCCAGCTCATGCAGCGTAGCCTTCTCTTCCGCCAACCAGCGCTGGTACAGAATGTCGCGGCTACGCTCGTCCAGCCCTTGCAGCGCCTCGTGCAGGTTGCTGGTGGAGTTGTCACTCCAGTCGGCATCCTCCAGCTGCACCGCCGGGTCGTAACGGTGGTCTTCCAGGTAATGCGCAGGCGACTGGAAGGCACTGTCGTCGTCAGCTTCCGCTGCCGGGTCGAAGGCCATGTCCTGGCCACTCAGGCGGCTTTCCATCTCGCGCACTTCACGCGGCTCGACGCCAAGGCTTTCCGCCACGCGATGCACTTCGTCGTTGTTCAGCCAGGCCAGGCGCTTCTTCTGGCTGCGCAGGTTGAAGAACAACTTGCGCTGGGCCTTGGTGGTAGCCACCTTGACGATGCGCCAGTTGCGCAGGATGAACTCGTGGATCTCTGCCTTGATCCAGTGCACGGCGAACGACACCAGGCGCACGCCCATTTCCGGGTTGAAGCGCTTGACGGCCTTCATCAGGCCGACGTTGCCTTCCTGGATCAGGTCGGCCTGGGCCAACCCGTAGCCGGCATAGCTACGGGCGATATGCACGACGAAACGCAGGTGGGCCATCACCATTTGACGAGCGGCCTCGACATCCTGCTCATAATAGAGACGCTCGCCCAGATCACGCTCCTGCTCGACCGTCAGCAGCGGGATGCTGTTGACCGTGTGCACGTAGGCTTCCAGGTTTGCACCAGGTACCAGGGCATAGGCAGGTTGCAACGATGTGGTCATTCAAGAACCTCCGACTTACAAAACTCGCGCCTTGTGGGCGCTGCCAACATTGACCTGGAACGACGGTACAAGTTCCGTAGTGAAGAAAATGTCAATGCTGGCTCGTAAAAACTATCGCGGCGCCAGCTCGTTCAGGTGGCGGGCGACTGCAATCCATGCACCGATATACCCCAACAACACCGCTCCGATCAAGAGCGACAGACCATCGGACGCCGGCACCCCGCCCAGGGCGAAGTCACTGCCGTACAGCCCGGAAAGCCCTACCACCGCCTCGTTCAGCCAGTTCAGGCCAAACGCCAGGATACCCCACGCCAGCAGGCCTGCGCCCAGGCCATACAGGGCGCCCATGTACAGGAAAGGCCGGCGAACATAGGCGTCGGTGCCGCCTACCAGCTTGATCACTTCGATCTCGATTCGGCGGTTTTCAATATGTAGACGAATTGTGTTACCGATTACTAACAGCAGCGCAGAAATCAGCATCACGGCCAAGCCGAACACAAAGCGGTCACCCAGCTTGAGGATCGCGGCCAGGCGCTCGACCCACACCAGGTCCAGCTGCGCCACTTCCACCCGTGGTAGCTCCGACAGGCGCTGACGCAAGGCCTCCAGGGCCGGCTTGTCGACCTCGCTCGGTGTTACCACCACCACACCCGGCAGCGGGTTGTCAGGCAGTTCGCGCAGCGCCTCGCCCAGGCCAGACTGCTGCTGGAACTCCTCCAGCGCCTGCTCGCGGCTGACATACTGCGCGTCTGCCACGCCGGGCATGCCCTTGATTTCGTCGCGTAGCGCCTCGCCATCACGGCTGCCGGCATCGAGCTTAAGGTACAGGGAAATCTGCGCAGCGCGCTGCCACGAGCCGCCAAGCTGCTCGACGTTCTTCAGCAGCAACGACAGGCCCATGGGCATGCTCAGTGCAACAGCCATCACCAGGCAGGTGAAGAAGCTGCCGATCGGCTGCTTGCCCAGGCGGCGCAGGCTGTCAGCCATGCTGGCACGGTGGCTTTCCAGCCAGGCATGCAGCAGCGTGCGGAAATCCGGGCCATCATCGTCTTCGCCGCGCTTTTTCTTCGCCGGTTGCTCGTCGGCGGGTTTCGGTGCAACCCGCTCGGAAACCTTCGGCGTACGTGTAGTGCTCATTGCCCGGCCTCCCCATCGCCGATCAAGCGGCCGCGCTGCAAGGTCAGCATGCGGTGGCGCATGCGCGCAATCAGTGCCAGGTCGTGGCTGGCGATCAATACCGTGGTACCCAGGCGGTTGATGTCCTCGAACACGCCCATGATTTCTGCAGCCAGGCGCGGGTCAAGGTTACCGGTAGGTTCGTCGGCCAGCAGCAGGGCCGGCTGATGGACGATGGCGCGGGCGATACCCACCCGCTGCTGCTGGCCGGTGGACAGGTCGGCCGGGAACAGCTCGCCCTTGTCGGACAACGACACACGCTCCAGGGCCGAGTCCACCCGCTTGGCGACCTCGACCTTGGACAGGCCAAGTATCTGCAGCGGCAAGGCGATATTGTTGAACACCGTGCGGTCGAACAACAGCTGGTGGTTCTGGAACACCACGCCGATCTGACGACGCAGGAACGGGATCTGCGCGTTGCTGATCTGGCCCAGGTCCTGCCCGGCCAGCATCAGCTTGCCGCTGGTCGGGCGCTCCATGGCCAGCAGCAGGCGCAGCAGGGTGCTCTTGCCTGCGCCCGAATGGCCGGTGACGAACAGGAACTCGCCCCGGCGCGCCCGGAAACTCAGTTCATGCAAACCCACATGACCATTGGGATAGCGCTTGGCAACCTGTTCGAATCGGATCATGTCAGTCTCGCTCGGCGAACAGAGCCTTGACGAACGGCTCGGCTTCGAAAGTGCGCAGGTCGTCGATGCCTTCACCAACACCGATGAAGCGGATCGGGATGTTGAATTGCTTGGCCAGGGCGAAGATCACCCCGCCTTTGGCGGTGCCGTCCAGCTTGGTCAGGGCCAGGCCGGTCAGTTCGACGCTCTGGTTGAAGTACTTGGCCTGGCTGATGGCGTTCTGCCCGGTACCGGCATCGAGCACCAGCATCACCTCGTGCGGCGCCTCGGCATCGAGCTTGCCGATGACCCGGCGGACCTTCTTCAGCTCTTCCATCAGGTTGTCTTTGGTGTGCAGACGGCCGGCGGTGTCGGCGATCAGCACATCCACACCACGGGCCTTGGCGGCCTGCACGGCGTCGAAGATCACCGAGGCGGAGTCGGCCCCGGTGTGCTGGGCGATCACCGGGATCTGGTTGCGTTCGCCCCACACTTGCAACTGCTCGACCGCCGCGGCACGGAAGGTGTCGCCAGCAGCCAGCATCACCTTCTTGCCTTCCAGCTGCAGCTTCTTGGCCAGCTTGCCGATGGTGGTGGTCTTGCCGGCGCCGTTCACGCCAACCACGAGGATCACGTAGGGTTTGTTCTGCGCCTGCACTTTCAGCGGCTGCTCGACCGGGCGCAGCAGCGCGGCCAGTTCTTCTTGCAGCGACTTGTACAGCGCGTCGGCGTCGGCCAGCTGCTTGCGGGCAACCTTCTGGGTCAGGTTCTGGACGATGGTCGAAGTGGCTTCCACGCCGACGTCAGCGGTCAGCAGGCGCGTTTCGATTTCATCGAGCAGGTCGTCATCGATGACCTTCTTGCCAAGGAACAGGCTGGCCATGCCCTCGCCGATGGAGGCGCTGGTCTTCGACAGGCCCTGCTTGAGGCGGGCGAAGAAGCCTGGCTTGGCCTGCTCGACGGGCGCGGAGGCTGGTTCTGGCGTAGCTTCTACGGGTCCAGCAACCGCAGCCACAGGTACTGGTGCTGGTGCTGGTGCTGGTGCTGGTTCTGCTGCTGGCCGTTCCGGAATGGCTGGCGGCGCTTTCGGCTCCAGGTCCGGCACCAGGGCCACGGGTTCCTCGGCAACTGGCAGCACCAGGTTGCTGACCGGCGCAGCCGCTTCGACGACCGGGGCCGGCTCGACACGGGCAACTTCGACCGGTGCGGCCTGCAAAGGCGCGGAGGCAACGGGCTGCGGTGCTGGTGCGACCAGCGGCTCGGAAGCGACGGGGTCTGGCTCGGGGGCCTGCAACGGCTGGGACGCAACCGGCTCAGGTAATGGCGCTTCAACTACCGGAGCTACCGGGTATTGGGCTGGCTCGGCGGCCTGCTGCGGCTCAGTCAGCGGTGGCAGCGCAGGGGGCTGAACGGGCTCGGGAGCCTGCGGCGCTTCAGCAGTAGAGGCCTCGACCGGAGCGGCTGCGGGCTGCTCGACGGCGGGTGCTTCTCTCGCGGGCTCGGGAGCTTCCACAGGTTGTTGCGGCTTCTTGCGAAACCAGCTGAACAGGCCTTTCTTTTCGCCAGCCTCGGCCGGCGCTTTTTTGTCGTCGTTGGAACCAAACATGGAAGAAGGCTATCTCAGGGTAGCGATGGGCCAGCAATGCCCATCGGGAATTCTCTCTACGCAGAACAGACTATCTTGAAGCCGGCTGGTTCATGCGCAACGTTTTGTCTTAGTGTCCTGTGGGCCAGAACGGCGACAGGCATGGTCGCCAGGCAACCGGATCAGTATCCTAGCACCTCCTGGCCCGCCGACGCTAAACCCAGCGGGCCGCCGAACAGGTTAAACACCGTATGAATGCTCTAGCCCGCCGCGCCGCTGGCCTGTTGCTCGGCACGCTCTGCCTGCCGCTCGTGGCCTTCGCCGCCGATGTGCAACCCACCCACGAATTCATCCTCGACAACGGCCTGAAAGTGGTCGTGCGCGAGGACCACCGCGCCCCAGTCGTGGTCTCGCAGATCTGGTACAAGGTTGGCTCCAGCTACGAAACCCCGGGCCAGACAGGTTTGTCCCACGCGCTGGAACACATGATGTTCAAGGGCAGCGCCAAGCTCGGCCCCGGCGAGGCCTCGCGCGTGCTGCGTGACCTGGGCGCCGAAGAAAACGCCTTCACCAGCGACGATTACACCGCCTATTACCAGGTGCTGGCCCGCGACCGCCTGCCGGTGGCCCTGGAGCTGGAGGCCGACCGCCTGGCCAGCCTGCGCCTGCCGGCCGACGAGTTCAGCAAGGAAATCGAGGTAATCAAGGAAGAACGCCGCCTGCGCACCGACGATCAGCCCAATTCCAAGGCATTCGAACTGTTCCGCGCCATGGCCTACCCGGCCAGCGGCTACCACACCCCGACCATCGGCTGGATGGCTGACCTCGAACGCATGAAGGTCGAGGAGCTGCGCCACTGGTACGAATCCTGGTACGCCCCCAACAACGCCACGCTGGTGGTGGTCGGCGACGTCACCGCCGACGAGGTCAAGGGGCTTGCGCAGAAGTACTTCGGCAGCATCCCCAAGCGCGCCGTGCCGCCGGCCAAGCTGCCGCTTGAGCTGGCCGAGCCGGGCCAGCGCCAGTTGACCCTGCACGTACGCACCCAGCTGCCCAGCCTGATCTACGGTTTCAACGTGCCCGGTCTGCCCACCGCCAAGGACCCGCGCACCGTGCATGCCCTGCGCCTGATCTCGGCGCTGCTCGATGGCGGCTACAGCGCCCGCATGCCGGCACGCCTGGAGCGCGGCCAGGAGCTGGTCGCCGGCGCTTCGTCCAGCTACAACGCCTTCACCCGCGGCGACAGCCTGTTCCTGATCTCGGCCACGCCGAACGTGCAGAAGCAAAAAACCCTCGCCGATGTCGAGAAGGGCGTGTGGCAGCTGCTCGACGAACTCAAGACCACCCCGCCTAGCACCGAGGAACTGGAACGCGTACGCGCCCAGGTCATCGCCGGCCTGGTCTACGACCGCGACTCCATCAGCAGCCAGGCCACCACCATCGGCCAACTGGAAACCGTAGGCCTGTCCTGGAAGCTGATCGACAGCGAGCTGGACGAGCTCAAGCGCGTCACCCCGCAGGACATCCAGAACGCCGCGCGCACCTACTTCACCCGCGAACGCCTGAGCGTTGCCCATGTACTGCCCGAGGAGTCCGCTCATGAGTGACCGCCGCGCACCACGCCCAACCCTGCTGGCCACGGGCATCCGCGCCCTGGCGCTGGCGGCTGTGCTCGCCGCCCCGGCCATGGCCGACAACGCCACCAAGGCCGACAGCAATGCTGCCCGCCCGGCCAACACCTTGCAGTCGCTGGCTGAACTGGATGGCAAGGCGCCCAGCCGGCGCCAATTGAACATCCAGAACTGGACCACCGCCGAAGGCGCCCGGGTACTGTTCGTCGAAGCCCGCGAACTGCCGATGTTCGACTTGCGCGTCACCTTCGCCGCCGGCAGTAGCCAGGACGGCAGCACGCCAGGCCTGGCCGCCTTGACCAACGCCATGCTCAACGAAGGCGTGGCCGGCAAGGACGTGACCGCCATCGCCGAAGGCTTCGAGGGCCTGGGCGCGGACTTTGGTAACGGTTCCTACCGTGACATGGCCGTGGCCTCGCTGCGTAGCCTCAGCGCCAAGGACAAGCGCGAACCGGCGCTCAAGCTGTTCGCAGAGGTGGCCGGCAAGCCGACCTTCCCCGAAGATGCCCTCAAGCGCATCAAGAACCAGATGCTGGCCGGCTTCGAGTACGAGAAGCAGAACCCAGGGAAGATCGCTGGCAAGGCGCTGTTCGCCAATCTCTACGGCGACCATCCCTACGCCCACCCGAGCGACGGCACCGCCGAAAGCATCAACGGCATCACCCTGGCACAGTTGCGCGCCTTCCACGCCAAGGCCTACACCGGCGCCAACGCGGTCATCGCCCTGGTCGGCGACCTCAGCCGCGCCGAGGCCGAAGCCATCGCCGCCCAGGTGTCCGCCGGCCTGCCCAAGGGCCCGGCACTGTCAGCACCGGCCCAACCCACTGAAACGTATGCAACCCTGAACCACATCGATTTTCCGGCCACGCAGACCCATCTGATGCTGGCCGCACTCGGTATCGACCGCCAGGCCCCTGACTGGCCAGCGCTGTCGCTGGGCAACCAGATCCTCGGAGGCGGTGCCTTCGGTACCCGGCTGATGAGTGAAGTGCGTGAAAAGCGCGGCCTGACCTACGGCGTTTACTCGGTGTTCAGCCCGATGCAGGTACGCGGCCCGTTCATGATCAACCTGCAAACCCGTGCCGAGCTCAGCGAAGGCACGCTCAAGCTGGTACAGGGCATTCTTGCCGACTACCTCAAGAGCGGCCCCACCCAGCAGGAACTGGACGACGCCAAGCGTGAGCTGGCCGGTAGCTTCCCGCTGTCCAACGCCAGCAACGCCAGCATCGTCGGCCAACTGGGCGCCATCGGTTTCTACAACCTGCCGCTGACCTGGCTGGAAGACTTCATGCAGCAATCCCAGGCCCTCACCGTCGAGCAGGTAAAGACGGCCATGAACAAACACCTGTCAGCCGATAAACTGGTGATCGTCACCGTTGGCCCGAAAGTGCCACAAAAACCGCTGCCAGCACCTACTGACAAGCCCTCCGAGCAGCCGCTCGGGGTACCGGAGCACTAATGCCAAGATCCACCCCCTCCGCCCGCCCGCAAGCGGGCCAAAGCAAGGGCCAGGGCCACCTGCGCATCATCGCCGGCGAATGGCGCAGCCGCCGCCTGGCGGTGCCGGAAGGCGAAGGCCTGCGGCCAACGCCCGACCGCGTGCGCGAAACCGTGTTCAACTGGCTGGCGCCCTATATCGAGGGTGCCCGCGTGCTGGACGCCTTCACCGGCAGCGGCGCACTGGTGCTTGAAGCCCTGTCCCGTGGGGCCGAGGATGCGGTGGCGCTGGACAGCAACCCGGCGGCCATTGCCAACCTGAAGAACAACCTCGAAATCCTGCGCTGCCCGCGCGGGCAAATTCTGCAAACCGACGCCCTGCGCTACCTGCAAGGCCCGGCCAAGCAGCAGTTCGACGTGGTGTTCCTCGACCCGCCGTTCCACCAGGACTTGCTGGCCAACACCTGCAACCTGCTGGAGCAGAACCAGTGGCTGCACGAGCAGGCCTGGGTCTACACCGAAAGCGAGGCCGCGCCATCGACCCTGCAAATGCCGGGCAACTGGCGCCTGCACCGCGAGAAGAAGACCGGCCAGGTGCACTACGCACTCTGGCAGCGTGGCTGACCACGTCACCCAGGGTTGGCGTACTTAGTTACCACCAGCCCGCCTGCAGCATGGCTGAAGCTGCTCCTTCGTTTATGCAGGAGCACTTCAACCATGAACCAACGCCCCTCCCCACCCATACCCGCTAGCGCTGTAAGCGCGCTCTCGCTTGCCAACGGCCTGCGCGTGTACCTGCGCGAAGACCATCGCGCCCCACTGGTCAGCGTGCAACTGTGGTACCACGTCGGTTCCAGCTACGAACCTGAAGGCCACACTGGCCTGTCCCACGCCCTGGAACACTTGCTGTTCGAAGGCAGCAGCAAACTGGATGCGGGGCAATATTCAGCCCTCATGACCCGCCTGGGCGGTGACCCGAATGCATTTACCAACACGGACGCCACGGTCTTTCCGTTGACGCTGCCTGCCAAGCGTCTGGAGATAGCCCTGGAGGCCATGGCCGACGTCATGGCCAGCGCCACCCTCAGCGATACGCCATTTGCCCGTGAACTGGCGGTGGTAATGGCCGAACGGCGCGAAGATGTCGACAACAGCCCCTTGGCCCTGGCAGTGGAGCATCACTACCTGCTGGCCTATGACAACCGTGGGTATGGCACGCCAGTGCTCGGCCACAGGGCCGACCTCAGCCACATGACCCCGGCTGCGGTACGCACCTGGTACCAGACCTGGTACCACCCTAACAACACCACAATCGCGGTGGCCGGTGACATAAGCCCAGCACAGCTGCAAACGCTGGTAACGCGCTACTTTGCAGCGATTCCCGCCCATCGTCTGCCATCGCGACCAACCCCCACTACACACCTGGGGCAAATTCGACGCGACCAGACCCTGCGCTTGAAAGGCCGGTACACCGGCGTGATCCTCAGTTTCAACCTCCCCAGCCAATGTACCGCCAACTCCAACGCACAAGCCTATGCACTGCGGCTGCTGCCCGAAATTCTTGCCGAGGGCCACGCCAGTGCCTTGCAGCGTCGGCTGGTGCTGGACGAACCACTACTGCAGGGCATGAGGTCAAGCTACGAGCCCTGGCAACGCGGCGACAGCCTGCTGATGCTCTACGCCTTCTGCAGCCCGCAGGTTACGCCGGAGGCTGCAGCCGAGAGGCTGATGCTTGAGATCGAGGCGTTCCGCCAGTCGGCCCCCTCCAAAGAAGACTTGCTGCGCGCCAAGGCACGCTTGCTGGCTAGGCAACTGTTCGCGAGGGACGACATCAGCCAGCAGGCTGCGGCCATCGGCCAACAGGCCGCCTGTGGCCTGGACCCCATGGCCCTGGAAGACGAGCGGCGCGCTATCGAAGCAGTCACCGCTGAACAGGTAGGCCTGGTCGCCTGGCAATTCCTGACCGAATCCCGGGCAGCCATCACCTTCATGCACCATAAGGAGACCGCTGATGAATGATGTGATCACGAACGTGCAGCAACCTGACACTGCCACCAGCATCTACACCGGCCTGGTCTCGGCCCATGGGGTTGACCTGGACCAATTCGATACCCCTCATACGCAGGTACAGGCCTGGACGACAGCAGCAGGTACAGGCGTGAAATTCGTCGAAACCCGTGGGCTGCCTATCGTCGATGTGGTCCTGCGGTTCAAGGCTGGCACCACCCAGGACACCTCGCAACCCGGCCTGGCAGCCCTGACGCTGTACATGCTCGATGAAGGCAGCCAGCGCCATACCGCAGGCCAGCAAGCGCAGTGCATGGAGCACCTGGGTGCGATCATGGAAAAACAGGTACGCCTGGAGCATGCAACGTTGAGCCTGCGCAGCGTGAGCAGCAAAGCGACACTGGAGCAAGCCCTGGAACTGTTTACCGACCTCTTGGCACACCCAGCGTTTCCCACGCCCGCACTGGAAAAGGTCAAGCGTCAGATGCTGCAACATGATGCCTCACGCGAACGTATGCCCAGGCTGAGGGCCCGCAGTGAAGTCTTCCGTCATCTGTTCAACGGCCATCCGTATGGCAACCCTCTGGGTAGTACGCCCCAGGGCCTGGCAAGCGCTACCGTTGACGACGTGCGGGAATTCCACCAACGCGCCTATGCCGCCAGCAACCTGGAAATGGTTCTGGTCGGCGATCTGTCCCAGACAGAGGCGCAGGCCATCGCCCACCAGCTCAGCCAGGCCCTGCCGCAAGGCTGGGCAGCCACTGACCTGCCTGCTGTGCCGTCAGCGCCACCTGCAACCCTTCACATCGAACAGGCCGGCACCAGCGCCGCAGTTCTGCTGGCGCTACCCATGAACGTTCCCAGCAATGATCCCGAGTACCTGGCCCTGGTGCTGGCCAGTGAAGTACTGGGCGCGGGTCTCGAATCCCGCCTGATGATCGAACTGCGCCAACGTCGCGGTTTGACCTACGGCATCTACAGCAGCATATCGGCCATGCGTGCCGGCGGTCTGTTCAGTATCGAGTGGGAAATTGCACCACCGCTGGTACAAGGCTCGCAGGAGCTGGTAACGACATTGCTGGGCGATTTCATCGACCAAGGGCCAACCCAGGCCGAGCTGGACCTGGCGCGCAAGCAGCTGGCTGGGCAATTGCTACGCGGGGTTGCGCAGAACAAGAGCCTGGCAGCCTTGCTTACGGAAATCACTTATCAACAGCAGCCCGCTGATCAGCTGAACACCTACATCGAACGCATCAGCAGACTGACACCGGCGGATATCCGCGCCGTCATGCAGCGCCGGCTCGACCTGAGCTACAAAGTACTGGCCAGTGTCGGCCCACAGGTCGACCAGCAACCGCTGCCAGCCACCGACCAATAGCGCAGGTACAGTGGCGCTGATTCATGGCAATCTAGGCAGGCACATCACGAGTTGCCCAGCATGCCCAGCCCCAGCGCCACATTCCGCCCGGCCATCGGCCTGTCCAACCCCCATCTGCAAACCTTGTGGGGGCCACTGTGGCGCAAGCTGCCTGAACTGCAACGCAACCGCGAGCGGCTGTGGCTGGCCGACGGTGACTTCATCGACCTGGACTGGCATGGGCCACACCAGCCGCACGCCCCGTTGGTGCTGGTGCTGCATGGGCTGACCGGTTCGTCCCATTCGCCATACGTGAAAGGCTTGCAGCAAACGCTGCAAGCGCGCGGCTGGGCCAGCGTGGCAGCGAACTGGCGCGGCTGCTCGGGCGAACCCAACCTGTTGCCACGCAGCTACCATTCCGGCGCCAGCGAAGACCTGGCCGAAATTATCAGCCACCTGCGCGCCCAGCGCCCGCTGGCGCCGTTGTATGCGGTGGGTTACTCGCTGGGTGGCAATGTACTGTTGAAATACCTGGGCGAAAGCGGCATCGCCAGTCAGCTGGAGGCGGCAGTCGCGGTGTCGGTGCCGTTTCGCCTGGACCACTGTGCCGACCGCATCGGCCAGGGCTTCTCCAAGGTCTACCAGGCGCATTTCATGCGCGAAATGCTGGCGTATGTGCAGCTCAAGCAGCGCCACTTCCACGACAACGGCCAGCATGAACGCCTGGCCACGCTGGAGCGCTTGGGGCCGTTGACCCGATTGCGCACGTTCTGGGACTTCGACGGCAGGGTTACCGCACCCTTGAACGGCTTTCGCGACGCACACGACTACTATCGCCGCTCATCGAGCCATTTCTTCCTCGGCCAGAACCGGACGCCGACACTGATCATCCACTCCAGCGATGACCCGTTCGTCTCCGGCCATAGCCTGCCCACCGCCCGTGAACTGGCGCCGCAGACCCGCTTCGAACTGCACAGCCGTGGCGGCCATGTAGGGTTTGTCGATGGCAGCCTGCGCAACCCGGGGTATTACCTGGAGCGGCGGATTCCGCAGTGGTTGGTGGAAGGTAGCTAGTC
The DNA here is from genome assembly GCF_044749595.1 of Pseudomonas sp. NPDC089392. NCBI lineage: Bacteria > Pseudomonadati > Pseudomonadota > Gammaproteobacteria > Pseudomonadales > Pseudomonadaceae > Pseudomonas > Pseudomonas sp. NPDC089392. The sequence continues at coordinate 227,398 of NZ_JBIVIF010000001.1, forward strand.
TTCAAGTGCCCTCAGCCTGCGCGATCCCTGTGGGAGCGGGTTTACCCGCGAACACCGGCGAAGCCGGTGCCATCCACCGCGCAGGATTCTTCGCGGGTGAACCCGCTCCCACAGAGCCCCTGCTAAAACCGCCGATATTGTTACTCGCCCGTGGCCACGCCATGCTCCGGGTTGTTGATCCACTCACTCCACGACCCGGCATACAGCTTGCCCAACGGATACCCCGCCAGCGCCAGCGCAAACAGGTTATGGCACGCCGTCACCCCCGACCCGCAATACGCCACCAGCTGTTCCGGCGCCCGCCCGGCCAGTTTTTCGGCAAAGCGCTGCTTGAGCTGCTCCGCCGGCAAAAAGCGCCCATCAGCCCCCAGGTTGTCGGTAAACGCTGCGCACTGAGCTCCCGGAATATGCCCAGCCACCGGGTCGATTGGCTCCACTTCGCCACGAAAACGCGGTAAGGCACGCGCATCGATCAAGGTCAGGTCAGCCGCGCTTAGGCGCTTGCCCAGGTGTTCGGCATCGATCAGCAGCTTGGCATCCGGCTCACCGCTGAAGGTGCCTTCACGCTTGGGCGGTGGGTCCAGGCTCAACGGCAGGTGCGCCGCATGCCAAGCCTTCAGGCCACCGTCGAGAATCGCCACGCCGCTGCGCTTGCCCAGCCAGGCCAGCAGCCACCAGGCCCGGGCGGCAAAGGCGCCCGGGCCGTCGTCGTACAGCACCACCTCACTGTCATTGTCCAGGCCCCACTCACGCAGGCGCTCAACCAGCCGCCGTGCATCGGGCAATGGGTGGCGCCCGGTGCGTCCCTTGCTCACCGGCCCGCTGAGGTCGCGCTCCAGGTCGGCAAAATGCGCCCCGGCAATATGCCCTTGGGCATAGCTGCGTTGGCCATAGTCCACATCCTCGAGGGCAAAGCGGCAGTCGAGGACCACCAATTTGGGCGAGTCCAGACGCTCGGCCAACTGCTGCGGGGTGATCAATTGCGCAAGGGGCATGACTATCTCCTGATCAATGGCGCTAGAGCCCTGGGCTAGTGTTCCAGGGCCTGGTTGAACGGTACATGGAATTCCTGGCACAGCGCGTCCACGGCATTGCGGGCGCTGTCGGTGACAAAGCCAAGCTCCAGCACCAGCACCTGGTAGACGCCGCGCTTGAAGGCTTCTTCACCCAGGTGCGCGGAATGTTCACGCGTGGTGCTGAGAAAACGGACCCAGGACGTCAGCACGATCCAGGCATTGATGGTCAGCGATTCGATCTGTGCCGACGCCATGGCCAGGATGCCCGCCTCGACAAAGCCGCGGTAGATCGCCTGGCCCTGGCGCAGGCAGCGCTCGGAAAAGCGCCGGTAACGGGCAGCCAGCTCCGGGTCGCTGTCCAGCAGGTGCTCCAGGTCGCGGTGCAAGAAGCGATAGTTCCACATCGCCGCCAGCAGGGCCTTGAGGTAGAAACGCTTGTCCTCAACGGTCGGCCCACGGCCTTGCGGCGGGCGCAGGAAGCTGTCCACCAGCTCTTCGTACTGGCTGAACAACAAGGCGATGATCGCCTGCTTGTTGGGGAAGTGGTAATACAGGTTGCCGGGTGAGATTTCCATGTGCGCGGCAATGTGGTTGGTACTGACGCTGCGTTCGCCCTGCTGGTTGAACAGCTCCAGGCTGCTCTGCACGATGCGCTCTCGGGTCTTCATGCGCGGGGCCATGCTCAGCTCCCAGTCTGCGGGCTTCGATAAAGGGCCATCTTACGGCGATTCACTGCGCTGATGCACCGTTCTCCGCTATGAAAATACTCGCACCATGGTGCCAATTAGAGTATAGGCTCCAGACACTTCAAGCCCAGCCGGGAGACCGTCATGACCTCGCCCATCGCCTTGCCTCCTGTGCATTCCCACATCGATCTTGAAGCCTCATTCGCCGCCCAGCGCCAAGCCTTTTCCGGTAACCCCATGCCGCCCGCGGCCCAGCGGCGGCAGTGGCTGAAAAGCCTGCGTGAGGCGTTGCTTGCAGGCCAGCAGCAGTTGATCGAGGCCATCGATGCCGACTTCGGCGGGCGCAGTGCCGATGAGACCTTGCTGGCCGAATTACTGCCATCGGTACAAGGCATCCGCCATGCCGAACGCCACCTGCAGCGCTGGATGCGACCGGCCAAACGGGCTGTTGGCCTGGCCTTCCAGCCGGCCAGCGCGCGGGTGCTGTACCAGCCATTGGGCGTGGTCGGCATCATCGTGCCATGGAACTACCCGCTGTTCCTTGCCATCGGCCCGTTGACCTGTGCCCTTGCCGCCGGCAACCGGGTCATGCTCAAGCTCAGCGAGGCGACACCGGCCAGCGGCCTGGCCCTGCAGGCGCTACTGCAACAGGTGTTCCCCGAGGACCTGGTCAGCGTGGTCCTTGGCGAGGTCGAGGTTGGCCAGGCGTTCGCCCGCCTGCCCTTCGATCACCTGCTGTTCACCGGCGCCACCAGCATCGGCCGCCAGGTCATGCTGGCTGCCGCGCAAAACCTGACGCCAGTGACCCTGGAGCTGGGCGGCAAGTCCCCTGCCGTCGTTTCAGCCAGCGTACCGTTGGGTGCGGCCGCCGAGCGCATCGCCTTCGGCAAGACGCTCAACGCCGGCCAGACCTGCGTCGCCCCCGACTACGTGCTGGTGCCGCGTGAGCGCCTGAACGACTTCGCCGATGCCTACCGCAAGGTTGTACGACGGATGTACCCACGTATCGCCGACAATCCTGACTACAGCGCCATCATCAACCCACGGCAGCTCATGCGCCTGGAGCATCTGCTGGATGACGCCCGCGCCAAGGGCGCGCAGGTTATCGACCTGTACCCCGACGAAGCGCGCCAAGGCCGGCGCCTGCCACCATGCTTGCTGACAAAAGTGAACGACAGCATGCAAGTGATGCAGGACGAAATTTTCGGCCCGCTGCTGCCGCTGGTGCCTTACGACACCCTCGATGACGCGCTGGCCTACATCAACCAGCGCCCGCGGCCATTGGCGCTGTACTACTTCGGCTACGACCGCAGCGAGCAGCAACATGTCCTGCAGTACAGCCATTCCGGCGGCGTCTGCCTGAACGACACCTTGCTGCACGTGGCCCAGGACGATCTGCCATTCGGTGGCATCGGGCCCTCTGGCATGGGGCACTACCACGGCCATGAAGGCTTCCTGACCTTCAGCAAGGCCAAGGCGGTACTGGCCAAGCAACGCTTCAACGCCGCCCGGCTGATCTACCCGCCATATGGCAAAGCCTTGCAGCGCCTGGTCTACAAGCTGTTCATCCGCTGAGGGCCGGGCCATGCACCGCCGCGACCTGTTGCGCTTCAGCCTTGGCGCCAGCGCCTTCCTGGCCGCTGCCAGCCTGGTTGGCTGCAGCGCGCAAACCGCCGCACCGGGCTACCAGGTACTGCGCGACGACGACCTGCCGTTGCTGCGGGCGCTGATCCCCGTGGTACTGGCCGGCACCCAGGCCAGCGAGACGCTGGTACTGCACAGCCTCGACCACAAGCTGGCGGCACTGTCGCCGGAAATGCTCAAGCTCACCCGGCAACTGTTCGACGTGCTCAACCTGCCGCTCACCCGCGGCCCGCTGAGCGGCGTCTGGGGCGCCTGGGCGCAAGCCGGGCCCGCGCAGGTCACGGCTTTCCTGCAGCGTTGGCAGGACAGCTCGCTGAACCTGCTGCGCATGGGCCACGCCTCGTTGCTGCAATTGCTGCAGATGGCCTGGTACGAACGCCCCGAGTCCTGGGCCGCCTGCGGCTACCCGGGCCCACCGAAAATCTGAAAACAACAAGAGCAGCGCCAATGCCTGTCACCGACCCGTTTCGCCAAGGCCTCGAACGCGGCTGGATCACCCACGACGCTTCGCGCCTGGAGCACGACCTTGCCCTGGAGGCTGACATTGCCGTAATCGGCAGCGGTGCTGGGGGCGCCACCAGCGCGCAGATGCTCAGCGCCGCAGGTTTCAAGGTGCTGCTGATCGAAGAAGGCCCGCTGAAGACCAGCAGCGACTTCCACCTGCTGGAGAACGAAGCCTACGCCAGCCTGTACCAGGAAGGCCTGGGCCGCATGAGCAAGGACGGCGCCATCACCATTCTGCAGGGCCGCGCCGTGGGCGGCACCACGCTGGTCAACTGGACCTCGAGCTTTCGCACCCCGCCGCAGACACTGACGCACTGGGCCACGGCGCACAGCGTGGCCGGCTTGAGCGAAGATGAACTGCGCCCCTGGTTCGAACGCATGGAGCAGGAATTGGGTATCACCCCCTGGGCCATGCCACCGAATGCCAACAACGACGTATTGCGCCGTGGCTGCGAACAGCTGGGCTACCGCTGGGCGGTGATTCCGCGCAACGTGCGCGGCTGCTGGAACCTGGGCTACTGCGGCATGGGTTGCCCGGTGAATGCCAAGCAATCAATGCTGGTAACGCGTATTCCTGCCACCCTCGAGCAAGGCGGCGAGCTGCTGTACCTGGCCAGGGCCGAGCGTTTCCAGCACAACGGCGAGCGCATCCAGGGCCTGACATGCCAAGCCCTGGATGCCCAAGGCATACACCCCACGGGCAGGCTGGTCAGCGTACGCGCTCGCCATTACCTGCTTGCCGGCGGCGGTATCAACAGCCCGGCCCTGCTGCTGCGCTCCGAAGCGCCCGACCCACATGGCCGCTTGGGCAAACGCACTTTCCTGCATCTGGTGAATTTCAGCGCCGCTCGCTTCAAGGACCGTATCGACCCCTACTACGGCGCCCCCCAGTCCATCTACAGCGATCACTTCCAATGGCAAGACGGCGCAGACGGCCCGGTGGGCTACAAACTGGAAGTGCCGCCGCTGCACCCCGCCCTGGCCAGTACCCTGCTGGGCGGCTACGGCCACAACAATGCCCAACGCATGGCCGAGCTGCCGCATACCCATGTGATGCTGGCGCTGCTGCGCGATGGTTTTCACCCCGAAAGCCAGGGTGGGGCCGTGGAACTGCGCGGCGATGGCTCGCCGGTGCTCGATTACCCGGTCACCGACTACCTGCGTGACGGCTTGCGTCGCGCCTACCGCAGCATGGCGCAGATCCAGTTCGCCGCCGGCGCCAGCCAGGTAACCCCAGTGCACAGCGATGCCAGCGTCGCGTCCAGCCTGGAGCAGGCCATGGCCATGATCGACAACTTGCGCCTGGAACCCTTCCGCACACGCCTGGGCAGCGCCCACGTGATGGGTGGCTGTGCCCTCGGCGAAGACCCGCGCCAGGCGGTGTGCGACAGCCTGGGCCGCCATCACCAGCTGGAAAACCTGTCGGTTCACGACGGCTCGCTGTTCCCCACCAGCATCGGTTCCAACCCGCAACTGTCGGTATATGCCATCAGCGCCAAGCTAACCGAGGCGCTGGTCGCCCGCCTGGCACACAGCGCATGACAACGAATACGCCCCCTGTCTATAGTGCCATCAGCTGGCCGCATGACTTGGCCGGGGCGCCGTCGCTGCGCTACCATCCGATTCCCCAACGCACTCCAGCCAGGATGACGCGATGAACCGAGTGTTGTACCCGGGTACTTTCGACCCCATTACCAAAGGCCATGGCGACTTGGTCGAACGCGCCTCGCGGCTGTTCGACCACGTGATCATCGCGGTGGCGGCCAGCCCCAAGAAAAACCCACTGTTCCCGCTGGAACAACGGGTTGCGCTGGCCCGTGAGGTCACCAAGCACCTGCCCAATGTCGAAGTCATCGGCTTCTCTTCCCTGTTGGCGCATTTCGCCAAGGAACAGGGCGCCAACGTCTTCCTGCGTGGCCTGCGTGCGGTGTCCGACTTCGAGTACGAGTTCCAGCTGGCGAACATGAACCGGCAACTGGCCCCCGATGTCGAGAGCCTGTTCCTGACGCCATCGGAACGTTATTCGTTCATTTCCTCGACCCTGGTCCGGGAAATTGCCGCACTGGGCGGTGATATCAGCAAATTCGTCCACCCGGTGGTGGCCGAGGCGCTGACCGAACGTTTCAAGAAGTAGGCCATACGCCTGATTGTCGCGCCCGCGTGCACTGCGGGCGCGAATGCGGCACAATTGTGCCCATTGCGTTGAACATGCCCGGGCGAAGCGCCCCGGCCGGAGTCCCCATGTCCCTGATCATCACCGACGATTGCATCAACTGCGACGTCTGCGAACCCGAGTGCCCGAACGAGGCTATCTCCCAAGGCGAAGAGATCTACGTGATCGACCCTAACCTGTGCACCCAGTGCGTGGGCCATTACGACGAGCCACAGTGCCAGCAGGTCTGCCCGGTCGACTGCATCCCGCTGGATGAAGCGCACCCGGAAACCGAAGAACAGCTGATGGCCAAGTACCGCCGCATTACCGGCAAGGCCTGATATCAGGTCAGGCCTCATCGCCGGCAAGCCAGCTCCCACAGGGATATCACCGCTCTTGAGGGCTGTGCAGTACCTGTGGGAGCTGGCTTGCCGGCGATAGGGCCCTAAGCTTCAGCGCTGGCAACGCGGGCAGAACACGCTCGCCCGCTGCCCCAGCTTCACCTCGCGCAATTCCGTGCCACACACCTTGCACGGCTGCCCGCCCCGCCCGTAGACAAACAGCTCCTGCTGGAAGTACCCCGGCTGCCCATCGCCACCGATAAAGTCGCGCAGGGTAGTACCGCCCTGCTCGATCGCCGTCGCCAGCACCCGCTTGATCTCGATTGCCAGCTTCAAATAGCGCGCCCGGGAGATGCCGCCCGCCTCGCGACGTGGGTCGATGCCCGCAGCAAACAGCGCCTCGGTGGCGTAGATGTTGCCCACCCCCACCACCACCGCGTTGTCCATGATGAACGGCTTGACCGCCATCGACCGCCCGCGGGACAGCTGGAACAGCCGTTCACCGTCGAACAGGTCGGTCAGCGGCTCTGGCCCCAGGCGCAGCAGCAGCTCGTGGTTGAGCGGGTCCAGGCTCCACAGCATGGCGCCAAAGCGGCGCGGGTCGGTGTAGCGCAGCATCAGCCCCGACTCCAACTCGATGTCGACGTGCTCATGCTTGGCCGCCGGCAAGCCCAGTTCGACCAGGCGCAGGTTGCCCGACATGCCCAGGTGGCTGATCAGGGTACCGACCTCGGCATTGATCAACAGGTACTTGGCGCGCCGATCGACACTGACAATGCGCTGCCCCGACAGGCGCACATCCAGGTCTTCCGGAATGGGCCAGCGCAAACGCCGGTCACGCACCACCACCCGGCTGACGCGCTGGCCCACCAGGTGCGGCGCGATACCGCGCCGGGTGGTTTCTACTTCTGGCAATTCCGGCATCTATCAGTGCCCGCCCAACTCACGAATGTTCTGTTTGAGGTTTTCGAAATCGTATTCCGACAAGCCAATGTAATCGAGCACCAGCGGGCCGACCACATGCCACTCGTGGTCAACTGCCTGGTTGCCCAGCACGCGGTAGGAGGCGCAGATGTGCTCGGCCATCTTCAACACCGCCAACAGGTTTTTCAGCTGGCTCTGGGTGTTGCGGCAGCTCTCGTCGCGGAACACCGCCAGGGCATTGTGGTGGTTGGCGATGGCCGCGCTGAGGTGCTCGGGCAGGCGCCAGGACTTGGCGGTGAAATAGCCGACCACCGAGTGGTTGGTGTTGAACGCACGGTTTTCCGTGTCGACTACCCGCGTGTCCCCGTCGGCCTTGGCATAGGCCTCTTCCAGCACATCCATGTAGTTGGGGAAGCGCTTGAGCATCAGCGGCACGCCACAGTCATGGAACAGGCCGAGGGTGTAGGCCTCGTCCGCCGCCTGGATGCCGGTGCGCTTGGCCAGGGTCAGGCAGGTCATCGCCACGTCCTGGGCGGTGTCCCAGAAGCGGCTGAGGGTGACGATGGTCTCGTCGCTCATCTCGCCCTTGATCGACTGGGCGTTGATCAGGTTGATGATCGAACGACTGCCCAGCAGGTTCACCGCGCGCTGGATCGAGCCGATCTTGTTGGAAAGGCCAAACTGCGCCGAATTGACCAACTTGAGCAAGGCACCGGAGAGGCCCGGGTCCTGCGAAATCAGCTTGGCGATGGTTTCCAGGTCCGGGTCGGGCATGTACTGCTCGAACTGCAGGTCGACCATGATCTGCGGTTGAGGTGGGATGGTGATGCCTTGCAAGGCTTGCTGGATCTGTTCGGCGCTGAGTTCTTGGGACATTCGTGCACACTCGTTTAGGACCGGCGATTTTAACCCTCTATGTGCTCGCCGTGACAGGTTTTGCGCTTGGGAGATCGAGCGCCGCCCGCGCGGCGCTTCGCAGCGCAAGGCTGCTCCTACATCTGTTTCGGGCCAATTATTCCTGAGGCAGAGGCGCGCGGCCCTTTGGCGTTCACCTCGATATCGCGTCGGACAAACAAGGCGGTCGCGTGCATTGGCACAGGCGTGACTGGCCCGAAACAGATGTAGGAGCAGCCTTGCGCTGCGAAGCGCCGCGCGGGCGGCGCTCGATCTCCCAGGCACCACACCTCCAAAGGCGAAAACAAGGCAGACACGCTATAATCCCGCTCTTTTTCCCGGAGCGACGTCATGTCCCTGCCCAGCCTTCGCCTCAAAGCCAACGCCGACCGCCGCCTGCGCGCCGGCCACCTGTGGGTCTACAGCAACGAAGTCGATGTCAGCACGACCCCACTGCAAGGCTTCCAGGCTGGTCAGCAAGCCATCCTCGAGGCAGCCAATGGCAAGCCGCTGGGCATCGTCGCACTGAGCCCGAACAACCTGATCTGCGCCCGCCTGCTGTCGCGCGACATCAAGCTGCCGCTGGACAAGTCGCTGCTGGTGCACCGCCTGAACGTTGCCCTGTCGCTGCGCGAGCGCCTGTTCGACCAGCCGTGCTACCGCCTGGTCTACGGCGACTCCGACCTGCTGCCAGGCCTGGTCGTCGACCGTTTCTTCGATATCCTCGTGGTACAGCTGGCCTCGGCCACCATGGAAGCGCACAAGGACGACGTGATCGCCGCCCTGATCCAGGTGCTCAAGCCTAGCGGCATCCTGTTCAAGAACGACTCCGCCGCGCGTGACGCCGAAGGCCTGCAGCGCTATGTCGAGACCGTTTACGGCGAAGTACCGGACTGGGTGCCGCTGGAAGAAAACGGCGTCAAGTTCGAAGCGCCGGTCCGTGAAGGCCAGAAAACCGGCTGGTTCTACGACCACCGCATGAACCGTGCACGCCTGGCGCCGTACGTCAAAGGCAAGCGTGTGCTCGACCTGTTCAGCTACATCGGCGGCTGGGGCGTACAGGCCGGTGCGTTCGGTGCCAGCGAAGTGTTCTGCGTCGATGCCTCGGGCTTTGCCCTGGACGGCGTGGAGCGTAACGCCGCGCTGAACGGCATCAGCGAGAAGCTGACCTGCATCGAAGGCGACGTGTTCGAAGCCCTGCGCGAGCTCAAGGCCGCCGAAGAGCGCTTCGACGTGATCATTGCCGACCCACCCGCGTTCATCAAGCGCAAGAAGGACCTGAAAAACGGTGAAGCGGCCTACCGCCGCCTGAACGAACAGGCCATGCGCATGCTGAGCAAGGACGGCATCCTGGTCAGCGCCTCGTGCTCGATGCACCTGCCCGAGGACGACCTGCACAACATCCTGCTGACCAGCGCCCGTCACCTGGACCGCAACCTGCAGCTGCTCGAACGCGGCGGCCAAGGCCCGGACCACCCGGTGCACCCGGCCATCGCCGAGACGCGCTACATCAAGAGCATCACCTGCCGCTTGCTGCCAAACAGCTGATATCTGCTAAAAAGGGCCGCCCAGCGGCCCTTTCCTGCCGCAATCTCCCCGCCAGCTATCCACATCTGCATTCCCTCGCCGCGCCAGCGGTGTAGAATCGGCCTATTCATCGCCAGTCATCCCCGGCGGGTTTATGAGCTCTGGCCAAGCACGCGGCGATCCCGCGCGGTCTTCGGCCCCATCCGTGCCAGTGGCAACCGGCCTGCGGCACAAAGGACAAGAGAAGCTCACTCCCCTATTTGTGACCTGATTAAGCCGCCAGGAGTGTTTCATGCCTGATTATCGTTCCAAGACTTCCACCCAGGGCCGCAACATGGCCGGCGCCCGGGCCCTGTGGCGCGCCACCGGTATGAAGGACGAAGATTTCAAGAAACCGATCATCGCCATCGCCAACTCGTTCACCCAGTTCGTCCCGGGCCACGTGCACCTGAAGGACCTGGGCCAGCTGGTCGCCCGCGAGATCGAACGCGCCGGTGGCGTGGCCAAGGAATTCAACACCATCGCGGTCGATGACGGCATCGCCATGGGCCACGACGGCATGCTGTACTCGCTGCCAAGCCGCGAGATCATTGCCGACGCCGTGGAATACATGGTCAACGCCCACTGCGCCGACGCCATCGTGTGCATCTCCAACTGCGACAAGATCACCCCCGGCATGCTGATGGCCGCCCTGCGCCTGAACATCCCGGTGATCTTCGTCTCCGGCGGCCCGATGGAAGCCGGCAAGACCAAGCTGGCCAGCCACGGCCTGGACCTGGTCGATGCCATGGTCATCGCCGCCGACTCCACCGCGTCCGACGAGAAAGTCGCCGAGTACGAGCGCAGCGCCTGCCCGACCTGCGGTTCGTGCTCCGGCATGTTCACCGCCAACTCGATGAACTGCCTGACCGAGGCCCTGGGCCTCGCCCTGCCGGGCAACGGTTCGACCCTGGCCACCCACGCTGACCGCGAGCAGCTGTTCCTCACCGCTGGCCGCACCATCGTCGAGCTGTGCAAGCGCTACTACGGCGAGAACGACGAGTCGGTACTGCCACGCAGCATCGCCAACTTCAAGGCGTTCGAAAACGCCATGATGCTCGACATCGCCATGGGCGGTTCGACCAATACCATCCTGCACCTGCTGGCTGCAGCGCAGGAAGGCGAAGTCGAGTTCGACCTGCGCGACATCGACCGCCTGTCGCGTAAAGTGCCGCAGCTGTGCAAAGTGGCGCCGAACATCCAGAAGTACCACATGGAAGACGTGCACCGCGCTGGCGGCATCTTCAGCATCCTCGGTTCGCTGGCCCGTGGCGGCCTGCTGCACACCGACCTGCCGACAGTGCACAGCCGCAGCATGGAAGAAGCCATCGCCAAGTGGGACATCACCCAGACCGATGACGAAGCCGTGCACACCTTCTTCAAGGCCGGCCCTGCCGGTATCCCGACCCAGACTGCATTCAGCCAGTCGACCCGTTGGGAAACCCTTGATGACGACCGCGAAAACGGCTGCATTCGTAGCTTCGAGCACGCCTACTCGCAAGAAGGCGGCCTGGCCGTGCTGTACGGCAACATCGCGCTGGATGGCTGCGTGGTGAAGACCGCCGGCGTTGACGAGTCGATCCATGTGTTCGAAGGCACCGCGAAGATCTTCGAAAGCCAGGACAGCGCCGTGCGCGGCATCCTCGCCGACGAAGTGCAGGCCGGCGACATCGTGATCATCCGCTACGAAGGCCCGAAAGGCGGCCCGGGCATGCAGGAAATGCTGTACCCGACCTCGTACCTGAAGTCCAAAGGCCTGGGCAAGGCCTGCGCCCTGCTCACCGACGGCCGCTTCTCGGGCGGTACCTCGGGCCTGTCGATCGGCCACGCCTCGCCGGAAGCCGCTGCGGGCGGCGCCATCGGCCTGGTGCGCGACGGCGACAAGGTGCTGATCGACATCCCCAACCGTTCGATCAACCTGCTGGTCAGCGACGAAGAGCTGGCTCACCGCCGTATCGAGCAGGACAAGAAGGGCTGGAAACCGGCTGAAGTACGCCCACGCAAGGTGACCACCGCGCTGAAGGCCTACGCCCTGCTGGCGACCAGTGCCGACAAGGGTGCTGTGCGTAACAAGGCGATGCTCGAAGGGCTGTGAGGCTCTGACAGCGTGAAAAAAGAACCGGCGTATTGAGCGCCGGTTTTTTTATGCCTGTTCTGGCCCTTTCGCGGGTGAACCCGCTCCCACAGGGTCAGCACAAGCCTTGAGGTCAGCGGGGTTTCTGTGGGAGCGGGTTTACCCGCGAAGAGGCCGGCACAGGCAACACACCAACTACTGAATCTGCTCCGGCGTCACGATCACCCAGTTCTTGTCCGCCGTCACCGGCAACCCTTCCTTGGCCTGCGCCGCCGCGTTCCTGGCAATCATCCCGTTCAGCTGGTCCATGTACTTGGCCTTGCGGTTTATCCACAGGTGGATGCCACCCTTGCCCACATCCACCCCATGAAACTGCATGTAGCCGTCACTGGTCGGCGTATCGCCGCCCACCAGCACCGGCTTCTTCCATTCATCGATATAAGTCAGGATCGCGGCCTGCTTGCCCGCCATCCAGGTGGCCGGGGTCCACAGGTACGGGGTCAGCTCCAGCCCTTCGTTAGCCTTGGCGTCGTAGTGCCCGGCGCTGACCTGCTTGCGCGCAGTGGTCAGCTGGCCGCTGGCGCGGTCCTTCAGCAGCAGGCTCACACCAATCACATTCTGCGGCTTCACGTTGTAGCCGTACTTGGGGTCCGAGGCGACCATGCGCACCAGTTCCTCGGCGGCCGCCGAGATCACATAGACCTCGATACCGTTCTCCATCAGCTTGTTGTACAGCTCGGCCTGGCCCTTGAAGACCTTGGGCGGCTGCACCTCGATGGCCTTGACCTGGTCGCCTTCGTAATAAGTGGCGGGGATCGGCTTGCTGGAGGCCATCAGCTCATCCACCTGCACCTTCAGCTCCTTGAGGGTAAAGCCGGAGAACACCTGGGCCACCCACGGGTAGCAGACCATGTCGTCGACTTCACACAACCGGTAGTAGTAGCTGAACAGGCTTTCCTTGTGCTCGGCGGTGTCCTTGAACGGCATCAGCTTCAACGACGGGTCCAGCTTGTCGCGGCTCAACAGCCCCTTGTTCTCCATGAACGGCAGCAAGGCTTCTTCAAGGTCATAGCGGTAACTGGTGTTGTCCATGTCGAACACCGCGTATTTACCTTTGTTGGCATTGGCGGCAATCATGCTGTCGAGCTGCTTCGCGGCCTCGGCAGGCCAGTGCTTGAGCTCGGTGGCGAAGGTTTCGATACTGAAAAGCAGGGACAGGCCGATGGCGACGGCTTTCGGAGCGAACTTCATGTACGAATCTCCTGAAATGACCCAGAAACGCTAGTGCAACAATCCCCGCCGACAACCCTCGATAACGACCTCCATGCAGCTGCAAACGCCGCGTTCATTGCAATTTGCGACACTTCGTTATTCCATAAACGACTATGTAAATTCCATTTGGGTATAAATTCGTTTGTTTTCAGCCTGTTAGCATTTCCGTTCGCAATCGCTCACAGAGGCGATGCCACTTCTGCTTTTTTCTGCTGGAGCTTCAATGAACCTGCCGCTGTCACTTAACCTGCTGGCGTTCCTGGCCCTGTTGCTGGGCCTGGCACAAACCCGCCGCACCGACTGGAGCCTGGCCAAGAAGGTACTGCTGGGCCTGGTGCTGGGCGTGGTCTTCGGCCTGGTCCTGCACACTATTTATGGCGCTGGCCACCCCGTGCTCAAGGCCACCATCACCTGGCTCGACCTGGTCGGCAACGGCTACGTCGGCCTGTTGCAGATGATCGTCATGCCGCTGATCTTCGCCTCGATCCTCAGTGCCGTGGCACGCCTGCACAATGCCTCGTCGCTGGGCCGCATCAGCGTGCTTAGCATTGGCACCCTGCTGCTGACCACCGCCATTGCCGCGCTGATCGGCATTGTCCTGACCAACCTGTTCGGCCTCAGCGCCGAAGGCCTGGTGGCCGGCGTGCAGGAAAGTGCGCGCATGCAGGTTATCCACAGCGATTACGCCGGCAAGGTCGCCGACCTCAACATCCCGCAGCTGCTGCTGTCGTTCATCCCCAGCAACCCGGTGGGTGACCTGGCGCGGGCCAAGCCGACCTCGATCATCAGCGTGGTGATCTTCGCCGTGTTCGTCGGCCTGGCTGCGCTGCAGCTGATCAAGGACGATGCCGAGAAAGGCCAGCGTGCGCTGTCGGCGATCGATACCCTGCAAGCTTGGGTAATGCGCCTGGTGCGGATAGTGATGAAGCTGACCCCGTATGGCGTGCTGGCATTGATGACCAAGGTGGTCGCCAGCTCGAACATGGAAGACATCCTCAAACTGGGCAGCTTCGTGGTGGTGTCGTACCTGGGCCTGGCGGTGATGTTCGTGGTGCATGCCGTCATCCTGGCCGCCACCGGCGTGAGCCCGCTGCGCTTCTTCCGCAAGGTGTGGCCGGTGCTGACCTTTGCCTTCACCAGCCGCTCCAGCGCTGCCAGCATCCCGCTGAACATCGAAGCACAAACCCGCCGCCTGGGCGTGCCGCAGTCGATTGCCAGCTTCAGTGCATCGTTCGGTACCACCATCGGCCAGAACGGCTGCGCCGGGCTCTATCCTGCCATGTTGGCGGTGATGGTCGCGCCAGCGGTGGGCATCGATACCTTCGACCCGCTGTGGATCGCCACCCTGGTGGCCATCGTCACGCTGAGTTCGGCAGGGGTTGCCGGGGTCGGCGGCGGTGCCACCTTCGCCGCGCTGATCGTGCTGCCGGCCATGGGCTTGCCGGTCGAGCTGGTGGCGCTGCTGATCTCGGTGGAACCGCTGATCGACATGGGCCGTACGGCGTTGAACGTGAACGGTTCGATGACGGCAGGCGTGGTGACCAGCCAGTTGTTGAAAGAGACTGACAAGAATGTGCTGGCGGGCGATGAGCATGCCGAGCTGAGCCATACCTGACAGATCGCCGGGGGCGCTTCGCGCCCCTTTCGCGACACAAGGCCGCTCCTACAGGGGTTATGCGTTCCTTGTAGGAGCGGCCTTGTGTCGCGAAAGGGCTGCAAAGCAGCCCCGGCATTCTCAAGTCAGTAACTGGCCCGCAAGCTCAACGTCAAATTCCGCGGCTCGCCATAGAAGTTCGACCCCCAGGCACTGTCCACCCGCTCGTAATACTTGCGGTCAAACAGATTGTTGGCCGTCAGCGTCGTGGTCAGGTGCTTGTTGAAGCGATACCCCACCTGCGCCGTCGCCACGCCATAGCCACCCTGCACAAAGTCCACGCCGTTGCGCATGTAGTACGTCTCGCTGACCACCCTCACCCCGCCACCCACGCTAACCCCCTGCAACGGCCCATCGTTGAACTCGTAGCGCGTCCACAAGTTGAAGTTGTGCTTGGGCGTAATGGTGATGCCCTGGTAGTCCTCGTTGCTCATCGACTTGAGCATCGTGAAGGCGTAACCGGTGCTGATGCTCCAGTTATCGGTCAGGTTGCCGGAAAGCTCGGTTTCCCAGCCCTGGCTGCGCACCTTGCCCTGGGCCTCGTTGTACGTCGTCTGGCCCACCAACTGCGCACGGTTTTCGTCATAGATGCGGAACACCGCCACGCTGCCGTTCAGGCGACCGTCGAAGAACTCGCGCTTGAGCCCCAGCTCATACTGCTTGCCCTTACGCGGGTCGATCGGCAAGCCATCGATATCCACCTCGGTCTGTGGCTTGAAGATACTGGTGTAGCTGGCGTAGGCCGACAACTCAGGCGTCAGCTTGGCCACCAGCGCCCCGTAGGGGATGAACTTGTGGTTGATGTTGGTTTTGGTGGTGGTGAAATTGTCGAAGAACGGGTTGGCGTTACGCGCCTCGCTGTCGAACCAGGTCAGGCGGCCGCCCGCGATCACGTCCAGCCAGTCGGTGGCGCTGACCTTGGCCCGGGTATAGGCCCCGTACTGGTTGGACTTCGACCAGTTGCCATTGGGCATGTCGTAGTCCTGTTTGGGAATATCGATACTGCCCGGGTCGAAAACGTTGATGGGGAAGTAATCGTCGCGACCGCCGCCACCGTAGGTGAAGTCCTTGTCCAGGTGCTGGTACTCGGCCCCCAGCGTAAATTCATGGCTGCGGCCGAACGCCTCCACCGGCACGGTGACGAAGCTGTCCAGGCCGAGCGACTTGATATGCGTGTAGTAGGAATAGGCAAGCGCGAAGCTGTCGCCGGTACCCTCGGCTACCGCATCATCGGTCCAGGTGAAATTGCGCGTTGGGGTTTCGGCATCGCGGTAGGTCAGCGAGGTCTTGAACTGGCCGCCGTTGTCCAGCGTGTGGTCCACCTCGAAGAAGCTCTCCCACAGGCGCTCGTCCAGTTCGTTCCACTTGGCGTCGACGAAGGTCGAGCGGCTGACGTCGAGCAGCTTGCCGCTGGCGTAGGCTGGCAAACCGAAGGCAGGCGTGGAGTTGTTACGTTGATAGGTGCCACCTAACGACAACGTGGTTGCTGGCGTAACGTCGTACTCCAGGCGGCCGTACACCATCGGCCGCTCGTTCTGCGCATGGTCGACGAACGACTGGTTGTTCTCGTAGGCCGTAACCAGGCGCCCACGCAGGGTACCTTCGTCGTTCAGCGGCCCGGTGATGTCGACCGTGGAGTGGTAGCGGTCCCAGCTGCCGGCCGACAACTCACCAGACAAACCGAACTGCCCCAACGCCCGCTTGCGCACCAGGTTGATGGTGCCGCCCGGTTCACCCGCGCCTTGGTACAACCCGGAAGGGCCACGCAGCACCTCGACCCGGTCGAACATGGCCAGGTCGAAGCTGGTGGCCATGTCGCCCTGGCCGGTGCGCTGGGAAACGCCGTCCACCTGCACCTGGTCGACCAGGAAGCCGCGGATGTACACGTCGTTCAGGTTGGAACCGGTGTTATAAGACTTGATCGTCGCGCCGGTCACCTGTCGCATGGCGTCCTGCAGGCTGTTCATGTTCTGGTCGTCCAGCCGCTGGCGGGTGACGACCGACACCGACTGGGGGATGTCCTTGAGCTTCTGCTCGCCCTTGCCGATGGTCAGCGCACTGGTGGTGTAGGAATGCGTACCTTCGGTGGTGGTACCCAACTGGCGGCTGTCGATCTTGATCGCGCCCAGTTGCAGCGAGGCATCGTCGGCACTGCCACGCCGTTCCAGGGTTACGCTGTCGGCGTCGATATACGTGGCACTGAGGCCGGTGCCCTCCAGCAGGCGTGCCAGCGCCTGGGCCTGTGGATAACTGCCACTCACGCCCGGCGAACGCAGCCCTTGGGTGAACTCGCCCGGCACCAGCACCTGAAGCCGCGTCACCGCACTGAAGGCCGCCAGCGCCGAGTCCAGCGGCTGCGCCGGAATCTCGAAACGGTAGGCCTGGGCCTGGGTCGCGGCACTGGCGTGCAAGGGCACGGCCAGTGTGCCGCAGGCAAGCGCGACGGCCAGGCCGAGCGCAGTGCGCGTGGCGATGATCTTCATGTGGTGAGGCTCCCCGAATTCGTCCTGATGATCGATGGCGCGGCACTGCTTGAGAGTGCTTATTATTTGCGCCTACCCAATCAAGGACGTCGGCTTCGTTGGAATCCCCGAATTTTTTTTGAAAATCTTCGCTCAACCTTTACGAAGGATGCGCAGGTATGGCGTGTACTGCTCGGCTCGCAACCCCAAGGTATGGGTCAGCGCCTTCAGCACGGCATCGGGCTTGTCGATCTCGAACACGCCAGACACCTTGCGCTGGCGCAGGCCCTCGCCCAGCAGCACGGTGTGGCCTGGCCAATAGCGGTTCAACTCGGCTACCACCTCGGCCAGCGGCTGCTGGCTGAACACCAGCTGGCGCTGCCGCCAGGCAAAAGCGCTGGCTTGGTCGAACGGGTGCAAGGCGGCCAGCGAGCCCGCCGCATACTCCACGGCCTGCCCCGGCCCGAGGAATACGCCCGGGCCACTGCCAGCGTTGACCTCAACCTTGCCCTGCTCGACTTTGACCCGGGTTTGCCCAGCCTCACTGGCCACGCTGAAGTGAGTGCCGACCACTCGGACCCAACCATCACCGGCATTCACCACAAACGGCCGGGAAGGGTCGCGCGCCACGTCGAACCAGGCCTCGCCGCGCAGCAGCCGAACACGCCGCTCACCCTGCGCCAGCGTTACCTGTATCGCCGTGTCGGTATTCAGTTGCAGTTGCGAACCATCGGCGAGGCGGATACTGCGCGACTCACCCGTGGTAGTCGCATAGTCAGCGCGCCAGCGGTCGATGAGTGGCGACTGGCCAATCAACGAGCCAAGCAACAACGCCGCCGCGACGCCCTGCGCAACTTTGCGCCAGGTTCGCCTGGCTGGCTTGCGCCACTGTTGGCGCTGTTGTTCACGCAGTCGTACAGCAGGTGCGCGCAATGCACCCAGCAACAGGATCACTTCGTCCCAGGCTTGCGTCTGCGCTGCCCCACCCACCTTCCAGGCAACGAACGCCGCCTGCTCCTCAGGCGTAACGTCGTCGGCCTGCAAGCGGTAGTACCAGGCTGTGGCTTCGGCGAACTTCTGCTCGCTGTCGGGCGTTTCGCTCATCGGGGTATCTGAAGTTCCAGGGTTCATGGCCGCGGCGCCCTCATTTGGCCGGCCAATTGCCGCTTGATGAAGGCGCGGCAGTCTAGCAGTGCCCGGCGCAGCTGGTATTCGACGCTGCGCGGGGTAACGTTCATGCGCTCGCCGATTTCCCGGTAGCTGCAGCCGTCGACATGGTAAAGCAGGAAGATATGCCGGGTAGCCTCTGGCAACGACTGGATCGCGGCTTGCATCAAGGCGTGCTGCTGCTGGTCGAACAGTTGCTCTTCAGCACCAGGGTCGTCGCTGGCCAGCTCTTCGCTCGGCTCGCCTGCGTCCAGGCGCTCGCGGCGAATCGCCTGGCGCTGGTGGTCACGCACCAGGTTGCTGGCAATGGTGAAGAGAAAGGCCGGCAGGTTGTCGATCTGCTTGTCGGCAGGCAACCGCGCCAGGCGCAGGAACGACTCCTGGGTCAGGTCGGCAGCTACCTGGGCATTGCCGGTACGCCGCGCGACGAAGGCTTCCAGCGCTTTCTTCTGCTCGGTGAACAGCCGGGCGATCTGCTTGTTCCATGAAGACACGGCACGCCTCGGCTGCAAGTCTCAAGAGGTGCGCACGCTAGCAGAAGATGAGATGTATTCGCAATTGGTGCTGAGTTAGCCCTCCAATATCCGGTAATGCATTGGCATGGGCAGCGAACATCAGCTGGCTATGCCTGTCGCTATACTGCAAGCCGGGCGTTGCGAATACTCCGAGGGAAAGGAACCACCATGCAGCCGTACGACATGACCCAGGCCGAAGCCGAAAACATCCGGGTTGAGGTCGCCAAGATCCGCGTCGAGGTGGAAAAGCTGATGGCCGAAACGCGCAAGTTGAATGCCGAGGCCGTCAAGATGACCCGCGAAACCTTCTGGTACCCGGTTGCCATCGCCGTCGGCTTCGTCACCACAGTGGCCACCGTCACCGCCGTGATCATCAAGCTGCTTACCTGACTATGGGGCTTGCCGCGATCACCGCGTCGCCTGTTTCGCGGGTGAACCCGCTCCTACAAGGGACCGCGCAGGCTTTGAACTCACGCGGTAAATGTAGGAGCGGGTTCACCCGCGAAGGGCTGCAAAGCAGCCCCGGCAATCTCAAACCCTGTCCCAAACCTCAAAGTGATACCCAGGCTTACCGTCCTCAACCTGCGCCTCGCTCGAAACCAGCGTCCACTGCTCCTGATCAAACTCAGGAAACCACGCATCCCCCTCCGGCGCCAACTCAACCCGCGTCAGGTACATGCGGCTGACCAGCCCCTTCTCCAGCGCCTGCCCATAAAGCTGCGCCCCGCCAATCAGCATCAGCTCATCGACCCCCTTCTCCCGCGCCCACTGCTCGGCCCGCACCAGTGCTTCTTCCAGCGAGCCAAATACCTCGGCCCCTGCCAGCTGCAGCCCAGCCTGGCGGCTGACCACGATATTCAACCGCCCAGGCAGCGGCCTACCCAGCGAATCCCAGGTCTTGCGCCCCATGATGATCGGCTTGCCCAGGGTAGTGGCCTTGAAGTACTTGAAGTCCCCCGGCAGGTGCCAGGGCATGGAGTTGTCGATGCCGATCACGCGGTTCTCGGCGTGAGCCGCGATCAGGCTGAGGGGGAGTGATGTATTCATGCCAGCGAGGATAGCACCGGGCGTGTGGGTTATGCTTCTGCCCTGACCTGTGCAATGGAAGACCTTGTGACTGCACCGACTCCACTGGACAAGCGCTGGCTCACCGAAGCGGTACGCCTGCGTGAGGAACATGCCGGCCCCCTGGAGGACCAGGAAGCCAACCGCCGTGCCCGCCAGCTCGGCGGCGACCTGGCAACGCGCATCGAAACCCGTGCGCTGTTCCTGGCCGAACGCGACGGCATGAGCACCGCCCTGCGCCACTGGAAGCAGGGCGCACGCCTGGCCCTGCTGGCCTTGCTGCTGCTGGCTGCGCTCAGCGGCGCAGGCCTGGCGCTGGCCGCCCTCGGCGACGGGCAGCGCCCGGTCAATGTGTTCTGGGCACTGGGCAGCTTGCTTGGGCTGAACCTGCTGATGCTGTTGGGCTGGGCCATCGGTTTTGCCCTGAGTGGCGAGCATGGCGCAGGGCTGGGCCGCCTGTGGCTGTGGCTGAGCGAACGCTTTGCCCGCGACGCCAAGGCCGCGCACCTGGCGCCGGCGCTGCTGGTGCTGCTGCAACGTCAGCGCCTCAACCGCTGGCTGCTCGGCCTGCTGGTACACGGCTTGTGGCTGCTGGCGATGCTCACCGCGCTGGGCACGCTGCTGGCATTGCTGGCTACCCGCCGCTACGGTTTTGTCTGGGAAACCACCCTGCTCGCCGCCGACCCATTTATCCACCTCACCCAAGCCTTGGGCGCCCTGCCTTCGTTGCTGGGCTTTAACGTGCCCGACGAGGCCATGATCCGCGCCAGCGGCGACACCCTGCCGGCCCTGGACCTGACGCGCCAGGCCTGGGCCAGCTGGCTGCTCGGCGTGGTGCTGGTGTACGGTTTGTTGCCGCGCCTGCTGCTGGCCGGGCTGTGCCTGTGCCGCTGGCGCCAGGGCCGCGAACGCCTGGCACTGGACCTGAGCCTGCCCGGCTACGCGCAATTGCGTGAAACACTGATGCCGTGCAGCGAACGCATCGGCGTGCAGGATGCAGCACCCGATGCCTTGCCACAGTTTGCCGCCGGCCAGCTGGAAAGCGGCAGCAGCGGCGCCTTGCTGGTCGGCCTGGAGCTGGACGACCAGAGCCCTTGGCCACCGGCCCTGCCGAAAAACGTCACCGATGCCGGCGTGCTCGACAGCCGCGAATCGCGCAATCGGCTGCTTGAACAGCTAAGCCGCTTCCCCCCGGCCCGCCTGGCAATTGCCTGTGACCCACGGCGTTCGCCCGACCGCGGCAGCCTGGCACTGCTCGCCGAGCTTGCACGCAATGCTGGCGCCACCCGCATCTGGCTGCTGCAAGCCGCGCCGGGCCAGGCCCTCGACGCCCAGCGCCTGGGCGACTGGCACGAAGCCCTCGATCGCCTTGGCCTGCCGCACGCCGACACCTCGCCACTGACCTGGCTGGAGCATGGCCATGACTGAGCCACTGAAACTGGCCGTGGTCGGCCACACCAACGTCGGCAAGACCTCGCTGCTGCGCACCCTGACCCGTGACGTCGGCTTTGGCGAAGTGTCCCACCGCCCCAGCACCACCCGCCATGTGGAAGGCGCGCGTTTGTCGGTGGACGGCGAACCCTTGCTGGAGCTGTACGACACTCCGGGCCTGGAAGACGCCATCGCCCTGCTCGACTACCTCGAACGCCTGGAACGCCCGGGCGAGCGCCTGGACGGCCCAGCCCGCCTGGAGCGCTTTCTGCAAGGTAGCGAAGCGCGCCAGCGTTTCGAGCAGGAAGCCAAGGTGCTGCGCCAGCTGCTGGCCAGCAATGCCGGCCTGTATGTGATCGACGCCCGCGAGCCGGTGCTGGCCAAATACCGCGACGAACTGGAAGTGTTGGCCAGCTGTGGCAAGCCGCTGCTCCCCGTGCTCAACTTCGTCGCCAGCCACCAGCACCGTGAGCCACAATGGCGTGAAGCCCTTGCCCGGCTTGGCCTTCACGCGTTGGTGCGGTTCGACAGCGTGGCCCCGCCAGAGGATGGCGAGCGCCGTTTGTACGAGAGCCTGGCCCTGCTGCTGGAGGACGCCCGCCCGGCCCTGCAGCGGTTGATCGACGACCAGCAGGCGCAGCGCCTGGCCCGCCAGCACAGCGGCAAGCGCCTGATCGCCGAACTGCTGCTGGACTGCGCGGCCTGCCGGCGCAGTGTCGAAGCGGAGCCAGCGGCTGAAGCCAAAGCCATCGAGGCATTGCGCCAGGACGTGCGCCAGCGTGAACAGCGTTGCGTCGAGGCGTTGCTCAAGCTGTATGCCTTCCGCCGCGAGGACGCCCATGCCAGCGACCTGCCGTTGCTGGATGGCCGTTGGGGCGATGACCTGTTCAATCCCGAGACTTTGAAGCTGCTAGGAGTGCGCCTGGGCAGTGGCGTGGCGGCGGGGGCGGCAGCCGGTGCCGGGGTCGATTTGCTGGTTGGCGGGCTTACCCTGGGTGCAGCGGCGCTGGCCGGGGCGATTGCAGGGGGTGCGCTGCAGACGGCGCGCAACTATGGGTCGCGGTTGATGGGTAAGCTCAAGGGCAAGCGCGAGCTGACCGTAGACGACACGGTGCTGCGCTTGCTGGCCTTGCGTCAGCAGCAGTTGATGGCGGCGCTGGACAACCGCGGGCATGCCGCGCAGGACAGCATCAAGCTGGGGGAGCTGGATGAGAAGGCCTGGCGCGAGGGCAAGTTGCCGGAGGCACTAGTGAAGGCGCGGGCGCATCCGCAGTGGTCCACCTTGAACCCTGGTGCGAAGTTGAACCAGGCGGAGCGGCAGGAGCAGTTGGAGGCGTTGGTTTCACAATTTTGAGTGGGCAGCCAAGTGCTGCCTTGAGGGGTGTGTCACCTGTGAGATCGAGCGCCGCCCGCGCGGCGCTCGATCTCACAGGCGCCAAAAACCCCAAGGCATGCACTTGCCAGCCCTCACCTAATCACTGCTGGGCCACCTTCTCCGACTTGCCGTCATAGCGCTTGCGCCACTCGGCCAAAATCTGGTCACGGTTCTTCGATGCCCAGGCAAAGTCGTTCTTGATCAACCGCTGTTCATAGTCCGCCGGCAACTCGGTCTGCGGCTTGGCAATCCCCGGCGCAGCCAGCACGGCGAAGTTCTCCTTGTACAGTTCCATGGCCGCCGGGCTGGCCGAGAAATCAGCCAGGCGCTTGGCCGCATCCGCCTTCGGCGAGCCCTTGATCACCGCAGTCGCCTCGATCTCCCAACCCAGGCCTTCCTTCGGCAACACGATATCCAGCGGCGCGCCCTGGCGCTTCAGTTGCACGGCCGGGTACTCGAACGAGATACCGATCGGGAACTCACCCGCCGCCGCCAGCTTGCACGGTTTGGAGCCGGAGTGAACGTACTGGCCGATGTTCTGGTGCAGCGCGTCCATATAGGCCCAGCCCTGTGGCTCGCCGAAAGTCTGCAGCCAGGCGCTGACGTCGAGGAAACCGGTACCCGACGAAGCCGGGTTCGGCATGACGATCTTGCCCTTGTACTCGGGCTTGGTCAGGTCCTGCCAGCTCACCGGCTTGCTCAAGCCCTGTTTCTCGGCCTCGATGGTATTGAAGCAGATAGTGGCGGCCCATACGTCCATGCCCACCCAGGCTGGTGGGTTGGCAGCATCGCGGTAGTAGGCGGCGATCTTGCCCAGGTCCTTCGGTGCATAGGCTTCAAGCATGCCGTTCTGGTCGAGAATGGCCAGGCTGGAAGCCGCCAGGCCCCATACGGCGTCGGCTTGCGGGCGGTCTTTCTCGGCCAGCAGCTTGGCGGTGATGATGCCGGTGGAATCACGGACCCACTTGATCTCGATGTCCGGGTTGGCCTTCTCGAAGGCCTGCTTGTAGCTTTTGAGCTGTTCGGCTTCCAGCGCGGTGTAGACCGTCAGCTGGGTACCGGCGGCCGAAGCCTGCAGGCTGAACACGGCGGAAACGGCAGCGGCAAGTGCAAGGTGCTTGTACATGGGTAGGTTCCTTACAGGTCAGACGGTCGCGGCGCGTTGGCGCCAGGCTTGGGAGCGGCGCAGCAGGCCGCGTGAGGCTGCAGCCAGCAGCAGTGAAGCGCCGGCGCTGGTCAGCAAGATCAGGGTGGACATGGCGGCAGCACCGCCAACGTTGCCAGCGTCATCCATGTTCAGCACGGCGACGGCCGCCAGGATGGTGTCGGGGCTGTACAGGAAGATCGCCGCCGACACGGTGGTCATCGCCGAGACGAACAGGTAGCGGATGATGTCCAGCAGCGCCGGCAGGCAGATCGGCACGGATACCCGCAGGAAGTGCTTGTACAGCGGCGCCTTCAGCGACAGTGCGGCAGCCTCGAACTCGCCATCGAGCTGGCGCAGGGCGGTGGTCGCGGTCATTTGCGCGGTGGTCAGGTAATGGGCAATGGTGCACACCATCAGCAGCCCCATGCCGCCATACAACACATGCAGCGGGTTGCCGTTCAGGTTGAAGAAGAAGACATAACCCAGGCCCAGCACCAGCCCTGGCACGGCCATGGGGATGAAGCTGAGCAGGCGCAGTGCCTGGTTGAGCAGGCGCTGGCCCTGGGTTTTCTCCATCAGGTAGGCGCCGGTGAAGATCACGATGCTGCCGATCAGCGCAGTACCAACGGCCATGGTCACGCTGTTGCGGTAGGCCAACCAGCCACCACCGGCGGTGTCCTCGAACATGTAGTGGCGCATCGACAACGACAGGTTGTAGGGCCAGAAGGTGACCAGCGAGGAATACATCGCCATGCCGATCACCAGCAGCAACGCCGTGCACACCAGCAGCACGATGGCCAGGAAGCAGGCATCGCGGGCACGCGACGGCTTGGGCTCAAACACCTGGGCACGGCCGCTCATGGCCTCGCCCTGGCGCCGGCGCAGCCAGGCATCGACGGTAAAGCTGAACAGGGCCGGCAGCAGCAGCACCATGCCGATCAGCGCGCCACGGCCGAACTGTTGCTGGCCGACTACCGCCTTGTAGGCCTCCAGCGCCAGCACCTGATAGTCGCCACCGACCACAACAGGCACACCAAAGTCGGTAATGGTCAGGGTGAAGACCAGGCAGAACGCCGCGAACACCGCCTGGCGCGTAGCCGGCCAGGTGATGCTGGTGAACGCCCGCCAAGGGCCGGCACCCATGCTGGACGCCGCGTCGAACAGGCGCGCATCGGCCAGCGACAGCGCCGACAGCAAAATCATCAGCGCATGCGGGAAGGTGTAGATGGCCTCGCCCAGCACGATGCCCCAGAAGCCGTAGATGTTGTCGCTGAGCAACCCACGCAGCAGCCCCTGGTTGCCGAACAGGTAGACCAAAGCGATAGCCGGCAGCATCGACGGCGCCAGCAACGGCAGCAGCGAAATCCCCCGCCACAGGCCCTTGGCCGGAATCAGCGTGCGTTGCAGGGCATAGGCAAACAGATAGGCCAGCGGCACCACGATAGCCGCGACCGTGAAGGCCACCGACAGGCTGTTGCCGAGCAACCAGTGGAAGTTGTCGCTGGCGAACAGTTCACGGGCGGCCAGCAAGCCACCGCCCTGGCCAGCTTCACCACTGAAGCCTTTCCAGAAAATGGCCAGCAATGGCATCAGCACGGCCAGCACCAACAGGATCAGCAGCAGGCTCTTGCCGCCGACGACGAACAACCGGTCACCCAGGGCGACGCCAGCACGCGGCGCGGCTTTGGCCTGGCTCAGCGGCAGGGACATTGGCGCGGCCATCTCAGGCAAACACCTGCAGGCTCTGCGGCGGCAACGCCACCCAGATATCCTGCGAGCCCAGGCGCGGCATGGCCTCGGGGGCCAGCTCGGCCAGCAGTGCATGGCCTGGCAGGGCCTTGAGCTCAAAGCTCATGCGGCATCGGTTACCGAGGAAGGTGATTTCGCGGACCATGGCCGGGAACAGGTTCTCCTCATGTACTACCGGGTTGACCGTGATCGCCTCCGGGCGGCAGAACAGCCGGCCACTGCTGGCCCGGGCCGAGCCCGGTGCCAGGCGCATGCTCATGGCACCGACCTGGGCATGGCTGTCACCGCTGCGCTGAAACGGCAGCCAGTTGCCCTGGCCGACGAACTCGGCGACGAACGGCGTGGCGGGCTGGTCGTAGATTTCCTGCGCAGTGGCGTACTGCTCGACCTGGCCGTTGTTCATCACCGCAATGCGGTCGGCCATCAGCATGGCCTCGTCCTGGTTGTGGGTAACCATCAGCGTGGTGATGCCCAGTTGGCGCTGCAGCTGGCGCAGCTCGGTGCACAGGTGCTCGCGCACCCGGGCGTCCAATGCCGACATCGGCTCGTCGAGCAGCAGCAGCGACGGCGATGGTGCCAGCGCGCGGGCCAGGGCCACACGTTGCTGCTGGCCACCGGAAAGCTGGCCGGGGTATTTCTTTTCGCTGCCGGCCAGGCCTACCAGTTCGAGCATTTCGGCCACCCGCTGGCGGGCCTGTTCGCGGCCACTGCCGGTCAGGCCGTAGGCGATGTTGGCTTCGACGGTCAGGTTGGGGAACAGCGCGTAGGACTGGAACAGGATGCCGTAGTCACGGGCCTGGGGTGGCAGCTCGGAGATATCGCGTTCGCCGATGTACAGCGTGCCGCGGTCCTGGCGCTCCAGGCCGGCGATGCAGCGCAGTAGCGTGGTCTTGCCACAGCCGGACGGGCCGAGCAGGCACACCAGTTCGCCGGCGGCGATGTCCAGCGACACATCGTTGAGCGCGGTGAAGGCGCCGAAGCGTTTGTGGATGTTGCGCACTTTCATCTGTGCGCCGGGGGTGGTGTGGTTCATGGCAGGGCCTCATCGAAGAGATGGGGGCCATGCTAGGAAGGCTGTGCGAAGGTTCTGTGGCTTTTGGGCAAAAGCCGGTGATAGTGGTATAGGCAGATTTTGTATTGGTCTGTGCGGGCCTCTTCGCGGGTAAACCCGCTCCTACAAAGGCCAGCGTGTACCCAATAAATGTAGGAGCGGGTTTACCCGCGAAGAAGCCAACACAAATCTAGAAGTGTGAACCGGCCACTTCCTGCGCCACCCCCAGGAATGCCGCCGGCAACCGGGCCTGGCGCCGTTCCTTCAGGCAATACAGGTACTCATGCATCACCGGCGCATTCTCCAGCGCCAGCACCCGCAATTCCGGGTTATGCGGCACCTCATGCCGGGCAATCACGCTGATACCGATGTTGCGCAGCACCGCCTCGCGGATCGACTCGCGGCTGCCGATTTCCAGCAGCGCCCCGGCTTTCACCCCCGCTTCCTGCATCATCTGCTCGGTCAGCTTGCGCGTGGTCGAGCCCTTCTCGCGCATCAGCAGGCAATGCCCAGCCATCGCCTCGATGGACACAGCCTGACGATGGGCCAGCGGGTGGTTGCGGTGCACCGCCACCACCAGCGGGTCAGTGCCCAGCACCCGCCGCACCAGCCGTGCGTCTTCCACCAGCTGCGACGAAGCGGCGATATCCACCCGATAGTCCTCAAGCATTTCCAGCACCTGCTGCGAGTTGCCGATCTCCACCGCCACTTCCACCTGCGGCAGGCGTTCGCGGTAGATCTTCACCAGGTCGAGAATGTAGTAAGGCGCCGTGGCCGCAATGCGCAGGCTGCCCTGGGCCTGGCCACTGTTGCGCAGTTCGAACTCGATGTCGGCCTCCTGCTGCAACAGCGCCTTGACCATCGGCAGCAGGCGCACGCCCTCCTCGCTCAACACCAGGCGCCGCCCGCCGCGGTAGAACAGCTCCACCGCGTACTGGCTTTCCAGGTTGCGAATCTGCGTGGTCACCGTCGGCTGGCTGAGCCCGAGCTTCTTCGCCGCCAGGGTGATGCTGCCCAGGCGGGCCACCATGTAGAAGGCTTTCAGCTCCGAACTCAGCATGCACGTCCTCTATTTGCGCAGCAGGCGCAAGCCGTTGAACACCACCAGCAGGCTCACGCCCATGTCGGCGAACACCGCCATCCACATGGTGGCCATGCCGGCAAAGGTGATCGCCAGGAATATCGCCTTGATGCCCAACGCCAGAACGATGTTCTGCATGAGGATCGCCGCACTTTGGCGCGACAGCCTGACGAAGGCCGGGATTTTCCGCAAGTCGTCGTCCATCAGCGCCACGTCGGCAGTCTCGATGGCCGTGTCGGTACCCGCCGCCGCCATGGCAAAGCCGATCTCGGCGCGGGCCAATGCCGGCGCATCGTTGATGCCGTCACCCACCATGCCTACCCGATGGCCCTGGGCGTACAGGGTTTCGATGCTGTTGAGCTTGTCGGCAGGCAGCAGGTTGCCTTCGGCGCAGTCGATACCCACCACAGCAGCGATGGCCTGGGCGGTATGCGGATTGTCACCGGTCAGCATGACAGTCTTGATGCCCAGCTCATGCAGTTCGGCGATGGCCTGGCGGCTGCTGTCCTTGACCGTGTCGGCCACGGCGAACAGGGCCAGGGGACCGGAGTGATCCAGCAACAGCACCACGGTCTTGCCTTGGCGCTCCAGCGCATCCAGTTGGGCTTCCAGCTCAGGCGAACACAACCCCAGCTCCTCGACCAGCCGGTGGTTGCCCAGGTGGTAGACCTCGCCGGCGATGGTACCGCGCACACCACGGCCAGCCAGGGCGGCGAAATCATCGACCTCGCTCAAGGCCAGGCCTTGCTCCTTGCCGTACTGGGCTATGGCGCGGGAAACCGGGTGGTCCGAACGCTCGCCCAGGCTGGCGGCCAGGGCTTGCGCGCGGCCTTCGAACAGCGGCTCCAGCACCTTGGCATTGGTCTGCACCGGCTTGCCGTGAGTGATGGTGCCGGTCTTGTCCAAGGCCAGGAAGTCCAGGTGGCGACCGCCTTCCAGATACACGCCGCCCTTGATCAGGATGCCTTTGCGCGCAGCAGCAGCCAGGCCACTGACAATGGTCACCGGGGTCGAGATCACCAGGGCGCATGGGCACGCCACCACCAGCAGCACCAGGGCGCGGTAAACCCAGTCGAACCAGGCGCCGGCCATGAATAGCGGCGGGATTACCGCCACGGCCAGGGCGATGGCGAACACCACTGGGGTGTAGATACGCGAAAAGCGATCGACGAAGCGCTGGGTAGGCGCCCGTGCGCCTTGCGCTTCCTCCACGGCCTTGATGATCCGCGCCAGGGTCGATTGCCCGGCAGCGGCGGTGACACGAAACTCCAGCGCACCCGCCTGGTTGATGGTACCGGCGAACAGCTTGTCGCCCACCGCCTTTTCCACAGGCAGACTTTCGCCGGTGATCGGCGCCTGATCGACGCTGGATTGCCCACTGGTCACTTCACCGTCCAGGCCAATGCGTTCGCCGGGGCGTACCCGCACCAAAGCGCCGAGGGCCACCTCACGTACTTCCACCTCGCGCCACTGGCCATCAGCCTGCTGCACCGTAGCCATGTCCGGGGTCAGCTGCATCAACCCGCTGATGGCATTGCGGGCGCGATCCAGCGAGCGGGCCTCGATCAGCTCGGCGACGGTGAACAGCACCATCACCATGGCCGCTTCTGGCCATTGGCCGATCAGCACTGCGCCGGTCACGGCAATGCTCATCAGCGCGTTGATGTTGAGGTTACGGTTTTTCAGGGCAATCCAGCCCTTCTTGTAGGTACCCAGGCCGCAGCCAAGGATCGCTGCCAGCGCCAGTGCCGCCACCACCCACTCAGGGGCCAGTGCGGAAAAGTGCACGATTTCGGCAGCAATCGCGGCAATACCCGACAACGCCAGCGGCCACCAGCGGGTCTTGGCCAGCTGTGGCGTGCTGGCGCTGCCGTCTTCCTCGGCGCCAATCGGCTCGGCTTTCATGCCCAGGCTGTCGATTGCCCGCTCAATGTCGGCAGTGCCGTTCAAGGTATGGCGCACGCCAAGCACGCGGTTGATCAGGTTGAATTCCAGCTGCTCGATACCGGCCAGCTTGCCCAGCTTGTCCTGGATCAGGGTCTGCTCGGTGGGGCAGTCCATGGCCTCGATACGGAAACGGCTGAGCTGGGCGTGGCTACTGGCCGTTTCGCTCAGTTGCACTTTCGCGGGCGCAGCGGCAGCGCCACAGCAGCTGTGGGCGTGGTGGTCGTGCTTGTGTTCGTGGCTGACAGGCTGGTTCATGGGGTCATCCTTAATTTGAGCCTGTTGCCAAGTGAACACCCTGTAGCCACTATAGGGTCAAGCCACTTGCTGGAGATTTCGTGATGAAGATCGGAGAACTGGCCAAAGCCACCGACTGCGCGGTGGAAACCATCCGCTACTACGAGCGGGAAAACCTGCTGCCAGAGCCGGCACGCAGCGAGGGCAACTACCGGCTATACACCCAGGCCCATGTGGAACGGCTGACCTTCATCCGCAACTGCCGCACACTGGACATGACCTTGGACGAAATCCGCAGCCTGCTACGCCTGCGCGACAGCCCGGATGATTCGTGCGGCAGCGTCAATGCGCTGATCGATGAGCATATCGAGCATGTGCAGGCGCGGATTGATGGGCTGGTTGCGTTGCAGGAGCAGCTGGTAGAGCTGCGGCGGCGCTGCAATGCGCAGGGGGCAGAGTGCGCGATCTTGCAGCAACTGGAGACGAACGGGGCGGTATCGGTGCCGGATACCGAGCATTCGCATGTGGGGCGAAGTCACGGGCATTGAGCCAAAAGCTTCGCGGGTGAATCGGATCGCCGCACCGCCGCTCCCACAAGGATTGCACAAGGCCTGGGCCTGTGTAGTACCTGTAGGAGCGGCGGTGCGGCGATCCGATTCACCCGCGAATAGGCCAGTTCAGGCGATAAAGATGTATCAGACCGCCATCGGCGCCGTCATCGGCGCATGGTGCTCATACCCTTCCAGCCAGAAATCACCCGGCTCGATCTTCTCCAGCCACTCCGGCTCATACTTGCCGGTTTCGGCAAACGCCGGCACACGGTCGCTGATCACCAGCTTCGGCGCCTCCAGCGGCTCGCGCTTGAGCTGCTCGTTGAGCATGTCCAGGTGGTTTTCATACACATGGGCATCACCAATGAAGTAGGTGAACCAGCGCGGGGTGTAGCCGGTGAGGCGGCCGAACAGCGACAGCAGCGCCGCGCCCTCGGTGAGGTTGAACGGTGTGCCCAGGCCCAGGTCATTGGAGCGGATGTAGAGGGTCAGGGAAATTTCCTTCGTCTCGACATTCGGGTGGAACTGGTACAGCAGGTGGCACGGCGGCAGGGCCATTTCGTCCAGCTGCGCGCAGTTCCAGCCGTGGAACAGGATACGGCGGCTGCCCGGGTCATTGGCGATGGCGTCCAGGCACTGGCGCACCTGGTCGATGGCCTTGTACAAGATGACGAATGCAACGCCGTCCTCTTCGTCCTGGGCAATCTTGCGGAAGCCCGCCTTCTCGGCCATTTCGATGGCCGCGGGGTTGCTCAGCGGAATGCGCTTGTAGCCCGGCCACTGGCGCCATTGCACGCCATAGATCTCGCCCAGGTCGTCATGGCCCTGGCGGAACGGGTTGGCCAGCCACTGGGCGTTTTCGTTGGCATTCTGGTCCCAGACCTTGCAGCCCAGCTCGCGGAATTCACCGGCGTTCTTCACGCCACGCAGGAACCCGACCATTTCGCCGATTGCCGACTTGAACGCCAGCTTGCGCGTGGTAATGGCCGGAAAGCCCTTTTGCAGGTCGAAACGCAGCATCGCGCCCGGCAGGCTGATGGTGCGGATGCCGGTGCGGTTTTCCTGCAGCGTGCCGTTGTCGATAACGTCGCGGACCAGGTCCAGATACTGTTTCATGGCTTACCTGTAGCAAAACGGCAGGGGGATCGCCCCTGCCGTGGGATTAATCAGGCGGGTTTCGCCGTAGGCTTGCGATTATAAGCCCACCAGATCAGGCCAAGGCCAGCGAGGATCATCGGCACGCAGAGAATCTGACCCATGGTTAGCCAGCCCCAGGCGATATAACCCAGTTGCGCGTCCGGCACACGGACGAATTCGACAATGAAGCGGAAGATGCCGTAGAACAGCGCAAACATGCCGGACACCGCCATGGTTGGCCGCGGCTTGCGCGAGAACAGCCAGAGAATGACGAACAGCGCTACGCCTTCCAGAGCGAACTGATACAGCTGCGACGGGTGGCGCGGCAGCTGCGCCGGGTCGCTGAACGGCGGGAAGATCATCGCCCATGGCACGTCGGTAGGCTTGCCCCACAGCTCGGCGTTGATGAAGTTGCCGATACGCCCGGCGCCCAGGCCGATCGGCACCAGCGGGGCGACGAAGTCCATCAGCTCGAAGAAAGACTTGTTGTTGCGTTTGCCGAACCACAAAGCCGCCAGCATCACGCCAATGAAGCCGCCGTGGAACGACATGCCGCCCTTCCACACTTCGAAGATCAGCGTCGGGTTGGCCAGGTAGGCGTGCAGGTCGTAGAACAGCACGTAGCCCAGGCGGCCACCCACGATCACACCCATCGACAGCCAGAACACCAGGTCGGAGAGCTTCTCGCGGCTCCATGTAGCATCGAAGCGGTTCAGCCGGCGCGAGGCCAACAGCCAGGCGCCGCCGATGCCGATCAGGTACATCAGGCCGTACCAATGGATTTTCAGCGGCCCGATGGCCACGGCCACGGGGTCTATCTGCGGGTAAGGCAGCATGGAACTTCCTCTCGATTCAAATCAAAAAGCTGAGGCCGACACAGAACAGCAGGGCTGCGAACAGGCGTTTCAACAGACGTGGCGACAGCTTGTGCGCCAGGCGCGCGCCGAAGCGGGCAAAAAACATGCTGGTCACGGCAATGCCGACCAGCGCCGGCAGGTACACGTAACCCAGGCTGTGGGCCGGCAGGTGCTCCTCGTGCCAGCCCAGCAGCATGAAGCTCAGGGCGCTGGCCACGGCAATCGGCAGGCCGCAGGCCGAGGACGTGGCCACCGCCTGCTGCATGGGCAGGCTGCGCCAGGTCAGGAACGGTACAGTCAGCGAACCGCCGCCGATGCCGAAAATGGCCGAGGCCCAGCCGATTACGCCACCGGCCCCGATCAACGCGGGTTTGCCAGGGATTCCACGGCTGGCTTTGGGTTTGAAGTCCAAGGCCATCTGCGCAGCGATGACCAACGCGAACACGCCAATGATCTTCTGCAACAACGGGCCCTGGATCAAAGAGGCGGTCTTGGCGCCGACACCGGCGCCAAGGAGGATGCCGAGAGTCATCCAGGCGAAGATCGGCCATTGCACCGCACCCTTGCGGTGGTGCTCGAGCACGGCGTTGATCGAGGTGAAAACGATGGTTGCCAGCGACGTACCGACCGCCAGGTGGGTCAGCACCGAGGCGTCGAAGCCCTGCAGGGTGAAGCTGAACACCAGCACCGGCACGATGATGATGCCGCCGCCCACGCCGAACAGCCCGGCCAGCACACCGGCACAGGCGCCCAATAGCAGATAGAGCACGAATTCCATTCGGCTTCCCCGAGAAATCAATCCGGCATGGTAACGGAAGCTGGGTTCGAGGCTCTAGTGAAGTCTGTGTCAGGATGGATCCGCCCCGCCGCTGTGGGTACAGTGGCAAAAAACACAGAGGCCCAACCGATGTGCCTGATCGTATTCGCCTGGCGGCCGGGGTATGCCCTGCCGCTGATCGTGGCGGCCAACCGCGACGAGTTCTATGCCCGCCCTACCCAGGCCCTGGCGGCCTGGGAGGATGCGCCCGGGGTGCATGCCGGGCGCGACCTGGAGGCCGGTGGCACCTGGCTGGGTGTGGGCCCGCAGGGGCGCTTTGCGGCCCTGACCAATATCCGTGACCCGGGGCAGGCGCTGGGGCCGCGCTCGCGGGGCGAGCTGGTGGCGGCGTACCTGCAGGGTGAGCTGGGGGTCGAGGCTTATCTGGACCAGGTGGCCAGCCGCAGTGGGCAGTATTCGGGGTTCAACCTGCTGGTGGGTGATGGGCGGCAGCTGGGTTACCTGCATGCCCGGGGCGCGGCGCCACGCTTGCTGGAGGCCGGGGTGTACGGGCTTTCCAATGCCGGGCTGGATACGCCGTGGCCGAAGCTGGTGAAGGCGCGTAGCGGGCTGGAGGGGTTGCTGGAAACGCCGGAGCCCCATCTGTTGTTGGCGTTGCTGGCTGATGGCGAGCCTGCGGCCGATGGTGATCTACCGGAGACGGGGGTGGGGGTGGCGACCGAGAAGCTGCTGTCGAGTGTGTTTATTGCCAGCCAGAATTATGGGACGCGGGCGAGTACGGTGCTGATTGTGGATGATCAGGGCAGAAGGCGGCTGATTGAGCGCAGTTTCGGGCCGTTTGGTGGGCATTTGGGGGAAGTTGAGCTTCTGGTCTGAGCATTTGATGTTGCCTGGGCGGGCCTCTTCGCGGGTGAACCCGCTCCTACAAGGGATCGCGCCACATCTGGCTTACGCAATCCATTGTAGGAGCGGGTTTACCCGCGAAGAGGCCCGCCCAGGCAACATCCCCCTCACAGGGTTTTATTGGCCCCAGGCCCAATCATCCGCGCCAACCCAAGGTTCTTCAGGGCCAGCTGCAGCGAGCTGTGGATAACCTGCGGGTTGTCATGGCTCAAGGCTTCAACCAACAGCTCCTTGGCCTTGCTCATGTTCACCTGGCGCAGCATCCACTTCACCTTCGGCAGGTTGGTGGCGTTCATCGACAAGCTGTCAAAGCCCATCGCCATCAACAGGATCGCTGCCGCCGGGTCACCGGCCATCTCGCCGCAAATGCTTACCGGCTTGCCTTCACCATGGGCGTCGCGCACCACGGTGTTCAGCGCCTGCAGCACCGCCGGGTGCAGGTAGTCGTACAGGTCGGCGACCCGTGGGTTGTTGCGGTCCACCGCCAGCAGGTACTGGGTCAGGTCGTTGGAGCCGACCGACAGGAAGTCCACCTGCCGCGCCAATTCCTTGGTCTGGTACACCGCCGCAGGGATTTCCACCATCACGCCCACCGGCGGCATCGGCACGTCGGTGCCTTCGTCACGCACTTCGCCCCAGGCACGGTGGATCAGGTGCAATGCTTCTTCCAACTCATGAATGCCGGAAATCATTGGCAGCAGGATGCGCAGGTTGTTCAGGCCTTCGCTGGCCTTGAGCATGGCGCGGGTCTGCACCAGGAAGATTTCCGGGTGGTCGAGGGTAACGCGAATGCCGCGCCAGCCGAGGAACGGGTTTTCTTCCTTGATCGGGAAGTACGACAGCGCCTTGTCGCCACCGATGTCGAGGGTGCGCATGGTCACCGGCAACGGATGGAAGGCCGCCAACTGCTCACGGTAGATGGCCAGCTGCTCTTTTTCGCTGGGGAAGCGCTGGTTGATCATGAACGGCACTTCGGTGCGGTACAGGCCAACCCCTTCGGCGCCGCGCTGCTGGGCACGGGCCACGTCGGCGAGCAGGCCGGTGTTGACCCACAGCGGCATACGGTGGCCGTCAGGGGTGACGCACGGCAGTTCGCGCAGGGCATCCAGGCCTTGGGCCAGCTGGCGCTCTTCTTCAACCACATCGCTGTATTGCTTGCGCAACACGTCACTGGGGTTGGTGAAGACTTCACCCTTGTAGCCGTCGACGATCAGCTCTATGCCGTCGACCTTGGAATACGGCAAGTCGACCAGGCCCATGACCGTGGGGATGCCCATGGCGCGCGCGAGGATGGCGACGTGCGAGTTGCCCGAACCCAGTACCGAGACCAGGCCGACCAGCTTGCCTTCCGGTACTTCGCCGAGCATGGCCGGGGTAAGCTCTTCGCTGACCAGGATGGTGTTGTCGGCGTACACCAGCGACTGCGAGCGGGCTTCCTGCAGGTAGGCCAGCAGGCGCCGACCGAGATCCTTGACGTCGGAGGCACGCTCACGCAGGTAGTCATCGTCCATCAGCTCGAAGCGGTTGACGTGCTCGCCCACCACCTGACGCAGGGCGCCCTGAGCCCACTGGCCGGTCTTGATGACCTCGGTCACCTCGCCGCCCAAGGCTGCGTCTTCGAGCATCATCAGGTACACATCGAACAGCGCGCGCTCTTCCGGGCGTAGCTGGGTAGCCAGCTTGGCCGATAGCTTGCGCATGTCGTCGCGCACGCCTTCAAGGGCGTTCTGGAACAGTTTCAGCTCGGCGTCGATGTCATCGACGGTCTTGTCTGGCACCACTTCAAGGTCGGCCGGCGGCAGCATCACCACCGCACGCCCCACAGCGGCGCCTGGCGAGCCCGGCACACCGACAAAGCGTGCTTCCTGGATGCCCTTGCCCTGGCGCCCCAGGCCACGGATCGAGCCGGTGGCCTCGGCGTGGGCGATAACCCCGGCGAGCTGGGCGCTCATGGTAACCAGGAAGGCCTCTTCGCCCTCATCGAACTGGCGGCGCTCCTTTTGCTGGATGACCAATACCCCGACCACACGGCGGTGGTGAATGATCGGTGCACCCAGGAAGGAAGCGAATTTCTCTTCGCCGGTTTCGGCAAAATAGCGGTAACGCGGGTGATCGGCGGCGTTTTCCAGGTTCAGTGGCTCTTCCCGGGTACCGACCAGGCCCACCAGGCCCTCGTTGGGGGCCATACTGACCTTGCCGATGGACCGCTTGTTCAGGCCTTCGCTGGCCATCAGCACAAAGCGGTTGGTTTCCGGGTCGAGCAGGTAGACCGAGCAGACCTGGCTGCCCATGGCCTCCTTGACGCGCAAGACAATGATCCCCAACGCCGACTTGAGATCTTTGGCGGAGTTTACTTCCTGGACGATCTTGCGCAGCGTATTGAGCATGGCTCGGGGTCGAACTCCGTCGTCAGTCGCGCGTCAGCAGACGCGGTGCTAGCTCTTTCAGGGCGCGTCGGTAGACCTCGCGCTTGAATGTCACAACCTGGCCCAGCGGGTACCAATAGCTGACCCAGCGCCAGCCGTCGAATTCCGGCTTGCCGGTCAGGTCCATCCGCACCCGTTGTTCGTTGCTGACCAGGCGCAGCAGGAACCACTTCTGCTTCTGCCCGATGCACAGCGGCTGGCTGTGGGTACGCACCAGTCGCTGGGGTAAACGATAACGCAACCAGCCACGGGTGCAGGCAAGAATTTCCACATCATCGCGTTCAAGGCCAACTTCTTCGTTCAGCTCGCGGTACAGGGCGTCTTCCGGCGTCTCGTCAGGGTTGATACCACCCTGTGGGAATTGCCAGGCATCCTGGTTGATCCGCCGAGCCCATAGCACCTGCCCGGCATCATTCGTGAGAATGATCCCGACATTGGGGCGAAAACCATCCGGGTCGATCACGGCAGCAACCTCGCAAACGCATGTCACCGCATTGTTCCACAAAGCCTGCGAGCGCAGCAACGCGCCCGCCAAGCTTATGTGCAGCAGCGTGAAAACTCCGTATTCTGCGGGCCTACCCTGTGGCTGATGCGAGTGACCGCGATGCGCCTGGCTTTATTCGACCTGGACAATACCCTCCTCGGTGGCGACAGCGACCATGCCTGGGGTGACTACCTTTGCCAGCGAGGCATTCTCGACCCGGTCGCCTACAAGCAACGCAACGATGGCTTCTACCAGGACTACCTCAACGGCAGCCTGGACCTGCAGGCCTACCTGGCCTTTTCCATGGAGATCCTGGCGGCAACGCCCATGGCCCAGCTCGACGAATGGCACCGCGACTTCATGCGCGACTGCATCGAGCCGATCATCCTGCCCAAGGCCTTGGCCTTGCTGCAGCATCACCGTGAGGCGGGTGACCAGTTGGTGATCATCACCGCCACCAACCGCTTCGTCACCGCACCCATTGCCCGGCGCCTTGGGGTTCGCGTGCTGCTGGCAACCGAATGCGAGATGCACGATGGCCGCTATACCGGGCGTAGTACCGATATACCCTGTTTCCGTGAAGGCAAGGTGACGCGGCTGGAGCGGTGGATGCTGGAGAACGGTTTTGATCTTGAGGACAGCTACTTCTATAGCGACTCGATGAATGATGTGCCGCTGCTGCAGCGGGTGACGCATGCGGTGGCGGTGGACCCCGACCCGAAGCTGCGGGCCGAGGCCGGGAAGCAGGGGTGGCCGGTGGTTTCGCTGAGGGATTGAGGTTTTCCTGTGCTGGCCTCTTCGCGGGTAAATCGGATCGCCGCACCGCCGCTCCTACAACAAGCGGTGTGATCTTTGTAGGAGCGGGTTTACCCGCGAAGAGGCCAGCACAAGCAACACAAGGCTGTCAGACGGGCTTGGCCCCCATCAGCCCAGCAATGGACAGGAAACAAACCCCGCTGAACACCGCCAATGCCAAGGTAAACCGCAACCCCACCACCTCAGCCTTGCGCAGGCGGTTCAACCTTACCAGCAGCCACCAAACGGCAAACGCGCCAACCGTATAGATGACGCTGGAAGCCAGCACCCAGGTCTGCCCCAAAGGCCAGCCCACCAAATGCACCAGCCACCAGCCGGTGAACGGCATGCTCACCAGGCACAGGCCCATCACCAGCCAGACGAACACCAGCGGCCGGCGCAGCAGCTTGGCATAGGCCTGGGCATCGCCCTGGCGGCGGGCGCGCAGCGTCCAGATCGCCAGGCCAAGGGCGCCCAGCAGCAGCAGGGCGGTGGCGATGATGTGCAGGGTTTTCAACGTGGTCAGGTGTTCCATGTTTCTGTTGTCCTTGAGCAGGCCATTTTGTGCTGGCTTCTTCGCGGGTAAACCCGCTCCCACAGGTGCTGCACTGGCCTCAAGGCCTGTGATATCCCTGTAGGAGCGGGTTTACCCGCGAACTGGCCATCAGCCCAGCTTAGCCGCTCAGCCCAGGAACAGCTTGTAAGCCGGGTTCTCGGTCTCGTCCCAGTACGGGTAACCGATCTTGGCCAACGCCGCCGGCACCAGGTGGCGCTCGTCCTCCGGCACCTGCAGCCCCGCCACCACGCGCCCGTCAGCCGCGCCATGGTTACGGTAGTGGAACATCGAGATATTCCAGCGCCCGCCCAGCTTGTTGAGGAAGTTGAACAACGCCCCCGGCCGCTCGGGGAATTCGAAGCGCAACACCATTTCATCGCTGGCACCGGCCGAATGGCCGCCGACCATGTGGCGAATGTGCAGCTTGGCCAACTCGTTGTCGGTCAGGTCGGTAACCGGGAAGCCCTGCTCGCTCAGGCTCTGCACCAGCGCCGCACGCGGGTCGTTTTCCGGGTGGGTCTGCACGCCGACGAAGATATGCGCTTCGTCCGAGGTGTGCTTGCGGTAGTTGAACTCGGTGATCTGGCGCTTGCCGATGGCCTCGCAGAACGCCTTGAAGCTGCCCGGGCGCTCGGGGATGGTCACGGCAATGATCGCCTCGCGCTTTTCACCCAGCTCGGCACGCTCAGCCACATGGCGCAGGCGGTCGAAGTTGACGTTGGCGCCGGAGTCGATGGCCACCAGGGTCTGGCCAGTCACGCCGTACAGTTCAACGTACTTCTTGATGCCCGCCACACCCAGAGCACCTGCAGGTTCGGTAATCGAGCGGGTATCGTCGTAGATATCCTTGATCGCCGCGCAGATCTCGTCGGTACTGACGGTGACCACTTCATCCACATGATGGCGGCAGATATCGAAGGTGTGCTGGCCAATCTGCGCCACCGCCACGCCGTCTGCAAACAGCCCGACCTGCGGCAGCACCACGCGCTCGCCGGCAGCCATGGCCGCCTGCAGGCAGTTGGAGTCGTCCGGCTCGACGCCGATGACCTTGATTTCCGGGCGCAGGTATTTCACGTAGGCGGCAATGCCGGCAATCAGGCCGCCACCGCCTACAGGCACGAAGATCGCGTCCAGCTGCCCAGGGTGCTGGCGCAGGATTTCCATGGCCACGGTGCCCTGCCCGGCGATGGTGTGCGGGTCGTCGTAGGGGTGGACGTAGACGAAGCCCTTTTCGTCGACCAGTTTCAGCGAATAGGCCAGTGCCTCGGGGAACGAGTCGCCATGCAGCACCACCTTGCCACCGCGCGAGCGCACGCCTTCGACCTTGATCTCCGGGGTGGTCTTGGGCATCACGATGGTGGCCTTGATGCCCATTTCGCGCGCCGCCAGGGCCAGGCCCTGGGCGTGGTTGCCGGCCGAGGCGGTGACCACGCCACGGGCCAGTTCTTCCGGGCTCAGCTGCGCCAGCTTGTTGTAGGCCCCGCGGATCTTGAACGAGAACACCGGCTGCAGGTCTTCGCGCTTGAGCAGAATCTGGTTGCCCAGGCGCTTGCTCAGCTGCCCGGCGTTCTGCAGCGGGGTTTCGACGGCAACGTCATAGACGCGCGAGGTGAGGATCTTCTTGACGTACTGTTCGAGCATCGGGAAAGCATCACTGGGCCGCGGGACAAGGGCTGGAAGTCTACCCCAGCGCTACGTCGGGCGACCACAGCAAAGCCGTGCGAGCCGTTATACTAGGCAACTTTGAAACCGCCCTGCCCCTTCCGGAGCCCGCATGACCCAGGACCAACTCAAACAGGCCGTCGCCCAGGCCGCTGTCGACTTCATTCTGCCCAAGCTGGATGAAAAGAGCGTTGTCGGCGTCGGTACCGGTTCGACCGCCAACTTCTTCATCGACGCCCTGGCTCAGCACAAGACCGCCTTCGACGGCGCAGTCGCCAGCTCCGAAGCCACTGCCCAGCGCCTGAAGGGGCATGGCATCCCGGTCTACGAGCTGAACAGCGTCAGCGACCTGGAGTTCTACGTGGACGGCGCCGACGAGAGCGACGCGCACCTGAACCTGATCAAGGGCGGCGGCGCAGCCCTGACCCGCGAGAAGATCGTCGCGGCCGTGGCCAAGACCTTCATCTGCATCGCCGACGGCAGTAAGCTGGTGCCGGTGCTGGGCGCCTTCCCGCTGCCGGTCGAAGTGATCCCGATGGCCCGCAGCCACGTGGCGCGCCAGCTGGTCAAGCTGGGCGGCGACCCGGTGTACCGCGAGGGCGTGGTCACCGACAACGGCAACGTGATCCTCGATGTGTACAACCTGCAGATCACCAACCCGGTGGAGCTGGAAGCGCAGATCAACGCCATCGTTGGCGTGGTGACCAACGGCCTGTTCGCGGCGCGGCCGGCGGATCTGCTGCTGCTGGGTACTGCTGAAGGCGTGAAGAGCCTGAAGGCCGAGTAACCTTCTTCGCGGGTGAACCCGCTCCCACAGATACAGCGCCGCCTGCAAATGCGGTGAGATACTTGTAGGAGCGGGTTAACCCGCGGATAGGCCCTAACAGGCGATCAATCTGCTACCTGCTTGAACACATAGAACAAGTTCGGCTCACTGACCAGGTAAATGGTCCCCGCCTCATCCATCGCAATCCCCTCCGCCTGCGGCACCGTCGCCTGCAGCCCCTGGAAGCCCTTGCGCAACGACAAGGTACTCAGCGGCCGCCCCTCGACATCCAGCTCCAGCACCAGCCGCGACTCATCCGACAGCGCCAGCAAATGCCCGCTGCGCTCATCGAACTGCAAACTCGACAAATCCCGCACAAACAGCCGTGAATCGCGCTTGCGGTCCTGCACCACATGCACGGCGTAAGGCTTTTCCGGGTTGTCATGCGGGAAACCGTGCACCTCGTAGATCAGCATCGGGTCACGCTCCTTGGCCACGAACAAGCGCTTGCCCGCCGAGTCGTAGGCCAGCCCCTCGAAGCCCTTGTTGCCGTTCAGGCCAATGCCCAGGCTGAGCTGCTCGGCATCGCCGGCATCAAGGAACAGTGTGTCGTCATCCAGGCGCACGCGAATCAGCCGCTGTTGGCGTTCGTCGGTGATCACATAACTGTTAGGCCCGACGTATTCCACCGCTTCCGGGTCGCCAAAGCCGGTCAGCGGCACGCGGCGCAGGATGCGCCCGTCCAGCGACAGCTCGATCAGCTCCGAGCGTGCATTGGTGACGGTGAACAGGGTCTTGCGGTCGGGGTCGTAGGTCAGTGCGGAAAGGTCGTCATCCAGCCCTTCGACCGGCTGCGCTTCCAGCACCACCTGGTAGCGGTCCAGGTCCAGGCCCATGCTCTGCTCGGCGGGCTGCCACCAGGTCTTGAGGTTGAACCAGCCACGCTCGAACAGGCGAAACTCCTGCCCGGCCCAGCCAAGCAGGAGCAGGCCGACAACGGCCATGGCAAGAAACAGGCGAACAATTTGGCGCATGAGGCAGACTCGACACAGGGGTGGCGAATCTAACCATTAACGGCTGAAGCAAAGCTTAATGCCAGCGTCAGGCAAATCTGATGATGCTGTCAGTTCTTCTTGAAGCGATAGAACAGCGCCGGCTCGCTGACCATGTACAAATTGCCCTTGTCGTCCATGGCCACCCCTTCGGCACGCGGAATGGTGTCCTGCAGGCCGTTGAAACCGCCGAGCAGGGTCATGAAGCTGACCTGTTGGCCTTGCTCATCCAGCTCCAGCAGCATGTTGGAGTCGGCCGACAACGCCAGCAGGTGGCCGGTGCGCGGGTCTACGCCCAGTGCCGAGAGGTTGCGCAGGTCCAGCTCATCGCTGGGCAATGGCTGTTTTTCGCCCTTTAGCGGGCTGCGGCCATCGGTGTTCCAGGTGTACAGCTT
The DNA here is from genome assembly GCF_044749595.1 of Pseudomonas sp. NPDC089392. Taxonomy (NCBI): domain Bacteria; kingdom Pseudomonadati; phylum Pseudomonadota; class Gammaproteobacteria; order Pseudomonadales; family Pseudomonadaceae; genus Pseudomonas; species Pseudomonas sp. NPDC089392. The sequence goes on from NZ_JBIVIF010000001.1 coordinate 269,711, forward strand.
GGGCGGGCGCTCCTCGCCGATGACCAGGCGCTGGCGCAGCGGGTCCCAGGCCACGCCCTCGAAGCCTTTGTTGCTCTTCACCGACGGGCCCAGGTCATGGCTCTGGAAGTCTTCATGGTTCAACACTGTGGTCTGCGCATCCACCTTGACCACGGTCAGGTCGTGCAGGCGCTCGTCAGTGATTGCCAGGTAGTCGTCTTCCAGCACGGCGACGCCTTCCGGGTTGCTCCAGCCGTTGAGCGGGATCTTGCGCAGCACGTCGCCATCCAGGCTCAGCTCGACCAGGATCGGGTTCTTGCCCATGACCGCGAACAGGGTACGGGTACGCGGGTTGAAGCTCACGTCCGAGGCTTCGTCATCGTCCATGCCCGGCAGCCGCTTGGCATCGATGTCGACCTGGTAGTCCGGCAGCCACACGCTTTCGCTGCGTTCGGCGGTGCTTTCGAAGCTTTCCTTGACCCACAGCGCGCCGCGGTCATCCCAGTGCATGGCCACGGCCACGCCATAGCCGATCACCGCCGCCACGGCCAGGCCGAAGGGCCAGCGCAGGTAGAAACGACGCTTGGGGGTTGCCGGGGCGCTGGACGGTGTTGGCATGCGGGGGTCCTGGGGAAATGGGCGTAGGTCCGCGCATTATCCGGATTGGGTGTGAAAAATCGGTAAACAGGTCTGGCCTCTTCGCGGGTAAACCCGCTCCCACAGGTACAGCGTCGCCCTTGAGGATGACGCAAAACCTGTGGGAGCGGGTTCACCCGCGAAGAAGGCGACGCGGATTCAGCTCAGAGCACCCGGCTTTCGAAGCGGCTCACACCCGGCAGTTCCAGCACCAGCTCATCACCGACATTGAACGGCCCCACACCCGCCGGGGTACCGGTAAGGATCACATCCCCCGGCTGCAGCGAGAAATGCGCCGCCATGTACTGGATCATCGGCACGATCGGGTTGAGCATCATCGCGCTGTTGCCGTCCTGGCGCACTTCGCCGTTGACGGTCAGGCGCACCGGAATGTCGGTGACATCCTCAAAGCTGCCGGCCGAGACGAATGGCGGCAGTACACAGGCGCCGTCAAAGCTCTTGGCCAGCTCCCACGGCAGGCCCTTCTCTTTCAGCTTGGCCTGCACGTCGCGCAAGGTCAGGTCCAGCGCCGGGGCGTAACCGGAAATGGCGTCCAGCACCTCTTCCTCGGTCGGATGGGTCGACAGCGGCTTGCCCAGCAGCACGGCAATTTCCGCCTCGTAGTGCACCGAACCGCGCTCGGTCGGGATCTTGAAGCCGCCGTCGGCCGGCACTACGCAGCTGCCCGGCTTGATGAACAGCAGCGGTTCGGTGGGAATAGGGTTGTCCAGTTCCTTGGCATGCTCGGCATAGTTACGGCCGATGCACACCACCTTGCCCAGCGGGTAGTGAATGCGCGTGCCGTCTACGTACTGGTGCTGGTAACTCATGGCCGACTCCTTTGATTACTGCTTTTGTTCAGGAGCGAAGATCTTACCCGGATTCATGATGCCGTTAGGGTCGAACACGGCCTTAATTGCCTTCATGCAGGCGATTTCTTCCGGCGAGCGGCTGTAGCCCAGGTAGTCGCGCTTGGTCATCCCCACGCCATGCTCGGCGGAGATCGAGCCGTTGTAGCGCTCGACGATCTCGAACACCCACTTGTTGACCTTGGTGCACGAGGCAAAGAAGTCGTCCTTGCTCATGTGCTCGGGCTTGAGGATGTTCAGGTGCAGGTTGCCGTCGCCGATATGGCCGTACCACACCACTTCGTAATCCGGGTAATGCTCAGCGACGATGGCGTCGATATCACGCAGGAACGCCGGCACTTTCGATACGGTGACGGAGATGTCGTTCTTGTACGGGGTCCAGTGCGAGATGGTTTCTGACAGGTACTCGCGCAGTTTCCACAGGTTTTTAAGCTGGGTTTCGCTCTGGCTCATCACCCCGTCCAGCACCCAGCCCTGCTCGACGCAGTGCTCGAAGGTGGCCAAGGCTTCGTTGGCCACCTCTTCGGTACTGGCCTCGAACTCCAGCAGTGCATAGAACGGACAGTCGGTTTCGAACGGCGCCGGCACATCGCCACGCGCCAGGATCTTGGCCAGGCCCTTGTCGGAGAAGAACTCGAAGGCGGTCAGGTCCAGCTTGCCCTGGAAGGCGTGCAGCACCGGCATGATCGAGTCGAAGTCCGGCGTACCCAGCACCATGGCGGTAAGGTTGCGTGGTGCGCGGTCCAGGCGCATGGTAGCCTCGACCACGAAGCCCAGCGTGCCTTCGGCGCCGATAAACAGCTGGCGCAGGTCGTAGCCGGTGGCGTTCTTGATCAGGTCTTTATTGAGTTCCAGCAGTTCGCCCTTGCCAGTGACCACTTTCAGCCCGGCCACCCAGTTGCGGGTCATGCCGTAGCGGATCACCTTGATCCCGCCGGCATTGGTACCAATGTTGCCGCCAATCTGGCTGGAGCCGCTGGACGCGAAGTCCACCGGGTAATACAGGCCCTGCTCTTCGGCATAGGCTTGCAATTGGCGGGTAATCACCCCGGGCTGGCAGACCACGGTGCGGTCGAAGGCATTGAAGCCGAGAACCTGGTTCATGTAGTCGAAGGCGACCACCACTTCACCATTGGCCGCCACGGCACCTGCGGAAAGCCCGGTACGCCCACCGGAAGGCACCAGCGCCACCTTGTGCGCATTGGCCCAGCGGACAATCGCCTGCACCTGTTCTACAGTCTTGGGGAACACGATAGCGCTGGGCGCGGGCGGGTAATGCTTGGTCCAGTCCTTGCCATAGGCTTCCAGGGAAGCCGCGTCAGTCAGGACCTTGCCAGGGTCAACAAGGGTCATCAGTTCTTCAATAGCAGCGGGGTGGGTCATCGCTGGAACTCTCGACTTATTCATAGTCACCCTGAGCACTCTTCACCTGTCGGGATAAGCTCAGATTGTGTCGCGTATGCTAGCATAGCCCTCCCGCTGTTCATGCTAAGGCTGCCCTCGCGCCTGGCATCACCCCTCGCCATTTTTTCTCCGGGATACAGGTTTACGCAGATGAGCAAGACTTCTCTCGACAAGAGCAAGATCAAGTTCCTTCTTCTTGAAGGTGTGCACCAGAACGCGGTCGATACTCTTAAAGCCGCCGGCTATACCAACATCGAATACCTCACGGGTTCGTTGCCGGAAGCCGAGCTGAAGGAAAAGATCGCCGATGCCCACTTCATCGGCATCCGTTCGCGCACCCAGCTCACCGAAGAGATCTTCGACTGCGCCAAGAAACTGGTCGCTGTTGGCTGTTTCTGCATCGGCACCAACCAGGTTGACCTGGCAGCTGCCCGCGAGCGCGGTATCGCCGTGTTCAACGCGCCGTACTCCAACACCCGCTCGGTAGCCGAGCTGGTACTGGCCGAAGCCATCCTGCTGCTGCGCGGCATCCCCGAGAAAAACGCCTCCTGCCACCGTGGCGGCTGGATCAAGAGCGCGGCCAACTCGTTCGAAATCCGCGGCAAGAAGCTGGGCATCGTCGGCTACGGCTCGATCGGTACCCAGCTGTCGGTCCTGGCCGAGAACCTGGGCATGCAGGTGTACTTCTTCGACCCGCTGACCAAGCTGCCACTGGGCAACGCCGTGCAGGTCACCAGCCTGAACGAGCTGCTGGGCCTGGCCGACATCGTCTCGCTGCACGTGCCTGAGCTGCCGTCCACCCAGTGGATGATCGGCGAGAAGGAAATCCGTGCGATGAAGAAAGGCTCGATCCTGATCAACGCCGCCCGTGGCACCGTGGTCGAACTGGACCACCTGGCTGCCGCCATCAAGGACAAGCACCTGATCGGCGCCGCCATCGACGTGTTCCCGGTCGAGCCGCGCTCCAACGACGAAGAGTTCGAAAGCCCGCTGCGCGGCCTGGACAACGTGATCCTGACCCCGCACATCGGTGGTTCCACCGCCGAAGCCCAGGCCAACATCGGCCTGGAAGTGGCCGAGAAGCTGGTCAAGTACAGCGACAACGGTACTTCGGTGTCCTCGGTAAACTTCCCGGAAGTGGCCCTGCCGGCGCACCCTGGCAAGCACCGCCTGCTGCACATCCACGAAAACATCCCGGGCGTGCTCAGCGAGATCAACAAGGTCTTCGCCGAGAATGGCATCAACATCTCCGGTCAGTTCCTGCAGACCAACGAGAAAGTCGGTTACGTGGTAATCGACGTTGACGCCGAGTACTCGGACCTGGCGCAAGAGAAACTGCAACAGGTCAAGGGCACCATCCGTTCCCGCGTACTGTTCTAAGTTTGCTTGCAGCATGAAAAAGGGAGGCCCTGGTGGCCTCCCTTTTTTTTGCCGGTGAAACCGGCGTCGCCTGCTTCGCGGGTAAACCCACACAGGATGGCCACAGGATTCAAAGTCTGCGGGGGCCCTGTGGGAGCGGGTTCACCCGCGAAAAATCCAACACCTATTTAACGTCGACAGTGATCTTCTGCGACATGACGCTAGGCTTGAACGGCACATGGAACTGGTCACCCAGCACCAGCTGCAGGGTGTGCTTGCCCGGGGTCAGGGTAATACTGGTTTCGGTCTGCGCCTTGCCGAAGTGCAGCACCTGCGGGCCCGCTGGCAGTGCAACGCCGGCCTCTGGCATCAGGCTGGTCGGCAGCGGCATGTCGGCCACTGGCTCTTTGTCTACATCCACCAGCAGGTGGTGGTGGCCGGTGTGCGGGGTATGATCACCCGCTGGCTTGAGTTCCATGCCTTCGATACCGAACTTGACGGTGAAGGTCTTGTCCACCGTGGCACCATCGGCGGGGGAAACGATGAAGACCTTGGCCTCCTTGGGCGGCTCCTGGCTCTTCAGGGCATCTGCGGCACTGGCAAACACTGACGCTCCCATCAGCAGACCGGCAACAGCAGCACGCGAAAATAGGCTGTTCATTCACTTCTCCTGTGATTCACTTAGTGACCGCCACCTATAATCCAGCGGCGGCGGTAGTTCACCTTAGTTGAAATGTACGCCCAGGGGTTCAACATCACCTGACATAAATATTTCAATCCGGGTTAAACAATACCGGGGCTTCAAGGTCATAGGCTGCGCTCGACCGCGGCGAGGAAGAAAGCTGCGGCGAAAGTTTCTCATCTGCTAAAAGAAAAAGGGGCATTCATGCGTTCGACCTTAGGGGTACTGCTGGCAGTACTGATCAGTCCATTGGCCCAGGCGGAGCTGATCGATGAAATCGCCGACCGGGGCGAACTGCGCATAGCCGTACAGGCCGACAACTCGCCGTACGCCTTCAAGCAAGACGATCACCTGACCGGTTTCGACATCGAGTTCGGCCAGGACCTGGCCAGGGAGCTGGACTTGCGCGCCGAGTTCGTCGAAGCCCCCGCAGCCGAAGTGCTGCCCGGTGTCGAGAGCGGCAAATATGACATCGCACTTACCCCATCGAGCGAAGCGCTCAAGGGCGACGGCCCGCTCGATGTAAGCCTGCCGTTTGGTGAAAAGAAGCTGGTGATTCCGTTCCAGAAGGACAACCCGGCGTTCGAAAGCGCGGTGAACCATGCGCTGCAGCGGCTGAAAGACAGCGGGCGCACTGCCGAACTTGAGCAGAAGTGGTTCAAGGGTGTGCAGGAGACTGCGACCGGGCAGTAAGCTCTTTATTGCCTGCACCGGCCTCTTCGCGGGTGAACCCGCTCCTACAAATGACCGCGCAAGCCGAGGATACGCGGCCCGTTGTAGGAGCGGGTTTACCCGCGAAGAGGCCGGCACAGGATTACCCGAGAGCCCGCTGCGCCTCATCCAGCTCCAGCTCACTGAACACCTGCACCCCAGCCCGCCGCAGCAGCGCCGTGGTCACCCCTTCCCCCGCCACCTTCACGCCACTGAACGAGCCGTCATAGGTCAACCGGTTACCACACGAAGGGCTGCCCGACTTCAGCACCGCCACGCCAATGCCATACCGGCGCACCAGTTGCAGCGCCAATTGCGCCCCGGCCAGGAACTCGGCACTGACATCTTCACCGGTCAAGGTAATCACCTGCGCGCCGCCATCAAGCACTTCGCCGCCCTGCCCACCCGGTATCTCCGCAGGTGGGCGCGGGGTCGGCAAGCCGCCCGCCACCTCCGGGCACAAAGGCACCACACGCCCTTCGGCCTGCCACTGCTGCAGCAGGTCGGGGTGGCCGCTGGCCCGGCCGTCATAGCGCACCGGCTGCCCCAGCAGGCAGGCGCTGACCAGCACCTTGGGCAGGTCAGAACGGGTCATTGCCACGGCGCCGGAACCAGCCCGTCAACGACAGCCGCTCACGCCCAGCCGGCAGCACTTCGTGGGGTACTTCGCCCGACAGGAACACCACCAGGCAGCCCGCCACAGGCTCGACATCGTGCTCGACGCCGTCGGCAAGGAACATGCGCAATTGCCCACCGTCTTCCGGCTGCCAGCGTTCATTGAGATAAAGCACTGCCGATACCATGCGCCGGTCATCGTCGCGGAAGCGGTCCAGGTGCCGGCGATAGAACGCCCCTGGTGGATACAGGGCAAAATGGCATTCGAAGTCTTCCAGGCCCAGGAACAGGCCCTGGTTGATGGCCTGGCGCAGCTGGTCCATGGCATCCAGGTATTGGTCGCAAGCCTCGGCCTGGCCGGGGTCGATCCACTGGATCTGGTCGCCGCGAATGGTCTCGCGGACCTCCTGGGCATCACCGCGCCCAACCCCTGCGGGGTTGAGTTCGCCTTCAGCATCACGGCGCCGGCATTCGGCCGCCAGCGCGCGCACCAGGTCGGCAGGCAAAAACAGCGCCTGCTGGGACCAGCCATGGGTGGCCAGATCGTCGACGACGGCCGCAAGCATCGGGTGTTCAGGGGAGTTGTGCATGGCGCGCATCATATCCATTCGCCCTGTCGGCGCACAGCGCCACTTGGCTGAGAAGCACGCGGATATCTCGACAAACCGGCGCCGGGCCAAGGACAATAGCCACCTGCCGACAGGAGTCCTGAATGCGCCGTCTGTTTTCCCTGATTCTGTTGATGATCTGCACCATGCCTGTCTGGGCAGACAACCTGGATCAACTGTACAAGGCCGCCGGCTGGCCCGACCAGCGCGCCCACTTCAACGATGCCCTGAGCGCTGCCCAGGAACGCTACCGCAACAGTTTGCCACCCGCCGTTTACCAGGCGCTGGTCAACAACAGCAACCAGCGCTTCCAGGCCCAGGCGGTGGACCGGCGCGCCCAGGCGCAGCTGCGTGCAACCCTGGCCAACCCCGCACCCGCCCTGGCCTTCTTCCAGTCGCCGCTGGGGCGCAAGGTGGTAGCCGCCGAGCTCAAGGCCACTCGCAAAGACGAACTGGCCAAGAATGCCAAGGGCCTGCCGAAGATCCAGGCCAGCGACGACCGCCTGCTGATCATTGGCCACCTGGCCCAGGCCCTGCCGGCCCGCGAGGCCGGTGCCGAAGTCAGCCTGGCCATCGCCGGCGTGGCGGCCGATAGCCTCAGCTCGATGATCCCCGGGCTGTTCGGCGGCGGCCAGGCCCAAGGCCTGCTCGATGGCCAGCGCCAGCGTCTGATGAGCCAGATCGGCGAAGACCTCAACAACACGCTTCTGTACGTCTACCGCGACCTGTCCGACGCCGAACTGGAAGCGTTCGCCACCTTTGCCGAGTCGTCCGACGGCAAGGCGTACTACCAGGCCGCACTGGCTGCGGTCCGTGCCGGCCTGGCGGTTGGCCAGAGCAGCAATGACCTGAAGTGATCAGCCCAGGCGCTGGTCGATGAAGTCGAAGTAGCGCTGGCGAATGCCCGGCAACTCGTTGGCCAAGTGGTGACGAGCCTCGGGCAGCATCAGGATCTGCGGCTCGGCGAACTTGGCCTTGAGCACTTCGAGGTTATGTGGCCAGTCCACAGTGCCATCAGCCTCCCCCTGCACGATCAACGGCTGGCGCGAACTGCGCGGCGCGGCCTCGATGCGCTTGACCCAGGCGATCAAGGCGCCTACCCAAGCGGTTGGCAGCTGGCGTGGTTGCAGCGGGTCGGCTTCGAGAAACGGCAGGAAGGCCGGGTCGTTGGTGTTCTCGCTGAAGCGCCGTTCAATGCCGTTGACGAAGTGGCGCAGCACGCGATAGCTGAACTTCGACCAGCGCCAGGAACGGGGCCGCACCAGCGGTGCCAAGAGGATGACCTGGCCATCGATGGGGCTGCGCACACCCTGGTGCAACAGGTGGTCCACGGCGATCGCACCGCCGGTGCTTTGCCCGCACAGGTGCCATGGGCGCGGCAGTTGCAGTGTGCGCGCCTGTTCGAACAAGGCCTCCAGCACCTGCTGGTACACCGCGAAATCACTGATGTTGGCGCGCTCGCCGCTGGACAGGCCATGGCCGGGCAAGTCGCAGCTGATCACCGCGAACCCCTGCTTGAGCGCCCACTCGATCACATGCCGGTACAGGCCCATGTGGTCGTAATAGCCATGCAGCAGGAACAGCGTCGCGCACGGCTGCTCGGGGATCCAGGCCTGCCCGACCAGGTCGAACCCCGCCGCCTGAAAGCCACCCAGCCAGCTGTGTGCTGGCAGGTTCAGGCCATAGAAGCGCTGGTAGTCCTGCGCCTGCGCCGACAACGGCTGGCGAGCGGTCAATGGCGCCAGGCTGGCGCGCAGGCGGTCGGGGTGAAAGGCAGCGGGCATCGGTACATCCACATTGAAGCAAGTATTGATCTGGAATCTTCAGCTCTGGCCGGCGCCGTGGCAAGCTTGCTCCCATCGATCAACCAGCACCGATCTCTTGTAGGAGCGGCCTTGTGTCGCGATAGGGCCGCAAAGCGGCCCCGGCAATATCAGCTTCATACACAAATTTTGGGGGCGCTTCGCACCCCTATCGCGACGCAAGGCCGCTCCTACAGGGGACCGCGAAGACTTCATGAAGAACCGGATCATCAAACCGCTGTGCATGGCACTCGCCCTCCTGATCGGCGCCGTCATCCTCTGGCAGGCCTACACCGCCTTCCAGGCCCGCTACCTGCGCCCATTCGACAACCAGACCACCCTGTTCGACGGCAGCCAACTGCAACTGCCCCCAGAGCTGACCGGCCCCGGTCCGATCCGCGTGGTGCACTTCTGGGACCCGGCCTGCCCGTGCAATGTCGGCAACCAGCAGCACCTGGACGACCTGGTCAGCCAGTTCGCCAACCAGGGCGTAACCTTCCACGTACTGCAAAAGCCCGGCAGCCACGGCCAACTGCCCGCCAACCTCACCGCCCTCAAGCCACTCGCCAGCCTGCCCGGTAGCGAACACTTGCCCGCCTCCCCGGCCGTGGCCATCTGGGACCGGCAAGGCCACCTGGCCTACTTCGGCCCCTACAGCGAAGGCGCGGTGTGCAACGCCAGCAACAGTTTCGTGGAGCCCATCATCAAGGCGTTGCTCGACGACCGGCAGGTCAGCGCATCCAATACCCTGGCAATCGGCTGCTATTGCCCTTGGGCAGGCTGACGGACCCGAGCCGGGTTGCCCACCACCGTCGCACCGGCCGGCACATCCCGGGTCACCACGCTACCGGCACCGACCACAGCGTTGTCGCCAATGGTCACCCCCGGCAGGATGATCGCCGAACCGCCGATCCACACATTGTTGCCAATGATCACCGGCCGCCCGCTCTCCAGCCCACTGCGTCGCACCTCGGGATCGAGCGGATGGTCGGCGGCGTAGATCTGCACGTTGGGGCCGATCTGGCAGTCGTCGCCGATATGCACCGGCACCACGTCGAGAATTACACAGTTGAAATTCATGAAGGTATTGCGGCCAACACTGATGTTGTAGCCATAGTCGCAATAGAAAGGCGGGCGGATCACCACGCCTTCGCCAACCTTGCCAAAGTGCTCGACCAACAGCTCATGGCGTGCGTCGTTGAGCAGTTCAACGCTGCTGTTGTAACGGTGCATCCAGTGCTTGTTGGCGATCTGCTCCGCCTGCAGCTCGGGGCAGCCAGCGTGGTAGAGCTGGCCTGTAAGCATTTTCTGTTTTTCGCTGAGGGACATGGAAACTCCTTCCTGGGGCTATGCTCTGTTCGCGAATCCGCCCATGATCGGACCACATTTTCCGCTTGAACGCACAAGGAGCCTGCATGAAGCGCAGCCTGACCCTGTTGGCCGTGGTGGTTACCGTGGCCGCCGGCGCTGGTTACTGGTACGTGCAGGGCAAGCTGCCGCAACGCGAGGGCGAGGTGGCCATGGCCGGCCTGCAGGCGCCGGTCAGCGTGCGCTACGACGCCCGCGGCGTACCGCACCTGCAAGCGCAGAGCGAGCCGGACCTGTACCGCGCCCTGGGCTACGTGCATGCCCAGGACCGGCTGTTCCAGATGGAGATCCTGCGCCGCCTGGCCCGGGGCGAACTGGCCGAGGTGCTGGGCGACAAGCTGCTGCCCACCGACACCCTGTTCCGCAGCCTGCGCATTCGCGAGCAGGCAGCACTGATGGCCAAACGTCAGGACCACCAGTCACCTGCCTGGCAGGCCCTGCAGGCCTACCTTGACGGGGTAAACAGCTGGCAGGCCAGCCACCCCAAGCCCATGGAATTCGACCTGCTCGGCATCACCCCACGCCCGTTCACCGCCGAGGACACCCTGAGCATCGCCGGCTACCTGGCCTACAGTTTCGCCGCCGCGTTCCGCACCGAACCGGCGCTGACCTACATCCGCGACCAGCTGGGCCCTGACTACCTGAACATCTTCGACCTTGGCTGGCAGCCCGAGGGCGCGTTTGGCGCACCGCTGGCCGCTGCCGACTGGCAAAGCCTGGAGGCCCTCGCCCGCCTCAGCCATGAAGCGTTGGGCGACGCCGGCATCCCGCAGTTCGAAGGCAGCAACGCCTGGGCGATTTCGGGTAGCCGCACCCGCAGTGGCAAGCCGCTGCTGGCCGGCGACCCACATATCGGCTTCGCAGTGCCAGCGGTGTGGTACGAAGCCGAACTGTCGGCGCCCGGTTTCAACCTGTATGGCTACTTCCAGGCGCTCAACCCGTTCGCCCTGCTCGGCCACAACCGTGACTTCGGCTGGAGCCTGACCATGTTCCAGAACGACGACCTCGACCTGATCGCCGAACGCACCAACCCGGCCGACGCCAACCAGGTCATGGTCGATGGCAAATGGCAGGCGCTGGAAAAGACCGAGCAGACCATTGCCGTCAAGGGCGAGCAGCCGGTCACCCTCAGCCTGCGCCGTTCGCCCCATGGGCCGATCGTCAACGACGTACTGGGCGCCACCGCCGGGCCTACGCCGATTGCCATGTGGTGGGCGTTCCTGGAAACCGAAAACCCGATCCTCGAAGGCTTCTACCAGCTCAACCGTGCCGACACCTTGGGCAAGATGCGCGAAGCCGCGGCCAAGGTCCACGCCCCGGGCCTGAACTTTGTCTGGGCCAATGCCCGTGGTGATATCGGCTGGTGGGCGGCGGCAAAACTACCGATCCGCCCCGACGGGGTCGACCCGGCGTTCATCCTCGACGGCGCCAGCGCGCAGGCCGACAAGCTCGGCTTCTACCCGTTCAGCGTCAACCCGCAGCAGGAGAACCCGGCGCGCGGCTATATCGCCTCGGCCAACTACCAGCCGCCGGCCTCAGTACCGATACCGGGTTATTACAACCTGCCTGACCGGGGCAGCCAGCTCGACCGCCACCTGGCCAACCCCGAGGTGAAGTGGGACACCCAGAACAGCCAGGCGCTACAGCTGGACACCGCCAGCGACCATGGCCCGCGCACCCTTGCCCCGCTGCTGGCGACGCTGCGCGCAGTGGCCGAAGGTGATGAAGAGAAGGAGCTGGTCGAGCAACTGGCGGCCTGGGTTGGCGACTACCCGCTGGACTCGACCAGTGCCACGCTGTTCAACCAGTTCCTCTACGAACTGGCGTTCGCGGCCTTGCATGATGAACTGGGCGACACCTGGTTCCCGGTGCTGATCAGCACCCGCGCCATCGACGCCGCCCTGCCGCGCCTGGCAGCGAATGCCGATTCGCCCTGGTGGAACACCCGGGGTGGCAACCAGCGCACCGACCGTACTGCCATCGTGCGCATGGCCTGGCAGAACAGCTTGAAGCACCTGCGCGATACCTTGGGCAGCGACCCGGCCAGTTGGCAGTGGGGCAAGGCCCATACCCTGACCCACAACCATCCACTGGGGGTGAAAAAGCCGCTGAACCTGCTGTTCAACGTTGGCCCGTTCGCCGCGCCCGGTACCCATGAAGTGCCGAACAACCTCTCGGCAAAGATCGGCCCGGCGCCGTGGCCGGTGACCTATGGGCCGTCGACGCGGCGGCTGGTGGATTTTGCCGATGCCGGGCAGGCGCTGACCAGCAACCCGATTGGGCAGAGTGGGGTGCCGTTTGACCAGCATTACTCGGACCAGGCCGAGGGGTATGTGCAGGGGCAGTACCAGAGGGCGCAGATGGGGGTGATTCCGGCGCAGAGTACCTTGCGCTTGGTGCCTGGGCGGTAAGGGGCTGCTTCGCAGCCCGTTCGCAGCACAAGGCTGCTCCTACAGGGGACCGCGCAAACCGACAATGCGCGATCTCCTGTAGGAGCAGCCTTGTGCTGCGAATGGGCCGCAAAGCGGCCCCCTGCATTTTCGAATACCCTACAGCTCTCCCAGCCGAGACCCAGACCCATGCAAAGAAACTTCATCGAAATCGACGGCGCCCGCATGAGCTACATCGACCAGGGCCAAGGCTTCCCGGTCCTGCTCGGCCACAGCTACCTATGGTCCGCCGAGATGTGGCAACCGCAAATCGAAGCCCTGTCACAGCACTTCCGCGTCATCGTGCCGGAACTGTGGGGCCACGGCGGCTCCGATGCCCCGCCCGCCACCACCACCGACATGAGCGCCCTGGCCCGCCAGCACCGGGCACTGCTGGACGCCCTGGACATCGACAAGTGCCACCTGGTCGGCCTGTCGGTCGGCGGCATGTGGGGTGCACAGCTGGCCCTGGAGCACCCCGAGCGGGTCGACCGGCTGGTGCTGATGGACACCTATCTCGGCGCCGAGCCAGAGGCGACCCGGCTCAAGTACTTCGGCCTGCTCGATGCTGCCAGCGCTGCGGGGCTGTTCCCGGAGCCGTTGCTGGATATCGTTGTGCCGATCTTCTTCCATGCCGGTGGGCAGACGGTGCCAGAGGTCCGTGACGGCTTCCGTGCAGCGCTGAAGGCGAGCAGTGCCGAGGTGATCCGGCACAGTCTCGATCCGATGGGGCGGGTGATTTTTGGCCGGCCGGACTTGCTGTCGCGGCTGGATGAACTGGCCAGTGAGCGGACCATCGTGGTCTGTGGCGACCAGGACATTCCGCGACCGCCGGAAGAGTCCATTGAAATGGCGCGGATCATTGGCTGCCTAGCGGCGCAGATCCCGTTTGCCGGGCATATCTCCAGCCTGGAGAACCCGCGCGTGGTTAACGAGTTTCTGTTGAACTGGCTACCGCGTAACCGTTGAGATTGCGGGGCTGCTTTGCAGCCCTTGTGGGAGCGGGTTCACCCGCGAAGCAGGCAGCGCGGTGCATGGCACGGGCTTCGCCCGTGTTCGCGGGTAAACCCGCTCCCACAGGTAAATGCCTCCCAGAAACAAAAACGCCGACACGAATGCGTCGGCGTTTTTCCATCAGTACAAGCGCATCAGAACGCCGGCAGCACTGCACCCTGGTACTTCTTGGCAATGAATTCCTTCACTTCCGGGCTGGTCAGCGCCTTGGCCAGTTTCTGGATGGCTTCGCTGTCCTTGTTGTCCGGGCGGGCAACCAGGAAGTTCACGTACGGCGAGTCGGCACCTTCGATCACCAGTGCATCCTTGGCCGGGTTCAGGCCGGCTTCCAGGGCATAGTTGGTGTTGATCATGTCCAGGTCAACCTGGTCCAGCACGCGCGGCAGCATGGCCGACTCAAGCTCGCGGAACTTCAGCTTCTTCGGGTTCTCGGCGATGTCCTTGGGGGTGGCCAGGGCATTCTTCGGGTCCTTCAGGGTGATCAGGCCCGCCTTCTGCAGCAGGATCAGCGCACGGCCGCTGTTGCTACCCTCATTCGGGATGGCCACGGTGGCGCCGTCCTTCAGCTCGCTCAGGCTCTTGACCTTCTTCGAGTAACCACCGAACGGTTCGACGTGCACGCCGACCACGGTTTCCAGGTGGGTGCCCTTGCCTTCGTTGAAGCTCTTCAGGTACGGCAGGGTCTGGAAGTAGTTGGCGTCCAGGCGCTTCTGGTCCACCTGCACGTTCGGCTGCACGTAGTCGGTGAAGACCTTGATCTCCAGGTCCACACCTTCCTTGGCCAGGGTCGGCTTGATCAGCTCAAGGATCTCGGCGTGCGGTACCGGGGTAGCGGCAACCACCAGTTTCTCGGCAGCAGCGGCCAGGCCGGAGAACGACAGGGCGGCGGCCAGGGCAGTGGTCAGCAGGGTCTTCTTCATGGTGGTCCTTGTTCTGGATCTGGGCCATCGGCGATGGCGAATCGGCTGCCCAACCGCTTCACCGGTGGGCGTGAGGCGGACGATACCTAGATTTTTTATTCCGTAACAATATCTTTTACTTAGCTGCTTATTCCAAAAACAAATTGCCACCAGCCACTTTGCTTATGAGCGATGTCTAGCGCGCGGGGTTGAGCAGGTCGAGGTCCTCCGGCTGGATCTCTTCGCCGTCGTTTACCAGCAAGGCAAAGTGGATGACGTTCTCCAGTTCACGGGTGTTGCCAGGCCAGGCGTGAGCTTCCAGCACCTGCTGCGCCGCCTCGCTGACCAGTGGCACAGGGCGCTGCAGGCGCACGCTGTAGATGCCCACGAAGTACTCGGCCAGCGGCAGGATATCGCCCGGCCGCTCGCGCAATGGCGGCAGCTCCAGCGCACCCTCGCGCAGGTACTGGTACAGGCGTTCGTTGAAGCGCCCCGCGCGCACCACCCGCGCCAGGTCGATGCTGGTGGCGGCCACCAGGCGTACATCCACCGGCTGCGGCTGCTGCGCGCCCACCCGGGTGACCTCGCGGTTTTCAAGGGCCGCCAGCAGCTTGCCCTGGATGGCCAGCGGCAAGTCGGCGATCTCGTCCAGGTACAGCGTGCCGCCGTTGGCCGAGCCGAACCAGCCGGCGCGGCTGCTGGCCGTGCCGCCATGGCTGCTGGCGCTGTAGCCGAACAGTTCGGCATCGGCGTAGGTTGGGCTGATGGCCGCGCAGTTGACCGAGACGAACAGCCCTCCCCGGTCGCTGGCGCGGTGAATCTGCCGCGCCAGCAGCTCCTTGCCGGTACCGGTCTCGCCACGGATCAGCACCGGCAGAGGTTGCGGCGCCAGGCGTTCAAGGTCCTCGCGCAGCTGCTGCGAGCGCGGGTCGATGAACACCAGCGCCTTGGCACGGATGCTTAGCGGGCTCTTGTCCAGTTCGGGGAAGGTCAGCAACGGCTGGCCAAACGGGTTTTGAAAAGTCATGACGAACTCCCGCCCCAGGCCTGCAATGGCCGGGCGTCAGGCAAACGGTAAACAGTAAGGGCGATCAGGCGCGGCGCAGTGCGCGCTGCTCCACCCGGCTTTGCAAGCGATACAAGTAGGCGAAGCCTTGTTCCCAGCGATCGTGGCCGGACTTGACGTTGATGTGCCCGGCGTTGCTCAGCAAACCCGCCTCGGCGCCCCAGGCTTGGGCCAAGTACAGCGCCCGCGGTACGCTCACGGCTGGGTCGTTGTCCGAGCTGACCACCTGGCTGGGGAACGGCAGCGTTTCGGACGGGATCGGTGCGAAGTTGCGCAGGGCCGGCGCGCAGGTTGGCCGCTCGACGTCTGCGGGGGCCACCAGCAGCGCACCGCGCACTTGCTGCAGCAAGGCCGGGTTGGCCTGCGCGGCCCAATGGGCGACGGTGATGCAGCCCAGGCTGTGGGCGATCAGAATCACCGGCGAGCGCTCGGCGGCAATTGCCTGCTCCAGCGCCTGCACCCAGTCCTGGCGTTGCGGGGTGAGCCAGTCGTGCTGCTCGACCCGCACGCTGTTGGGCAAGGTGCGCTGCCAGTGACTTTGCCAATGGTTGTCTGGCGATCCTTGCCAGCCCGGCACAATCAGGTAGCGAATCGACTCATTGCGCATGGGGACGCCTCCAGTAAGTTTGCGTGCTTGGAGACAAGTATAGGGAGGGAGTTATATTCGTAAAGGAATAAGAAGCTATTTATTAATAACCAAAATATCGATCCTTGCACGGTCCCCCTGTAGGAGCGGCCTTGTGTCGCGATGGGCCGCAAAGCGGCCCCAAAACCTGCAAGCGAAGTATTCCTGACAGACCGCACTGGCTGATATAGGGGCCGCTATGCGGCCCATCGCGACGCAAGGCCGCTCCTACAGGGGAACGTGAATAGGCAAAAAAAATGGGCCATCCCCTGCCAAGAGATATGGCCCTTAAGCACTTGCCTGAAGAGGGTTGAAGCGGCTCAGCGCGCCGTAATCACCGCCAATTTGCTGATCCCCGCACGTTCGATGGCCGCCATGGCCCGCGCCACTTCGCCGTAGTTCACGCCGTCATCGGCCTGCAGCTGCACGCGCAGATCCGCGTCCTTGTCCTTGGCGGCCTTGAGGTTACTTTCCAGCAGGTCGGGCTGGATCTGATCCTTGTTGATGAACAGCTTGCCCTCGCCATCGATGCTGACCACCAGCGGGTCCTTCTGCTCCACCGGGGCCACGGCCTCGGTCTTGGGCAGGTTGATGGGGATGGCGTTGGTCAGCAGCGGTGCGGTGACGATGAACACCACCAGCAGCACCAGCATGACGTCCACCAACGGGGTGACGTTGATTTCACTGAGGACTTCGTCGCTGTCCTGGGTCGAAAAGGCCATATCAGGACGCCTCCTTCACCGGCTGGGTGAAACCGGCCTGGGCCTTGTGCACAGCGGGGTGCACCAACACACGGAAGGCACTCTTCTGCGCCAGGCTGTAGAAGTCGTGGGCGAAGTCATCGAGGTCGGCGGCAGTCAGCTTGAGGCGGCGTAGGAAGTAGTTGTAAACCAGCACTGCTGGCACCGCGACGGCGATACCCACGCCGGTTGCCACCAGCGCAGCACCGATGGGCCCGGCCACGGTTTCCAGGCTGGCGGAGCCGGCCGCGCTGATGCCCTTGAGTGCTTCCATGATGCCCCACACGGTACCGAACAGGCCGATGAAGGGCGAGGTGCTGCCGATACTGGCGACCACTGCCAGGCCGGTTTCCAGCGAGCGCCGCTCACGCACGATCTGCTGGCGCAGGGCGCGCTCCAGACGGTCCTGGTGGTTGATGGCGTGGCTCAGGTCATTGGCCTGGGTGTCACCAACGGCGATGGCGGCATAGCCGGACTGGGCGACGCGGGCAGCCGGGCCAGGCAGGTGGTGGCTGAGCTCGGCAGCCGAGTCCAGGCTGGAAGCGGCCCAGAACTGCTGGTGGAAGCGCTTGTCCTGGTTCTTCAGCCGCACAAACTGCGCGACCTTGACCAGGGCCAGGCCCCACGTAACGACAGAGAAACCAACCAGCAGCCAGATGACTGCGCTTTCAACGGATTCGAGGGGGGATGCCAGCAGGCTCATGATGATGTCTTCCTGTGTTCTGCGAAAAAGTTAGCGAAGCTTGAAATCGATCGGCACGCTGACCCAGCCGGTCTGGGCCACGTCGCCCTGCTTGGCAGGCACGAAGCTCCAGCGCTTGACCGCGGCCAGTGCGGCGGCATCCAGGGCATCGCGGCCGCTGCTCTTCTGGATCTGGATCTGCCCGGGCTTGCCGCTGGGCAGTACCTCCACGCGCAGCAGCACGTTGCCCTCCCAGCCACGGCGCTGGGCCATCTGCGGGTACTCCGGTGCCGGGTTCTTCAGGTACGCGGCGTTGGCCGAGGCCGGTGTGATCGGGGCCGGCGCGGGTGGCGCTGGCGCGGGTGGTGCCGGGGCGGCCACCGGCGCTGGTGGCGGCGCTTCGAACGGCTTGGGCTGCGGTTTCGGCGCTTGCTTGACCACCGGCTTGGGCACGGGCTTCGGCTTGGGTTTGGGCTTGGCGGCCAGCTCGTCCACTACCGGTGGCGGCGGTGGCGGCTCGACCACGGGCGGCGCAGGAGCTGGCGGTGGTGGCTCGACCACAGGCGGTGCCGGCGCGGCGAACTCGATGGTCATGGGCGGCACCTGTGGCGGTACCACCGGCAGCTCAGGCGTTGGTGCCTGGCTGACCCAGTACGCGGCAGCGCCATGCAGCGCCAGCACCAGCAGGCCAAGCACCAGCTTGTCGCGGCGCTTCAGCCCGCTGACCGGCGTGCGTTGCAGGCGCAGTTGGCCAAGCGGCAGGCGAAGCGTGCGTCCAAGCTCGACCAGGTCGCCCGGGGCCGGGTGCCATGGCTGGTCGTAGGCCCTGACGGCCGACTGGACATTACCCATTGATCAAACTCCTGGGGGTTCTTGATTCAGGTGTGTGGCTGAATCATCGGGGGCAGGGGCTTATCTCTTAAAGTAATGTTTAAAATTATGGTTAGAACTTTAGTGAATATTGATTTTTATCGATTCTCTCAATGCCTTGGATTTCGTGGGCTGTAGCCGGGCCGGTTCAAGGCGATGCATTGCGGGCATGCAAAATATTCGCGCAAGGCATGGGATTGCCGCGAGGGCTGCGCCCTCGATCGCGACGCAAGGCCGCTCCTACACGGACCGCGCAAGCCCAGGCATTACACGATCCCCTGTAGGAACGGCCTTGTGTCGCGATGGGCTGCAAAGCAGCCCCGGCAATCCATCAGGCATAAAAAAAGCCCAGGACCAACCCTGGGCTTTTCATCAGCAAAAACGACTCAGATATCCGCCACCTTCTGCCAAACCTTCGGCCGGAAGAACAGCGTCTCCCCCCGCGCCAACCCGGTCAGGCTGTCATGGTCCTTGACCACCTCGGCCTCGATCAGCTCGCTCTGCCCTTCCACCTTCAAGGTCACCCGCGTAGTAGCGCCCAACGGCCGTATATCCCGCACCTCGGCCGCATGGTGGCCTTCGGTCTCATGCCGCGACAGCGACACCTCATGCGGGCGGAACAGCACGTGGTGCCCTTCGCTCAAGGCCAGGCGGTTGGAGTCACCGAGGAAGTGGTAGACGAAATCGTTGGCCGGCTGCTCGTACACCTCGCCCGGCGAGCCGATCTGCTCGATCACGCCCTTGTTCATCACCACGATGCGGTCGGCCACTTCCATGGCTTCTTCCTGGTCGTGGGTAACGAACACCGAGGTCAGGTTGATGTCCTCGTGCAGCCGCGCCAGCCAGCGGCGCAGCTCTTTACGCACCTTGGCGTCGAGCGCGCCGAACGGCTCGTCCAGCAGCAGTACCTTGGGCTCTACCGCCAATGCACGGGCCAGGGCGATACGCTGGCGCTGGCCGCCAGACAGCTGTTCGGGGTAGCGGTCGGACAGCCAGTCCAGCTGCACCATGTTCAGCAGCTCATGCACCTTCTCGGCAATCTTGCTCTCGCTCGGGCGCTCGCCCTTGGGCTTCATGCGCAGGCCGAAGGCAACGTTGTCGAACACGCTCATGTGGCGGAACAGCGCGTAGTGCTGGAACACGAAACCGACATTGCGGTCACGTACGTCATGGCCAGACACATCCTCGCCATGGAACACGATGTTGCCCTGGTCCGGGGTTTCCAGGCCGGCAATGATGCGCAGCAGGGTGGTCTTGCCACAGCCGGACGGGCCGAGCAGGGCCACCAGCTCGCCGCTGTTGATGTCCAGGTTGATGTTGTCCAGGGCCTGGAAGCTGTTGAAGCGCTTGCTGACGTTACGAACTTCGATCGACATGAATCATTCCTCCGCGGCGCTGTGGCGCAGGCGGTTAATACGGTTCTCGCTCCACTGCTTGAGCAGCAGGATGAAGAGCGCCAGGATCAGCAACAGGCTGGCCACGCTGAAGGCCGCGACGTGGTTGTACTCGTTGTAGAGGATCTCCACGTGCAGCGGCAAGGTGTTGGTCACGCCACGAATGTGGCCGGACACCACCGACACAGCGCCAAACTCGCCCATGGCCCGCGCGGTACACAGCACCACGCCGTAGATCAGGCCCCACTTGATGTTCGGCAGGGTCACGTGCCAGAACATCTGCCAGCCGTTGGCGCCGAGCAGGCGTGCGGCCTCCTCCTCTTGCGTGCCCTGCTCCTGCATCAGCGGGATCAGTTCACGGGCGACGAACGGCACGGTGACGAAGATGGTCGCCAGGACAATGCCCGGCAGGGCAAACACGATCTGGATGTCGTGGTCCTGCAGCCACGGCCCGAACAGGCCCTGGGCGCCGAACATCAGCACGTAGACCAGGCCGGCGATCACTGGCGATACCGAGAACGGCAGGTCGATCAGGGTGACCAGGATGCTCTTGCCGCGGAAGGTGTACTTGCTCACGCACCAGGCGGCGCTGACGCCGAACACCAGGTTCAGCGGCACCGAAATGACCACCGCGAGCAGGGTCAGCTTCAACGCCGACAGTGCATCGGGCTCGAAGATCGCCTCGAAGAAGGTACCAAAACCGTTCTTCAGCGCCTGCGACACCACGATCACCAGCGGCAGCAGCAGGAACAGCGCGAACACCAGCCAGCCAAGGCCGATCAGAATGCGCCGCGAAGTTGCGCTGCCACGGCGGGCAGCGTTGGCGGCGGCGCTGGTACTCAGGGTTGAACTGGACATGCCGGCCTCCTTCAAGGGGTTTCGATGCGGCGCTGCAGCAGGTTGATCAGCAGCAGCAGGATGAAGGAAACCACCAGCATCAGCACGCCGATGGCGGTCGCGCCGGTGTAGTCGTACTGGTCAAGCTTGACCATGATCAGCAGCGGCAGGATCTCGGTCTTCATCGGCATGTTGCCGGCGATGAAGATCACCGAACCATACTCGCCCACGCCACGGGCGAAGGCCAAGGCAAAGCCGGTGAGCCAGGCCGGCAGCAGCGCCGGCGCCAGAATGTGGCGGAACACCTGCAGCGGCTTGGCACCCAGGCAGGCAGCGGCTTCTTCCACTTCACGGGGGATGTCGGCCAGTACCGGCTGCACCGTGCGCACCACGAACGGCAGGGTGACGAAGGTCAGCGCCAGGGTGATGCCCAGCGGCGTGTAGGCAATCTTGAAGCCCAGGTCGGTGGCGAACTGGCCAACCCAGCCCGCCGGCGCGTACAGGGCGGTCAAGGCGATACCGGCGACGGCGGTGGGCAAGGCGAACGGCAGGTCGATCATTGCATCGATGACTTTGCGCCCGGGGAAGGTGTAGCGCACCAGCACCCAGGCCAGCAGGGTACCGATCACGCCGTTGATGATGGCGGCGAACAGGGCGGTGCCGAAACTCAGCTTGAGCGCAGCGATCACCCGCGGCGCGCTGATAATGGTCCAGAACTGCTCGAAGGTCAGCTGCGAGGCATGGATGAACATGGCCGCCAGCGGTATCAGCACGATCAGGCTGAGGTACACCAAGGTGTAGCCCAGCGTCAGCCCGAAGCCGGGTATGACGGGGGAGATGCGACGTGACATAAATATCCCTGGGTGAACGCACTTGGCCCGGGAGCGATCCCGGGCCGGTGCTAGCTTCTGAAATCCTGGGGCTGCTGCGCAGCCCATCGCGACGCAAGGCCGCTCCTACAAGTAGATCGCGTATCCCCTGTAGGAGCGGCCTTGC
Source organism: Pseudomonas sp. NPDC089392 (assembly GCF_044749595.1). Taxonomy (NCBI): domain Bacteria; kingdom Pseudomonadati; phylum Pseudomonadota; class Gammaproteobacteria; order Pseudomonadales; family Pseudomonadaceae; genus Pseudomonas; species Pseudomonas sp. NPDC089392. The sequence goes on from NZ_JBIVIF010000001.1 coordinate 291,296, forward strand.
GCCGCGAATGGGCCGCAGGGCGGCCCCGCTTTTCCTTGGCCCTTACTGTGCCTGATAGATCTGGTCGAACACACCGCCATCATTGAAGAATTTCGGCTGTGCAGTCTTCCAGCCACCAAAGTCCTTGTCGATGGTCACCAGGTCGAGTTTCGGGAACTGCTTGCCGAACTCCGCAGCGACATTTTCGTCACGCGGGCGGTAGAAGTTCTCGGCGGCAATCTTCTGCCCGGCCGGGCTGTACAGGTGCTTGAGGTACTCAGTGGCAATCTCGGTATTGCCCTTCTTCTCGGCGTTCTTGTCCACCACCGCCACCGGCGGTTCGGCGAGGATCGACAGCGACGGCACGACGATATCGAACTTGTCGGCGCCACCGTCTTCCTTCAAGGCCAGGAAGGCTTCGTTTTCCCAGGCCAGCAACACGTCGCCCTGGCCGTTGTTGACGAAGGTGATGGTCGAGCCACGGGCGCCGGTATCCAGCACCGGTACGTGCTTGAACAGCTCCTGCACGTAGGCCTTGGCCTTGTCCTCGCTACCGCCGGCCTTCAGGCCATAGGCCCAGGCGGCGAGGAAGTTCCAGCGCGCACCGCCGGAGGTTTTCGGGTTGGGAGTGATGACCGACACGTCCTTCTTGATCAGGTCGCCCCAGTCCTTGATGCCTTTCGGGTTGCCCTTGCGTACCAGGAACACGATGGTCGAGGTGTACGGGGTGCTGGCGTCTGGCAGGCGGGCCTGCCAGTTGTCCGGCAGGGTCTTGCCGAGCTTGGCGACTTCGTCGATATCGCCAGCCAGGGCCAGGGTCACCACGTCGGCACGCAGGCCGTCGATCACCGCACGGGCCTGTTTGCCCGAGCCACCGTGGGATTGCTGGATCTTCACCTTGTCGCCTGGGTGGGCCTGCTGCCAGTGCTTGATGAACTCGGCGTTGTACTGCTGGTACAGCTCACGGGTCGGGTCGTAGGACACGTTCAGCAGTTCGTAGTCCTTGGCGATGGCGGAACCGGCAAAAACAGCACTGGCCAGGGCGGCGAGCGCATAACGGCGAATGGACATGGTGAAGCTCCCGATTGGCATTTTTCTAGTTTTGAATGGTGTGGCGCGAATCAGCCGGGCTTGTTGCCCGGCTGTTGCAGGCGGAACTTCTCCTTGCGCTCGATCTGTACGACCTGAGCGTTGTGCACAGTGATCTCCACCGCACCGAAACGCAGGTCGCGCAGGGCGCTCTGAATTTCCCGCAGAATGGTGGCTTCGTCCTGACCGTCGATGCTACGCAGAGATGCACTCATGCTCGTTCTCCTTGGAGTGAGATGCCGGGCAGGGATTTGAAGGGGGGTTATTGCCTGGCTTGAGGGCAATAGTAGTGAGGCGGGGTTATTCTTAAAAATACTGTTTAAGAATGTTTATATAACCATTTTGAAAAATCTACGCAGACCAATGTAGGAGCGGGTTTACCCGCGAATGCGGCGGTGAATCCACCATCGCATTCGCGGCGGTTCGGCGCTCCGATAAACCCGCTCCTACAAAGAGCCGTGTTGGCCTTCAGGAATGTTTCTGTGGCTCGCGGATCTTGTACCAGGCCACATACAGCGCCGGCAGGAACAGCAGCGTCAGCAGCGTCGCCACAATGATCCCGCCAATCATGGCGTAGGCCATCGGCCCCCAGAACACCTCGCGGGCAATCGGGATCATGCCCAGGCTCGCCGCTGCCGCAGTCAGCAGGATCGGCCGGCGCCGGTGGTTGGTAGCCTCCACCACCGCATCCCAAGGCGACAAGCCCTGGGCCTCGAACTCGTCGATCTGGGTCACCAGGATCACCGAGTTACGAATGATGATTCCCGCCAGCGCGAGGATACCGAGGATCGCCACAAAGCCCATCGGCGTCCCTGTCGGCACCAGCGCCAGCACCACGCCGATCAGCCCCAGCGGCGCCACGCTGACCACCAGGAACAGCTTCTGCACGCTGTGCAGCTGGATCATCAGGAAGGTCGCCATCAGGAACAGCATCAGCGGGATTACCTTGCGGATCGGCCCTTGCGCCTTGGCACTCTCCTCCACCGTACCGCCGGTGGCCACTTCGAAGCCCACCGGCAGCTTGCTGGCGAACTCGTCGATCTTCGGCTTCAGCTGGGCCACCAGGTCAGTGGGCTGGATGTCGCCGTTGACCGAGGCCTTGATGGTGATGGTCGGCTTGCGGTCGCGGCGCCATACCAGCGGCTGCTCCAGCTCGTAGCGCACGGTGGCGAACGACAGCAGCGGGATCGAGGTGCCGTTGGGGGTGAGGATCTGCAGGTTCTGCAGGGTATCGGGCGAGCCACGCTCGCTGTCCTCGGCGCGGGCAACCACGTCGACCAGGTAGATGTTGTCGTTGACCTGGGTGATATCCACGCCACTGACGATGCTGTTCATCACATTGGCCACGTCCTCCGACGACAGCCCCAGCTGACGTGCCTTGTCCTGGGCGATTTCCACGCGCAGCACCTTACCCGGCTCGTTCCAGTCGTAGATCATCTCGCCGATGTGCTCGTTCTGGTCGAGCAAGGTGGCCAGGTCGATGGCGTGCTTGCGCACCGCGTCGATGTTGGCGCCACTGACCCGGTACTGGATCGGCCGGCCCACCGGCGGGCCCATCTCCAGCGATTGCACGTTGACGCCGATACCGATGAAGTCTTCATGCAGGATCTTCTGCAGCCGCTGCATCATGCCCTTGCGCTCTTCGAAGCCCTTGCTGACGATCACCAGCTGCGCGTAGTACGGGTTCTGCAGCTGCTGGTCGAGAGGCAGGTAGAAGCGAATGGCGCCTTGGCCGATGTAGGTGCTCCAGCTCACCAGGTCCGGGTCGTCCTTGATCCGCGCCTCGAAGCGGTCGACCACCTTGCGCGTCTCCTCGATCGAGGCGTTCTGCGGCAGGTTGAGGTCGACGAGGATTTCCGGGCGGTCCGAGGATGGGAAGAACTGGTTCTGCACGAAGCGCTCGCAGAAGATTGCCAGGGCAAACAGCACGATGGTGCCGATGATGGTCAGCCAGCGGTTGCGCATGCACCACAGCAGGCCATGCTCGAAGGCCCGGCCGACGCGCCCTGGCTCGGCTTCATGGGCCTTGAGCTTGGAGCTGTTGAGAATGTGCACGCCCAGAACCGGGGCAAAGAACACCGCCACCACCCACGACACCATCAGCGCCACAGCAATCACCGCGAACAGCGTGTAGGTGTATTCACCGGCAGAACTGGCGTTGAGGCCGATAGGCACGAAGCCGGCAACCGTCACCAAGGTACCGGTCAGCATGGGGAACGCCGTCGAGGTATAGGCGAACGTGGCGGCCTGCTCCTTGCTCTCGCCCATTTCCAGCCGCGTGACCATCACCTCGACCGTGATCATCGCGTCATCCACCAGCAAGCCGAGGGCGATGATCAGCGCACCCAGCGAAATCCGCTGCATGGTGATGCCGCTGTATTCCATGAACACGAACACCATCGCCAGCACCAGCGGAATCGAGCAGGCCACCACCAGGCCGGCGCGCATGCCAAGGCTGACGAAGCTCACTGCCAGCACGATTACCACCGCTTCGAACAGCGCGCTGGTGAAGCCGCCGACCGCCTGCTTGACCACTACGGCCTGGTCCGACACGGTGTGGACCCCGACGCCGATCGGCAGGTCTTCGACCACCCGGTCCATGCGCTTTTTCAGCGCCGCGCCAAATACCTGCATGTTGCCACCGGACTTCATGCCGATGGCCAGGCCGATGGCGGTCTGGCCGTTGTAGCGGAACATCGGTGACGGCGGGTCGACGTAGCCGCGCTGGATATCGGCGATATCGGCCAAGCGGAAGAAGCGGTCGTTGATCTTCAGGTTGACGGTCTGCAGGTCCTTTTCCGAGGCAAACTGCCCGGTGGTACGCACCGAAATGCGTTCCGGGCCGGCCTCGATCACCCCGGCCGGGGTCACCGCGTTTTGCGATTGCAGGGCCTGCATGACCTGGCGCTGGTCAATGCCCAGGGCAGCCAGCTTGCGGGTCGAGAAGTTCAGGTACAGCACTTCGTCCTGGGTGCCGACCAGCTCGATCTTGCCGATGTTGGGTACATCGCGCACCTCGGCGCGCGCCTGCTCCACATAGTCGCGCAGCTGGCGCAGGGTCAGGCCGTCGGCAGTAAAGGCATAGATCGTACCGAACACGTCGCCGAATTCATCGTTGAAGCCAGGCCCCTGGATGCCCGCAGGGAACTGGCCGCGTATGTCGGAGATCTTCTTGCGCACCTGGTACCAGATTTGCGGGATGTCCTTGGCCTTGGTGGTGTCGCGCAGGTACACGTACACCGTGGACTCGCCCGGGCGGGTGTAGCTCTTGGTGTAGTCGAGGGAGTCGAGTTCCTCGAGCTTCTTCTCGATACGGTCGGTCACCTGGTACAGGGTTTCGTCCTGGGTCGCGCCGGGCCAGCGGGTCTGGATGACCATGGTCTTGATGGTGAACGACGGGTCTTCCTCACGGCCGAGGTTGAAGTAGGAGAAAATCCCCATCAGCAGGCCAACGAACATCAGGTACCAGACGAACGATTGATGCTTGAGTGCCCATTCGGACAGGTTGAAGCTTCCTTTCATTGCGCATCCTCGTCGAAGGCGACCTTCTGGCCAGGCTTGAGGCTGTTCACGCCTGCGGTAACCACACGCTCACCGGGCTGCACGCCAGAGGTCAGCACGATGCTGTCGGCGGTGCGGTCGATCAGGGCCACGTCACGGGTGGCCACGGTTTTCTGCTGGGTGTCGATCACCCAGACCTGCGTCTTGCCGTCGCGTTCGAGCAAGGCACTCAGGGGCAGCTCGCTGCGCGGGGTCACCTCCGAACTCAAGGTCACACTGATCGCGGTGCCCAGGTGGAATGCCGCCGGGGTGCTTGCCAAGGTCAGGCGCGCACGGCGGGTACGGGTGGTCGGGTCGGCCTGCGGCTCCAGCTCGCGCAGGGTGGCGGTGGTGTTGATGGTCGGGTCGAGCTGCGAGGCGACAGTGAAGGTCAGGCCCTTGCTCAATTGCTCAGCCAGGCCGATCGGCAGGTCGATCACTGCTTCCTTGATATCGGGCCGCGCCAGGGTCACCACGGCCTGGCCGGCGGTGACGGTCTGCCCGGCTTCGGCCTGCCAAGCGGTGATAACCGACGCGTGGTCGGTGCGCAGGGTGCTGTAGTCGAGCTGGTCACGGGCCTGGCTGAGCGCAGAGCGCGCCTGCTCCAACGCCGCGCTGGTGGTTTTCAGGTTGGTCTGGGCGATATCCAGCTGGGCCTGGGCGCCAACGCCCCGGTCATACAGCTGTTGCTGGCGGCGGGCATCGGCCTGGGCGTTGATCCACTGTGCCTGCACCTTGGCCAGGTCGCCTTCGGCGGCGCGCAGCTGGTTCTGCTGGTCGGTGGGGTCGAGCGTGGCCAGGGTGTCGCCTGGTTTGACCTGAGCGCCCACATCCAGCCAACGCCGGGCAATGCGCCCGCCAACCCGGAAGCCCAGGGTGCTTTCGAAGCGCGCCTCGATCAGGCCAGCGAAACGACCCAGCTGCGACTGCACCTGCGGCTCCACCTTGACCGACAGCACCGGCCGGATCGGCTCGGGCGCTTGCTCCTCGCTACCGCAGGCGGCCAGCAGCATGCCGGCCGACAGCATCAGCAGCAGGCGCTTCATAGCTCACCCCCTTGGGCCTTGGCATCGATCTTTTCTATCTGCATGCCCGGGTGCAGCAACTGGCTACCGTTGACCACCACGGTCTCGCCCGCCTTCAGGCCGCTGGCGACCACGATCTTGCCGGTCAGGTAGCGGCTGACTTCGACCTTGCGCAGCTCGACCTTGTCGCCCTCGCCCACCACCCATACTGCTGGCTCATGCAGCGCCTTGGTCAACGCCGACCACGGCAGCTCGATGCTTGGCCGCCCCACCGCATTGGTGCTGGCGGTGACCGGCGCACCCAGCTGCATGCCCTTGGGCACGTCCTTCAGGGCCACTTTGACCTGCACCGTGCCGCTTTGCGCCGACACCGTGGGGGTGATTTCGCGGACAAAGCCGTGAGCCTGCACTTTGGGGTCATCCAACAGACTGACGATTACGCCCGAGTCGCTCGGTGGCGCCACCAGCAGCGATTCATAGACGTTGAACACCGCATCACGGTCGCCGTCACGCGCCAGGCTGAAAATTGGCATGGTCGCCTGCACCACCTGGCCCACTTCGGCCTGGCGCTCGGTGATCACCCCGTCGGCCTCCGAAACCAGTGCGGTGTAGCTCAGTTGTTCGTTGGCGTTGGCCAGTTGCGCCTGGGCGGCCTTGAGCGCGCTCTGGTTGCTGCGCAGCGCGGCTTCAGCGGAGTCGTATTCACTCTGGCTGGTGTAGCCCTTGGGCAGCAGCTTTTGCTGGCGCACGAAGGCAGCGCTGGTCTGGGTGACCCGCGCCTGCGCGGCGAACACTTCGGCCTTGGCCGAGTCGACGTTGTTCTGCAGGTCTTTCGGGTCCAGGCGCGCCAGCACCTGGTTAGCCTTGACGTGGTCGCCCACATCGACGCTGCGCGAAATGATCTTGCCACCCACGCGGAACGACAGGTCGGTCTGCACCCGCGCCTGTACGTCGCCGGTCAGGGTGACCCTGGCAGCGAAATCAGTCGGGGCCACCTGCTGTACGCCTACACGTGGCAGCGTTTCGGTTGTTTCTTCCTTGCTACAGCCTGACAGCAGGGACACCAGCCCCAGGCAAACGACCAACAGCGGACGCATCAACGTCATGCAGGCTCCTTGCTTGCGCGCAAATGATTCTTGGGATGCGACTGTTAGCGTAGATCAGGGTTGGATAAACGGCACTGATGGGGATCAGTTCGGCATTTTCGGTGCCTGTGCGGGCCCTTTCGCGGGTGAACCCGCTCCCACAGAGGCATGCGCAGTCCTGAGGGGCTTACGCCATACCTGTGGGAGCGGGTTTACCCGCGAAGAGGCCGGTACAGGTCAAACCTGAACTGAAGCCTTGTTCAGCCCAAGCTCAATGTCATCAATCAGTGCTTTGGCAAAGCCACTGAGGATTCTGGCCGCACTACCAGCCAGCCGGTCATTTTCCATCTCGGCTTCGGTCGTCAGGTGGTTGATGCAGCCGAGCATGACGGAAAGTTCGGAGAAGGCGTGGTTGAAGGGGATGTTGGCTTGGACGCGGAAAAGGTCCATGCAGGTTTCGTTACCGACAGTGCTGCTGTTGCTCGGATGAGCAGTATCAAGGTCGTGCTTGGTCATGGTTGGAATCCAATGTCGTTGATTGAACCGCCAACTCGTCTTTCTCACGGACAAGGGGTGGCAGCCATACGCGGGGTGAGAAACCGAGGACATTGAACCCGGCCAGGCCGAAACCTGCCCACGTAGGCTGCCATGACTGGAAGCCCGTTCAACATCGTTCGGGTTCTCACACCCGATCACCATGAATGGCGACCCAACGACGTTATCCCTGGGGCATTTCCCCTACAACAGAGCAGCTTCCACACGGCTCGTAGGATAATTCCCAAGCTGATCCGATTGAAGCTTTGGGTTTGAGTTGATGAAAAGTCGTACGCCATGTCGGCCTCTTCGCGGGTGAACCCGCTCCCACAGGGGGAGCGCCAGATTTCAAGATGTGCACCATACCTGTGGGAGCGGGTTCACCCGCGAAGAGGCCGGTACTGCCACCTCAAAATTTCTGCCATATCCAGAAACCATCCTCTACACCGCACCTGCCTCCCAGCCACTACCTTTCAGAGCTCACCTGCTTTTCAAGGAAGAAGCGAATGTCTCGGGCCCAATCCCATTTACTGCGCCGTGGTCGCTATTCAGAACTTGGCCGGCTCTATCTGCTGACCACCGTCACCCATGAGCGCAAGCCACTGTTCCACGACTTCCACCATGCCCGGCTGGTCATTCACCAATTGCGCCAGTCAGATGAGGAGCACGCCTGTCGGTCACTGGCCTGGGTACTGATGCCGGATCATCTGCACTGGCTGATCGAGTTGAAAGGTACGACGCTGGGGACCTTGATGCGGAGATTCAAATCCAGGTCCAGTCTGGTGTTGCATCGGGCAGGGGTTGAGCATGATCCGGTTTGGCAACCTGGGTATCAGGACCGGGCACTAAGAAGGGAAGAAAGCATGGTGCATTTCGCCAGATATATCGTTGCCAATCCGTTGCGGGCTGGCCTGGTCAAAAGTGTCAGAGACTATCCACATTGGGATGCAGTCTGGCTTTGAATCTGTGCTGGGGCATTCGCGGGTGAACCCGCTCCCACAGGGATTAACACAGGCCCGAGGCAGTGATATTCCTGTGGGAGCGGGTTCACCCGCGAAGAGGCCCGATCAGGCCGAAGCCGCAACCTGCGCCGGGCGCTTGACCTGTGGCTGCGAGGCATTGGCCGCCGCCCCCTCTTCGATGGCCTGCTGAATCGCCTTGCGGCGAAGCTCTTCGGCACGGCGGCTGAAGAACCAGACGAAGAAGGTCACCAACGACACCGACAGCAGGATCAAACTGGCCACGGCGTTGATCTCCGGTTTCACGCCCAACCGCACCGCCGAGAACACTTCCATCGGCAAGGTGGTCGAGCCCGGGCCAGACACGAAGCTGGCCAACACCAGGTCATCCAGCGACAGGGCAAACGACATCATGCCGCCCGCCGCCAACGATGGCGCGATCATCGGGATGGTGATCAGGAAGAACACCTTCCACGGCTTGGCACCCAGGTCCATCGCCGCTTCTTCGATCGACAGGTCCAGCTCACGCAGGCGAGCCGACACCACCACCGCCACATACGCCGCACAGAACGTGGTGTGGGCGATCCAGATGGTGACGATGCCACGCTCCTGCGGCCAGCCGATCATCTGCGCCATGGCCACGAACAGCAGCAACAGCGACAGACCGGTGATCACTTCAGGCATTACCAGCGGCGCGGTGACCAGACCACCGAACAGCGTGCGGCCCTTGAAGCGGGTGACCCGGGTCAGTACGAACGCTGCCAAGGTACCCAGCGCCACCGCCGCCACCGCCGTGTAGCAGGCGATTTCCAGCGAGCGCATCACCGAACCCATCAGCTGGGTGTTGTCGAGCAGGCCGACGTACCACTTGATCGACCAGCCACCCCACACCGTCACCAGCTTGGAGGCGTTGAACGAGTAGATCACCAGGATCAGCATCGGCAGGTAGATGAACAGCAAGCCGAGCACCAGCATCAGCTTGGAGAAACTGAAGCGTTTCATGCGCGGCCCTCCATCTCTTTGGCCTGGCTACGGTTGAACAGCAGGATCGGTACGATCAGGATCGCCAGCATCACCACTGCCAGGGCAGATGCCACCGGCCAGTCACGGTTGTTGAAGAACTCTTGCCACAACACTTTACCGATCATCAGGGTTTCCGGGCCGCCGAGCAGTTCCGGGATCACGAACTCGCCCACCACCGGGATGAACACCAGCATGCAGCCGGCAATGATGCCGTTTTTCGACAGCGGCACGGTGATTTTCCAGAAGCTGTTGAAGGTGCTAGAGCCCAGGTCCGAAGCCGCTTCCAGCAACGCCGGGTCATGCTTCACCAGGTTGGCGAACAGCGGCAGGATCATGAACGGCAGGTACGAATAGACCACGCCGATGTATACCGCCAGGTTGGTGTTGAGGATCTGCAGCGGCTGGTCGATCAACCCGGTCCACAGCAGGAAGCCGTTGAGCAGGCCGTTGTTGCTGAGGATGCCCATCCAGGCATAGACGCGGATCAGGATCGCGGTCCAGGTCGGCATCATGATCAGCAGCAGCAATACCGTCTGCGTCTCCTTCTTGGCGTTGGCGATGGCATAGGCCATCGGGAAGCCGATCAGCAGGCACAGCAGGGTGCTGAAGAAGGCCATCTTCAACGAACCCAGGTAGGCCGAGAGGTACAGCTCATCCTCGGTCAGCAGGCCATAGTTGGCCAGGTTGAGTACCAGCTGGATCTTGTCTTCGACGTAGCTGTAGATCTCGGTATACGGCGGGATCGCCACGTCGGCTTCGGCAAAGCTGATCTTCAGCACGATGAAGAACGGCAGCATGAAGAACAGGAACAGCCAGATGAACGGCACGCCGATCACCACGTGCCGCCCCTGCGGGGTCAGGCGCTGGAAGGCTCGCTTGAGCTTGCGCAGTTTCATGACCGCAGTACCACGCCGCTGTCGTCTTCCCACCACACGTACACTTCATCGCCCCAGGTTGGGCGGGTGCCCTGGCGTTCGGCGTTGGCGACGAACGACTGCACGACCTTGCCGCTCGGCAGCTCGACGTAGAACACCGAGTGGCCACCGAGGTAGGCAATGTCGTGCACCTTGCCGCGTGACCAGTTGTGCTCGCAGGTCGGTTGCTGGGAGGTGACCAGCATCTTCTCCGGGCGCAGGGCGTAGGTGATGTGCTTGTCTTCCACCGAGGTGGTGATGCCGTGGCCGACGTAGATCTTGCGCTCCAGCTCCGGGCTGGAAATGATCGCGTGGCCTTCGGCGTCGTCGACCACTTCACCTTCGAACAGGTTGACGTTACCGATGAACTCGCACACCAGGCGGCTGGTAGGCGTCTCGTAGATGTCCACCGGCGAGCCGATCTGGGCGATCCAGCCCAGGTGCATGATGGCAATGCGCTGGGCCATGGTCATGGCCTCTTCCTGGTCGTGGGTCACCATCACGCAGGTCACACCCACGCGCTCGATGATCTCTACCAGCTCCAGCTGCATCTGCGAACGCAGTTTCTTGTCCAGCGCGCCCATTGGCTCGTCGAGCAGCAGCAGCTTGGGGCGCTTGGCCAGCGAGCGGGCCAGGGCCACGCGCTGGCGCTGGCCACCGGACAGCTGGTGCGGCTTGCGCTTGGCGTACTGGGTCATGTGTACCAGCTTGAGCATCTCGGCCACGCGGGCGTCGATCTCGGCCTTGGGCATCTTGTCCTGCTGCAGGCCGAAGGCGATGTTCTGCGCCACGGTCATGTGCGGGAACAGCGCATAGGACTGGAACATCATGTTGATGGGCCGCTCGTAGGGCGGCATGTCGGTGATGTCGACGCCATCGAGGAAAATCCGCCCTTCAGTCGGGCGCTCGAAGCCGGCCAGCATGCGCAGCAAGGTGGACTTGCCGGAGCCGGAGCCACCCAGCAGGGCAAAGATCTCGCCCTTGCGGATTTCCAGGGACACATCGTCCACGGCTATGGTTTCGTCGAACTTTTTCGTGACCCGGTCGATCTTGACCAGCACCTGCTTGGGTTGCTGGCCACCCTCGAGGGCTTTTTTATAGGCACCGGAGGCAACTGCCATGAGTGAAACTCCCAACAAGATTTTTGTGCCCGCGTGGCCTGTTCTGCAGGTGCCGGCGCGGGTCTGGATTTTTACTTGCCCGACTTGACCTTGGTCCAGCTACGGGTCATCAGCCGTTGCACCTTGGGTGGCAACTCTGAGTTCACGAACATCTTGTCCAGCACTTCCTGCGGTGGGTAAACCGCGGCGTCAGTCCTCACGGCCTGGTCCATCAGGTCGCCAGCCTTGGGGTTCGGGTTGGCGTAACCGACGTAATCACTGACCTGGGCGATAACCTCAGGTTTCAGCAAATAGTTGATGAAGGCATGCGCCTCTTTAACGTTCTTGGCGTCCTTGGGGATCGCCAGCACGTCGAACCAGAGGTTGCCGCCTTCCTTGGGAATGGCGTAGGCCAGGTTCACGCCCTTCTTCGCTTCTTCAGCGCGGGCCTTGGCCTGGAAGATGTCACCGGAGAAGCCCGCCGCGACGCAGATGTCGCCATTGGCCAGGTCGGTGATGTACTTGGACGAGTGGAAGTAGGTCACGTACGGGCGTACTGCCAGCAGCTTCTGCTCGGCCTTGGCGTAATCCTTGGGGTCGGTGCTGTTGGGGTTCAGCCCCATGTAGTTGAGCACCGCCGGGAGCATTTCGTCCGCCGAGTCGAGGAAGGCCACACCACACTTGGAGAGCTTCTTCATGTTCTCGGGTTCGAACAGCACGGCCCAGGAGTCGATGGTGTCCACGCCCAGCGCGGCCTTGACCTTGTCGACGTTGTAGCCGATGCCGTTGGTGCCCCACAGGTAAGGCACCGCGTACTGGTTACCCGGGTCGTTCTTTTCCAGGCGCTTCATCAGCGCCGGGTCGAGGTTGGCATAGTTGGGCAGCAGGTTCTTGTCGAGCTTCTGAAACGCGCCCGCCTTGATCTGCTTGCCAAGGAAATGGTTGGACGGCACTACCACGTCATAGCCGGTGTTGCCGGCCAGCAGCTTGCCTTCCAGGGTTTCGTTGGAGTCGAAAACGTCCTGCACGGGCTTGATGCCCGTGGCTTTCTCGAAGTCCGCGAGTGTGGTCGGGCCGATGTAGTCGGACCAGTTATAGAAGTGCACCGTTGGCGCCGCTTGGACGCTGCATGCCAGCGTCAGGCCCGCGCCGGCCATCAAGGCCTTGCGGAATACAGAAATAGACAAGTGGGTGGTCCTCACAATCAGTGCCTGGGTAGCGACAATGCTGCCGCACACGCAAAACCGGCGCGCAACTTACCTTCGCAGCTTCGATGCCGCAATCATCAATTGCCTTTCACTGGCTCTGGGCCGGAAAGCCCCGGCCCAGAGGTGCCGCATCGGGGTTATTTGCCCGACTTGATCTTGGTCCAGCTGCGGGTGATCACACGCTGCACGGAAGCGTCAGGCGCAGCGATCGCGTACAGCTGCTTCTTCACTTCGGCCGGCGGGTAGATGCTCGGGTCGCTGGTGATGTCTTTGTCGACCAACGGGGTCGCGGCCTCGTTACCGTTCGGGAAGCGCACGGCGTTGGTGATTTCAGCCATGATTTCCGGCTGCATCAGGAAGTTCATGAACTGGTAGGCAGCGTCTTTATGCTCTGCATCCTTAGGGATGGCGACCATGTCGTAGAAGGTACCGGCACCTTCTTTCGGAATGATGTAGTCCACTTTGACCTTGTCGCCGGCTTCGTGGGCACGGGCCTTGGACTGCTCCAGGTCACCCGAGTAACCGACGGCCACGCAGATGTTGCCGTTGGCCATGTCGCCGATGTACTTGGACGAGTGGAAGTAGGTGATCGAAGGACGGATCTTGAGGAACAGGTCCTCGGCGGCCTTCAGGTCTTCTTTCTTGGTGCTGTTGCTTGGCAGGCCCAGGTAGTGCAGCGCGGCCGGCAGCATTTCGGTCGGGGCATCCAGGAAGCTTACGCCGCAGCTCTTGAGCTTGGCGATGTTCTCAGGCTTGAACACGGCGTCCCACGAGTCGATCTTGTCCACGCCCAGCGCGGCCTTGACCTTCTCCGGGTTGTAGCCGATGCCGATCGAGCCCCACATGTACGGGAAGGCGTGCTTGTTGCCATTGTCGCTGGCATCGCCCACGGCCTTGAGCAGGTCCGGGTCGAGGTTCTTCCAGTTCGGCAGCTTGGAACGGTCCAGTTCCTCGTACACGCCAGCCTTGATCTGCTTGGCCAGGAAGTTGTTGGACGGGACCACGATGTCGTAGCCCGATTTGCCGGCCAGCAGCTTGGCTTCGAGGGTTTCGTTGCTGTCGAAGACGTCGTACTTGACCTTGATACCGGTCTGCTTCTCGAACTTGGCGATGGTGTCCGGAGCGATGTAGTCCGACCAGTTATAGACGTTCAACACTTTGTCTTCAGCCTGAACAGCGGAGGCCATGGCACCCATCAAGGCGGCGGCCAGCAACGTCTTGCCCATTTTATTCATGCGTAATGCTCCAGAATTTTTATTTAGCAACTGTCCAGCAGCCAGGACCCACGGTGCAGAGCGCGCGGCGACTGAAACAGTCGCTAGTCTGGCAAGTTACAAGGCCCTGTATCAAGGAAAGCAGGGCCTTGTAACGACTTAATGTCACATCGCTAGCCTAGCAGGTGCTCAGTTGATCGCCTCAAGGGTCAAATCGAGGCATTTGCGCGCCTTTTCCACCAGCTCGTCGATCTCCGCATGGCTGATCACCAGCGGCGGCGCGATGATCATGGTGTCACCCACCGCACGCATGATCAGGCCGTTTTCGAAGCAGAAGTTACGGCAGATCATGCCCACGCCCTTGCCTTCGTAACGGCTGCGGGTGGCCTTGTCCTTGACCAGCTCGATGGCGCCGAGCAGGCCCAGGCCGCGTACCTCGCCCACCAGCGGGTGGTCCTGCAGCTCACGCAAACGCTTTTGCAAATACGGTGCCGCTTCGGTGCGCGCCTTCTCGACAATTTTCTCGTCGCGCAGGATGCGCAGGTTTTCCAGGCCCACGGCAGCCGCCACCGGGTGCCCGGAGTAGGTGAAGCCGTGGTTGAAGTCGCCGCCTTCGCTGATAACCTTGGCCACGGTGTCACGCACGATCACACCGCCCATGGGGATGTAACCGGAGGTCAGGCCCTTGGCGATGGTCATCAGGTCAGGCTTGAGGCCGTAGTAGTCGGCGCCGAACCACTCGCCGGTACGGCCGAAACCGCAGATCACTTCGTCGGCGACGAACAGGATGTCGTATTTGGCGAGGATCTCCTTCACCTTCGGCCAGTAGGTCTCAGGCGGGATGATCACGCCGCCTGCGCCCTGGATCGGCTCGGCGATGAAGGCGGCGACGTTGTCTTCGCCGACTTCGAGGATTTTCTTCTCCAGCTGCTCGGCGGCCCAGACACCGAATTCATCCGGGGTCATGTCGCCGCCCTCACCGAACCAGTACGGCTGCGGGATATGCACGATACCCGGGATCGGCAGGCCGCCCTGTTCGTGCATGCCGCTCATGCCGCCCAGGCTGGCACCGGCCACGGTTGAGCCGTGGTAGCCGTTGATGCGGCCGATGATGGTCTGCTTGTGCGGCTTGCCCTTCAGCGCCCAGTAGTGGCGAACCATGCGCAGCACGGTGTCGTTGCCTTCGGAGCCGGAGCCGGTGAAGAACACATGGGTCATGCCCTCGGGCGCCACGTCGGTGATTGCCTTGGCCAACTCCAGCGCTGGCGGGTGGGCGGTCTGGAAGAACAGGTTGTAGTACGGCAGCTCGCGCATCTGCTTCTCGGCCGCCTGCACCAGTTCTTCACGGCCATAGCCGACTGCGACACACCACAGGCCGGCCATGCCGTCGAGGATCTTGTGCCCCTCGCTGTCCCACAAATGCACACCCTGGGCCTTGGTGATGATGCGCGGCCCCTTCTCCTTCAGTTGCTTGTAGTCACTGAAAGGTGCGAGGTGATGCTCCCCGCTCAGGGTTTGCCATTCACGGGTTTGCGGGTTGTTGACGCTCATGTGCTTCTCCGTTATTCGACAGCCGCGCTCCAGCGGCACCAGGGTTGATCAGACAGCAAACAGCAGGAACTCACGCTCCCAGGAACTGATGACGCGTTTGAAGTTTTCGTGCTCGGCGCGCTTGGTGGCGACATACCCGGTAATGAATTTTTTGCCCAGGTACTGCACCAGCGCACGGCTGTTTTCCATGCGCTCCAGGGCGTCTTCGATGGTCAGTGGCAGGCGCAGGTTGCGGCGTTCGTAGCCACGGCCCTGCACCGGCGCGCTGGCCTCGATGCCTTCGACCATGCCGATGTAGCCGCACAGAAGGCTGGCGGCGATGGCCAGGTACGGGTTGGCGTCGGCGCCCGGCAGGCGGTTCTCGACCCGACGGCTTTGCGGGCCGGCATCCGGCACGCGCAGGCCGACGGTGCGGTTTTCTTCGCCCCACTCCACGTTCACCGGCGCCGAGGTATCCGGCAGGAAGCGGCGGAACGAGTTGACGTTGGGGGCGAACAGCGGCAGCGCTTCGGGGATGAACTTCTGCAGGCCGCCGATGTGGTGCAGGAACAGCTCGCTCATGCTGCCGTCGTCGTTGCTGAAGATGTTCTTGCCGGTGACCACGTCGACCACGCTTTGGTGCAGGTGCATGGCACTGCCTGGCTCGCCGGTCATGGGCTTGGCCATGAAGGTGGCGGCCACGTTGTGCTTGAGCGCCGCCTCGCGCATGGTGCGCTTGAACACCAGGATCTGGTCGGCCAGGTGCAAGGCGTTGCCGTGACGGAAGTTGATTTCCATCTGCGCCGTGCCGTCTTCATGGATCAGCGTGTCGAGGTCCAGCTGCTGCAGTTCGCACCAGTCATAGACGTCTTCGAACAGCGGGTCGAATTCGTTGGCGGCTTCGATCGAGAACGACTGGCGGCCAGTCTCCGGGCGGCCCGAACGGCCTACCGGCGGCTGCAACGGGAAGTCCGGGTCTTCGCTGCGCTTGGTCAGGTAGAACTCCATCTCAGGCGCGACAATCGGCTGCCAGCCCTTGTCGGCGTAGAGCTTGAGGACCTTTTTCAGCACGTTGCGCGGCGACAGTTCGACCGGGTTGCCCTTCTTGTCGTAGGTGTCGTGGATCACCTGGGCAGTCGGCTCGATGGCCCACGGCACCAGGAACACGGCGTTCTCGTCGGGGCGGCAGATCATGTCGATGTCCGCCGGGTCGAGCAGTTCGTAATAGATGTCGTCGTCGACGTAGTCGCCGGTCACGGTCTGCAGCAGCACGCTCTCGGGCAGGCGCATGCCTTTTTCGGCGATGAATTTGTTGGTGGGCGAAATCTTGCCGCGCGTGATGCCGGTCAGGTCACTGATCATGCATTCGACTTCGGTGATCTTGTGCTCTTTCAACCAATCGGTGAGCTGGTCGAGGTTATTACTCATAAATACCTCAGGAGGTAAGGAGGTCCGCGCTCTGATTCTGTATGGAGTACATTGCTAAAGCAAAAACCCCCGCGCACAGCCACAGTGGATACACTGAAAACAGGTGCATCCGTAATGAGTTGGAAAGGCAGGAAGACGAAGCGAAGGGCGGCAAGCCGCTACGAGGGCGGGTCTGGGAGCACCAAACGTCAATTATTGCGGCCAGGGCGGCCACACCATTGACGAAGCTTGCAAAAACGATGGATGTACCCGATGGCACTGCGCAGGCAGTGCTTTCAGGTCGCGGCAAGCGGACCATGTGACCCTCGTATTATTGTGTTCTGGGTTGTATCCGAGCTTAGCCTTGTTCATTTTTTTACACAACACCCGCGTAAAAAATAAAACACGGCACGCTTGAAATCACCCTTTCAAGCGGAAATAGCGGATAATGGCACGCCCCGATATGCAGCAAATCTGCCGTAGATGTGCCATTTCAGGGCATCATGGGGTTGGCTTGACATCAGTAGGGCTTTTCGATTGACTGGTCTTGCAAGCCCCCCTTGATTGATATTTTTAACAACAAAGGTGTTGCATCATGTCGGTACCCCCGCGTGCCGTTCAGCTTAACGAAGCGAACGCGTTCCTTAAGGAACATCCTGAGGTTCTCTACGTTGACCTTCTGATTGCAGATATGAATGGTGTGGTGCGTGGCAAGCGCATCGAGCGCACCAGCCTCCACAAGGTTTACGAGAAAGGCATCAACCTGCCTGCCTCCCTCTTCGCCCTGGACATCAACGGTTCCACCGTCGAAAGCACCGGGCTGGGCCTGGACATCGGCGATGCTGACCGCATCTGCTATCCAATCCCCGACACGCTCTGTAATGAGCCGTGGCAAAAACGCCCTACCGCCCAGCTGCTGATGACCATGCACGAGATCGAAGGCGAGCCGTTCTTCGCTGACCCGCGTGAAGTGCTGCGTCAGGTGGTGAGCAAGTTCACCGATATGGGCCTGACCATCTGCGCCGCATTCGAGCTGGAGTTCTACCTGATCGACCAGGAGAACGTGAATGGCCGCCCGCAGCCACCACGCTCGCCAATTTCGGGCAAGCGCCCGCAGTCGACCCAGGTGTACCTGATCGACGACCTCGACGAATATGCCGACTGCCTGCAGGACATCCTGGAAGGCGCGAAAGAGCAAGGCATCCCGGCCGACGCCATCGTCAAGGAAAGCGCCCCGGCGCAGTTCGAAGTCAACCTGCACCACGTGGCAGACCCGCTCAAGGCCTGCGACTACGCGGTACTGCTCAAGCGGTTGATCAAGAACATCGCCTACGACCATGAAATGGACACCACCTTCATGGCCAAGCCCTACCCGGGCCAGGCAGGCAACGGCCTGCATGTACACATTTCCGTGCTGGACAAAGATGGCAACAACATCTTCACCAGCGAGGATCCCGAGCAGAACGCCGCGCTACGTCACGCTGTCGGCGGTGTGCTCGAGACCCTGCCTGCGTCCATGGCGTTCCTTTGCCCGAACGTCAACTCGTACCGCCGCTTTGGCGCGCAGTTCTACGTACCGAATGCGCCAAGCTGGGGCCTGGACAACCGTACCGTGGCCCTGCGCGTGCCGACCGGCTCGGCCGATGCCGTGCGCATCGAACACCGCGTAGCCGGTGCCGACGCCAACCCGTACCTGATGATGGCTGCCGTGCTGGCGGGCGTGCACCATGGCCTGACCAACAAGATCGAGCCTGGCGCACCAATCGAAGGCAACTCGTACGAGCAGCTGGAGCAGAGCCTGCCGAACAACCTGCGCGATGCCCTGCGCGAGCTGGACGACAGCGAGATCCTGAACAAGTACATCGATCCGAAGTACATCGACATCTTCGTCGCGTGCAAGGAGAGCGAGCTGGAGGAGTTCGAGCATTCGATCTCCGACCTCGAGTACAACTGGTACCTGCATACCGTGTAAACAAAAACGCCGCCCCCAAGGGCGGCGTTTTTCATTGGTTTCCAGGCGACTCGGTCCCCTGTAGGAGCGGCCTTGTGTCGCGATCGGGCCGCAAAGCGGCCCCGGCAATATCAGCTTGATGCACAAATCCTGGGGGCGCTTCGCACCCCTATCGCGACACAAGGCCGCTCCTACAGGGACCGCACAACAGTCTGGATCCCTACAGGGACTTCTCGAAAATCTTCGAATTACGCTGGTAGTTGTACAGCGATGCCCGCGCCGCCGGCAGCCGCTCAACCCCACTCGGCGCAAACCCACGCTCACGGAACCAGTGCGCTGTCCGCGTGGTAAGCACAAACAAGGTATTCAGCCCCATCTGCCGCGCTCTGCTCTCGATGCGCTCCAGCAGCTCGTCCCCTCGCCCGCCATGGCGGTATTCCGGGTTCACCGCCAGGCACGCCAGCTCCCCGGCCTCGGAATCGGCAATCGGGTACAGCGCCGCACAGGCGATGATCATGCCTTCGCGCTCAACCACACTGAATTGCTCGATCTCCCGCTCCAGCACCTCACGCGAACGGCGCACCAGGATGCCCTGCTCTTCCAGCGGGCTGATCAGCTCCAGCAAGCCACCGACGTCCTCGATGGTCGCCTCGCGCACCACTTCGAATTGCTCCTGCGACACCAGCGTACCGCCACCACCCCGGGTGAACAGCTCGGTCAGCAGCGCGCCGTCCTCGGCATAGCTGACGATATGGCTACGCGCCACACCGCCTTTGCAGGCCTCGGCAGCGGCATCCAACAACTCACCCTGGTAATCGCTGCCCAGGCGCTGCAAGTGCGGGGCAACCTGCTGCGGGCGCAGCTCGCGTACCAGCTTGCCGTCGGCGTCCAGCAGGCCCGGCTCGGCACCGAACAACAGCAGCTTGTCGGCCCCCAGCTCGATGGCGGCGCGGGTGGCGACGTCTTCGCAAGCCAGGTTGAAGATTTCCCCGGTTGGCGAGTAGCCCAGCGGCGACAGCAGCACGATGGAGCGCTCGTCGAGCAGGCGGCTGATGCCCTTGCGGTCGACCCGGCGCACTTCGCCGGTGTGGTGGTAGTCCACCCCTTCCAGCACGCCAATCGGCCGCGCCGTGACCAGGTTGCCGGACGCCACGCGCAGGCGTGAACCCTGCATCGGCGAGGCGGCAATGTCCATCGACAGGCGCGCCTCGATGGCCAGGCGCAAAGCGCCGACAGCATCGATCACGCAGTCCAGGGTGGCGGCATCGGTGATGCGCATGCCACGGTGGTAGTGCGGGGTCAGGCCGCGCTCGGCCAGGCGGCTTTCGATCTGCGGGCGCGAACCATGCACCAGCACCAGGCGCACGCCCAGGCTGTGCAGCAGCACCAGGTCGTGGACGATGTTGCCGAAATTAGGGTGTTCCACCCCATCACCGGGGAGCATGACCACGAAGGTGCAGTCGCGATGGGCATTGATGTACGGGGAGGCATGACGCAGCCAGTTGACGTAGTCGGGCATGACAGGGCCTGTGGATAAGTGGACGGAGAACGGCGATTACGGGGCGTTCAGGATCATCGTCGGAACAGGCTTGCGGTCACGCGCGGTCTCCTCTAGGCAGGAACGAATCAGTTCGATTGACGTTTAGTGCAGGCAATAGTGCCGGATCAGGTCACGCAATAGACGCACGGTAGGCTCGATTCGTGACATTTCAAGGTATTCGCCAGGCTGGTGGGCACAGGCGATATCGCCGGGGCCCAGCACGATGGTCTGGCAGCCCAGCTGCTGAAGATAAGGCGCTTCGGTGCCGAATGCCACCGCTTCGGCGCGATGGCCGGTCAGGCGTTCCGCCACTTGCACCAGCTCGGCGTCAGCGGCCTGCTCGAATGGCGGCACCTCGGGGAACAGCGGTGCATAGTCGATGCGCACGTCATGGCGCTCGGCCACCGGCACCAGCTTCTCGCGAATGGCAGCACGCAGCTGCTCAACGTCCATGCCCGGCAGTGGCCGCAGGTCGAACTCCAGGGCGCACTGGCCACAGATGCGGTTGGGGTTGTCGCCGCCGTGAATGCAGCCGAAGTTCATGGTCGGGGTCGGCACGGTGAATTGCGGGTTGCGGAAGGTTTGCTGCCATTGCTGGCGCAGGCCCATCAACTCGCCCATTACCGCGTGCATGGCCTCCATGGCGCTGCGGCCCAGGCTTGGGTCCGACGAATGGCCGCTGCGCCCGAGGATGTCGATGCGGTCCATGAGGATGCCCTTGTGCATGCGAATTGGCCGCAGCCCGGTAGGCTCGCCGATCACCGCCGCACGGCCGAGTGGCTGGCCGGCCTCGGCCAAGGCACGGGCGCCGGACATGGAGCTTTCTTCGTCACAGGTGGCGAGGATCAGCAGCGGCTGCTTGAAGTCGTGCTCCAGCAGCGGGATGACCGCTTCGATGACCAGGGCGAAGAAGCCCTTCATGTCGCAGCTGCCCAGGCCAATCCAACGGCCATCGGTCTCGGTCAGCTTCAGCGGGTCGCTGGCCCACAGTTGTTCGTCATAGGGTACGGTGTCGCTGTGCCCGGCCAGTACCAGGCCGCCCGGCCCGGTGCCACGGCTGGCCAGCAGGTTGAACTTGCCGGGCGTAACCTGCTGGATATCGCATTTGAAACCCAGGTCGCCCAGCCAGCCGGCCAGCAGGTCGATGACCTGGCGGTTGGACTGGTCCAGCGCAGGCTGGGTGCAACTGACCGAAGGCGCGGCGATCAAGGCGGCAAACTGGTCTTTCAGCGTCGGCAACGGCATGCGCGTACTCCTCGGAAGCGTTGCCCATCATAGCAATGCCGCCCCACCGTGTGGGCTTCTTCGCGGGTAAACCCGCTCCCACAGGGATCGCATAGTACCTGAGGGCAGCACATTACCTGTGGGAGCGGGTTTACCCGCGAAGAAACCACCACGATCCAACAGACCTCAGCCGACTGCTGTAAACTCCTTGCCAACCACGCCCCCTCCTTCGAGTCTGTGATGCACAAAGAAACCGAACTCAAGCTCCGCGCCAGCCGCGAGACCCTTGCCGCCCTGCGCGAGCACCCTCTGCTGAAAAAGCGCAACAAGTCCGGCTGGCAGACCCGCGAACTGACCAACCAGTACTTCGACACCCCCGAGCGCGAGCTGTCTGCCGCGCGTGTCGCCCTGCGCCTGCGCCGCGATGGCGATGTGGTCATCCAGACCCTCAAGTGCCGCGGCACCAGCGTGGCGGGCCTGTCCGAGCGCAACGAGTACGAGTGGAACCTGGACAAGGCCAAGCTCGACCTGAAAAAGCTCGACGCCACCTGCTGGCCCGAGCAACTGGCTGAGCTGGACAAAAAGACCATCAAGCCACTGTTCACCACCGACTTCACCCGTGAATTCGCCGAAATCGCCTGGGGCCGTGGCAAGAGCAAGGTGGTGATCGAGGCCGCGCTGGACCAGGGCTTTGTGGTTGCCGGCAAGCGCAAGGAAGAAATCTGCGAGCTGGAGCTGGAATTGCGCGAAGGTGAGCCGCAGGCACTGCTGGAGCTGGCCGCCGAGCTGGCCGCCAGCCTGCCGCTGATGCCTTGCGACATCAGCAAGGCCGAGCGTGGCTACCGCCTGCTGGAGCCGGACAGCTACGAGCTGGGCCTGCCGCACACCGAGCTGGAAGCCGAAATGGCCGTGGACCACGCCTACGCCGCCCTGGCCTTGCAACTGCTGGGCAGCAGCCAGCGCCTGGCCGAGCAATACCGCCACAACGGCCACTGGCGCCTGCTGCAGGACTGGGTCGAGTGCCTGAGCGAGCTGCGCGCCCTCACCGCCAGCCTGGGCCAGGCCGCACCGCGCGCCACCACCCGCGACCTGCGCAGCAGCCTTGATGCCCTGCTGGAAGACTGGCGCCCGCTGGTACAGGCCGGCAACGATGACGAAGACATCCGCCGCGCTGCACCCGAGCAGTTCGCCGAAGAGCTTGAAGACGTGCGCTGGGGCCAGTTCTCGCTGGAAACCTCGCGCTGGCTGCTGGCCCGTGCCTGGACCGTGGAGCGCAAGGGCCGTGGCGAACGCCAGGGCAAGGCGCAGCTGGCCAGCTGGATGGCGCACCTGTTGGGCGAGGAAGGCCGTGCCTTGAAGCTGCCTCTGTATACCCAGCGCCCGGAAGACTTGGCCGAGCAGCTGCCGCGTATCGAACAGCTGCTGGCCTGGCTGCACCACGCTCGCCAGGTACTGGAAGCACCGCAGATGGACCGCCTGTATGGCGACCTGAAAAAGCTGCATGAGCTGGCTGAGCTGCCGATCAGCGATGAAGTGCTGGAGGCGCGTATCGAACAGGCTCGGGCAGTGGATCAGAGCCGCGGCTGGAAGCACCTGCTCAAGGCTTGAGCCCTTCTGAAAGCTGACGCGGTCCCCTGTAGGAGCGGCCTTGTGTCGCGAAAGGGGTGCGAAGCGCCCCCAGGATATGTGCATCAAGCAGATATTGCTGGGGCCGCTTTGCGGCCCTTTCGCGACACAAGGCCGCTCCTACAGGGGGCCGCGTCAGCGGGTCCGAAGCGGCCTCACCGCGAAAGTGGCAGGCTAGTGGTGGACTTGATCTCTGAAAGCGCCACAATCGAGTTCACCTCCTGAATCCCCGGCACGTTCGACAGCTTTTCGAAGAAGAACCGCTCATAAGCCTCGATATCCGAGGTAACGATGCGCAGCAAGAAGTCCACCGCCCCCATCAGCACATAACACTCCAGCACCTCCGGAAACCCGCGGATCGCCTCGGTGAACTCGGTGAAATTGGAGCGCCCGTGGGCGTTCAGTTTCACCTCGGCGAAAATCTGCGTGTTCAGGCCGACCTTCTTGCGGTCCAGCAAGGTCACCTGCCCGCGTATCACCCCCTCCTCCTTCAAGCGCTGAATGCGCCGCCAGCACGGCGATTGTGACAACCCCACACGCTCGGCGATCTGTGCGCTGGACAGCGAAGCGTCCTCTTGCAGCAGTTCGAGAATGCGCCGGTCGTAGGCATCCAGCTCGCTGTGCATTATTAATTCTCCATTACATTGGCTTTTGAATTGATCAATTCGACACTGAAGCGAAATGATCAAATCATAGCGAAAAAATACCGCCGCCAACCTGCAAGAATTTCTCCCACATTTGCGGAGACCAGCATGAACGCACAGCCCCGTACCGACGCCTGGGCCGCCAACAACGCCCACAGCACTGTGCACTACCGCCTGCAGGCGGAAGCCGAGCCCGACAGCCTGTGCCGGGTGCTCAACCTGTTTGCCCTGCAGTTTCTGACCCCGCACAGCGTGCAGGTCAGCCAGCAGGATGACTGGCTGGATATCGAAGTGGGTATCGGCGGCCTGAGCTGGCACCGGGCCGAGGTGATTGCGCAGAAACTGCGTAACCTGGTGTGTGTGGGTGAGGTGAGCTTGAGCAATTTGCAGCGGGTGGAGTTGGCGGTGGTCTGAGCCTTTTGCTGCGCCTGTTCGGGCCTCTTCGCGGGTAAACCCGCTCCCACAGGGATCGCACAGGCCTTGAATGCTGTGCAGTACCTTGTAGGAGCGGGTTTACCCGCGAAAGGGCCGGTACAGGCAACGCAAAATCCCGAAACCCTTCACCGCCACCAACCTCCCCCCTCCCGGCTAGCCTTGATCAGCACTCCCCCATCAGGCACGGACGCCCATCATGCACACCCCCGAAAACCCGGCACTCGACCTCAAGCGCGTGCTCCAGGCCCTGCTCGCCGACCAGCACCTGTACGCCAACGACGCCCAGCGTGTACTTGAACACGCCGCTGCCCACCCCACCGGCCACCCACTGGAGCAGATCGCCGCCAGTGGTCTGGAAGACCGCCAACACCCCGGCCAGCTTCTGGACCTGGACCGCCTATGCCAATGGCTGGCCAACAAAGTCGGCCAGCCCTACCTGCGCATCGACCCGATGCAACTCGATTTACCCCAGGTCGCCGGCCTGATATCCCCCGCCTTCGCCCAGCGCCACGGCATCCTCATCGTCGCCGCCGACGCCTCCAGCGTCAGCGTCGCCAGCGCCCAGCCCTATCAGGATGACTGGCAGGCAGACCTGGCCCGCAGCCTCGGCAGGCCGATCCGTCGCGTGCTGGCCAGCCCGCTGCAGATTCGCCAGTCAGGGCAGTCGTTCCAGCGCCTGGCGCAGTCGGTAAAAGGTGCGCAATACCAGCAGTCGGCCAGCCTGGGTGAACTTGAACAGTTGCTGGAACTGGGCAAGCGCCAAACCGAGGCCAGCGCCGATGACGCGCACATCGTGCATATCGTCGACTGGCTGTTGCAGTACGCGATCGAGCAGCGCGCCAGCGATATCCACCTGGAGCCACGCCGCGGGCAGGGCCAGTTGCGCTACCGCATCGACGGCCTGCTGCACAGTGTGTATGCCTTCCCCGCCGGGGTAACCCTGGCGCTGGTCAGCCGCCTGAAACACCTGGGGCGCATGGACGTCGCGGAAAAGCGCCGCCCGCAAGATGGCCGGCTGCAAAGCCGCCTGCCAGGCGGTGGCGAGGTGGAGCTGCGCTTGTCGACCTTGCCTACTCCGTTTGGCGAAAAGCTGGTACTGCGCCTGTTCGACCCGCAACAGTTGAACGAGGGGTTCGACCGCCTGGGCCTGGATGGCCAGCAACTGGCCCAGTGGCAGAGCCTGCTGCGCCAGCGCCAGGGCATCATCCTGGTCACCGGCCCCACTGGCTCCGGCAAGACCAGCACGCTTTACGCCAGCCTCAAGCTGCTGGCCACGCCGCAGGTCAACTTGTGCACCATCGAAGACCCGATCGAACGCCTGGAGCCGGCGTTCAACCAGCTGCAGGTGCAGCCTGCCCTGGACCTGGGCTTTGCCAACGGTGTGCGGGCCATGCTGCGCCAGGACCCTGATATCATCATGATCGGCGAAATTCGCGACCGCGAGACCGCCCTGGTGGCCGTACAGGCGGCCCTGACCGGGCACCTGGTGCTGTCGACCCTGCATACCAACGACGCCTGTTCGGCAATCACCCGCCTGCAAGAGCTGGGTGTGGCCGACTACCTGATCAGGGCGACACTGGTTGGGGTCATGGCCCAGCGGCTGGTGCGCACCGTCTGCCCGGACTGCCAGGCGGATACATCAGCCACCTGCCGAACCTGCCGTGGCACCGGCTTTCATGGGCGCTCGGGTTTGTTCGAACTGCTAAAGCCCAGCGAAAGCCTGCGGGCATTGATCGGCCCGAGCGCCGACCTGACCCGTTTACGGCGCCAGGCACTGGCCGATGGCCTGGTAGACCTGCGCCGTTGCGGCGAGGCCAAAGTGGCCAGTGGGCAAACGCGTGCGGAAGAAGTGCTGCGCGTCTGCAACTGACGAAAAGCCTCTTGTATTCAGGAACTTGCCTCGCTTGAAAAGATCCAAACGCGCATCTTCAACCCTCACCCTTCGAGGTGTTTCAACATGCGTCTCAAAACTGCCATCGCCGCCGCTGCCTTGCTTTCGCTGCCTATTGGCTCGGCCATGGCCGATACCTTCTGGCGTAACGTGATGACTACCGGTGCTACCACGGCATCGAGCTACCTGACTTCGGGTGATCACAAGCTGGTCCTGGCCGCGCAGGATGACGCCAGCAGCTTCGTCGCCAGCGAGGGCGCGATCCGCGGGCCGTTCCTGGAAGCGGCAATGCGCCAGGCACGGGCGGAGAACCCGGGGCTGCAGGCTTCCGACATGGAGCTGGCCAATGCCATCTTGGCCAAGAATGCGGTAGCCGATTAAATCCTTGGGGGTGCTTTGCACCCCTTTCGCGACACAAGGCCGCTCCTACAGGGGATCGCGTACCCTTGTAGGAGCGGCCTTGTGTCGCGATGGGCCGCAAAGCGGCCCCCGATCTCAGCGATAAGCCTCCACCGGCACGCAAGCACAGAACAGGTTCCTGTCCCCATACACGTTATCGACCCGGTTCACCGCCGGCCAGTATTTGTGCTGGCGCACGTGAGCACTGGGCGCCACCGCCTGCTCCAGGCTATACGGCCTGTCCCACACCGCCAGCACATCTGCCAGGGTATGCGGCGCATGCTTGAGCGGGTTGTTCTCCGCCGGCCAGTTACCCTCCTGCACTTCGCCAATTTCCGCCCGGATCGCCAGCATCGCCTCGACAAACCGGTCCAGTTCGGCCTTGGACTCGCTCTCGGTCGGCTCCACCATCAGCGTGCCCGGCACCGGGAACGACATGGTCGGCGCGTGGAAGCCGTAATCCATCAGGCGCTTGGCCACGTCTTCTTCAGTGATGCCGGTCAGCGCCTTCAATGGCCGCAGGTCGAGGATGCACTCATGTGCCACGCGCTGGTTGCGCCCGCGGTAGAGCACCGGGAAGGCACCGCCCAGCTGGCTGGCCAGGTAGTTGGCCGAAAGGATCGCCACCTCGCTGGCATCGGCCAGCTGCGGGCCCATCATGGCGATGTACATCCAGCTGATCGGCAAGATGCTCGCACTGCCCCAGGGCGCGGCGCTGACCGCGCTGTTGTTCGGGTCCAGGCCGGGCACCGGCACCACCGGGTGGCTGGCGACGAACGGCTTGAGGTGCGCACGGATACCGATCGGCCCCATGCCCGGGCCGCCACCGCCGTGGGGGATGCAAAACGTCTTGTGCAGGTTCATGTGCGAAACGTCGGCACCGATGTCGGCCGGGCGCGCCAAGCCCACCTGGGCATTGAGGTTGGCGCCATCCATGTACACCTGGCCGCCGTGCTGGTGCACCACTTCGCAGATTTCGCGAATGCCCTCTTCGTACACGCCGTGGGTCGACGGGTAGGTAATCATCAGGCACGACAAACGCTCACCGGCTGCATGGGCCTTGGCCTTGAGGTCGGCCAGGTCGACGTTGCCATCGTTGTCGCAGTCGACGATCACTACCTCCATGCCGGCCATTTGCGCCGACGCCGGGTTGGTACCGTGGGCCGACGACGGGATCAGGCACAGCGTGCGTAGCGGCTGGTGGCGGCTGCGGTGATAGCGGGTAATTGCCATCAGGCCTGCATACTCGCCCTGGGCACCGGAGTTGGGCTGCATGCAGATGGCATCGAAGCCGGTGATCGCGCACAGCCAGCTTTCCAGTTCGTCGATCATCGCCTTGTAGCCGGTGGCCTGGCCCGCCGGGGCGAACGGGTGCAGCTGGGCAAACCCAGGCCAGGTGATGGGGATCATCTCGCTGGTGGCGTTGAGTTTCATGGTGCATGAGCCCAGCGGGATCATCGACTGGTTCAGCGCCAGGTCCTTGTTCTCCAGCTGCTTGAGGTAGCGCAGCATTTCGGTTTCGCTGTGGTGCAGGTTGAACACCGGGTGGGCCAGGAACGGCGTGCGCCGCACCAGATTGGCGGGAATACCTTCGGGCAGGGCCAACTGATCGAGGGCATCGATCTGCAGGCCGTGATCCACCCCCAGGAAGATGTCGAGCAGGCGCAGCACCGTCTGTTCGTTGCAGGTTTCGTCCAGGCTCACGCCCAGGTGCCCGCGGCCGAGGATGCGCAGGTTGATCTGCGCGGCTTCGGCGCTTTCGATGATGGCCGCCTGGGCACCGCCGACATCCAGGGTAAGGGTGTCGAAGAAATGCTGGTTGAGGCGCTTGATGCCTTTGGCTTCAAGGCCGGCGGCCAGTATGAAGGTCAGCCGGTGCACGCGCTGGGCGATGCGTTGCAGGCCTTCCGGGCCGTGATACACCGCGTAGAAGCCAGCCATATTGGCCAGCAGCACCTGGGCCGTGCAGATGTTGGAGTTGGCCTTCTCGCGGCGGATATGCTGCTCGCGGGTCTGCAGGGCCATGCGCAGTGCGGTGTTGCCACGGGCATCGCGCGACACCCCGATGATGCGCCCCGGCATGGCCCGCTTGTAGTCGTCGCGGCAAGCAAAATAGGCCGCGTGCGGGCCGCCGTAGCCCATCGGCACGCCAAAACGCTGGGTCGAGCCCAGTACCACATCGGCACCCAGCTCCCCAGGTGGCGTGAGTACCACCAGGCTGAGCAGGTCGGCGGCCACGCAGGCCAGGGCATGCTGGCTGTGCAGATGGTCGACCAGCGGGCGCAGGTCGCGCACTTCGCCGTGGGTGTCGGGGTACTGCAGCAAAGCGCCGAACACCGCGTGTTTGCCAAGGTTATCCACAGAATCGACGATCAGCTCGAAGCCGAAACCCTCGGCGCGGGTCTTCAGTACCGACAGGGTCTGCGGGTGGCAATGCTCGTCGGCGAAGAAGGCATTGCTCTTGTTGCGCGCCACCCGCTTGGCCAGGGCCATGGCCTCGGCGGCGGCGGTGGCTTCGTCGAGCAGCGAGGCATTGGCCAGGGCCAGCCCGGTGAGGTCGATGACCATTTGCTGGAAGTTCAGCAGCGCCTCCAGCCGGCCTTGGGCAATCTCGGGCTGGTAGGGCGTATAGGCGGTATACCAGCCGGGGTTTTCCAGCACGTTGCGCAGGATGACCGTGGGGGTGATGGTGCCGTGGTAGCCCATGCCGATGAGGCTGGTCCAGACCTGGTTCTGTGCGGCGTAGCCGGCGAGCTTGGCCAGCGCGGCCTGCTCGTCCAGCGCCGCTGGCAGGTCGAGGGGGCGATTGAGGCGGATGTCTGGCGGTACGGTCTGCTCGATCAGCTCGTTGCGGCTGGCGACGCCCAGCGCGTTGAGCATGGCCTGCTGCTCTGTGGCATCAGGGCCCAGGTGGCGACGCAGGAACGGGTTGAGCTCTTGCAGTTGATGCAGGGATGGCGACTGGGACATGACGACGCTCTCTTCCTAGGCCAGCTCTCATGGAGACTTACAAGTCTAGGAAGGGATTGCCGATTGTGCGGGGAAACTTGTTTGCAGGGCTGGCCTCTTCGCGGCTAAAGCCGCTCCTACAGGGCTGCACCGGTCTCGAATGCGGCGCTGTACCTGTGTAGGAGCGGCTTTAGCCGCGAAGCAGGCGACGCGGTCTTACTCGCCGATCGCGGCCTTATAGGCATCAGCATCCAGCAGCTTGTCCAGCTCGGCCGGGTTGCTTGGCTTCAGCTTGAAGATCCACGCGCCGTAAGGTTCTTCGTTGAGCTGCTCCGGGCTATCGGCCAGCTCTTCGTTGACCGCAATCACTTCGCCACCAACCGGGGCATAGATGTCCGAAGCGGCCTTGACCGACTCGACCACACCAGCAGCGTCGCCAGCGGCGAACACCTTGCCGACTTCGGCCAGTTCGACGAACACCACGTCACCCAAGGCTTGCTGGGCGTGGTCGCTGATGCCCACGGTCACAGTGCCGTCGGCCTCCAGGCGGGCCCACTCGTGGCTTTCGGCAAAACGCAGTTCGGCGGGGATAGTGCTCATGTAATGAATTCCTCGATTGGCTCAGCGGTACGCCCGCCGGTTATAAGTTGTTCAAATCAGGATCTTGCCGTGGCGCACGAAGGTCGGTTTGACCACCCGCACCGGGTACCACTTGCCGCGAATTTCCACCTCGGCCCGGTCACCGGTAGCCATGGGTACGCGCGCCAGCGCAATGGACTTGCTCAGCGTAGGCGAGAAACTACCACTGGTGATCTCCCCTTCGCCAATGCCGGATACACGCACCACCTGGTGGGCACGCAGCACGCCGCGCTCTTCCAGCACCAGGCCAACCAGTTTTTCCTGCACACCGTGCTCGATTTCCGCCAGCAGGCCGGCGCGGCCGATGAAGTCGCGCTCGGCCGGCTCCCAGGCGATGCTCCAGCCCAGGTTGGAGGTGAGCGGGGTGTGAGTTTCGTCGATGTCCTGGCCGTACAGGTTCATGCCGGCTTCAAGGCGCAGGGTATCGCGGGCGCCAAGGCCGCTGGGGGCGATACCGGCGCCGACCAGGTCGTTGAAGAAGGCCACGGCCTGCTCACCCGGGAAGATGATCTCCAGGCCGTCTTCACCGGTATAACCGGTGCGGGCAATGAACCAGTCGCCTTCGGCAACGCCCTCGAACGGGCGCAACTCGCGGATAAGCGCAGCGCGCGCGGGGCTGAGCAGGGCCGCGACCTTTTCACGGGCATGCGGCCCCTGGATGGCGAGGATGGCCAGGTCGGGGCGAACCTGGAAGTCCACGGCAAAACCGCCGCGCTGCACTTGCAGCCAGTCGAGCACCTTGGCCCGGGTGGCGGCGTTGGTCACCAGGCGGTAGCCGGTTTCCGTGCGGTAGACGATCAGGTCGTCGATGACCCCGCCCTGCTCTTGCAGCAGCGGGCTGTACAGCGCCTTGCCGGTTTCGTCGAGGCGGGCCACGTCGTTGGCCAGCAAGCGCTGCAGCCAGACGGTGGCATCAGTGCCGTCGACATCGATCACGGTCATGTGGGAAACATCAAAGACGCCGCAGTCGCTGCGCACCTGATGGTGCTCCTCGACCTGCGAGCCATAGTGCAGGGGCATGTCCCAGCCACCAAAATCGACCGTCTTGGCGCCTAGCGCCAGGTGCAGGTCATACAAAAGCGTGCGCTGTCCCATGGGTTTCTCCTTCCGGGCGTGGCGAAGCGGCGGCGGTCGATGACGTGGGTCGTCAGCTCTTCTTGTTTAACACCCGCCGCGCGAATGCCGCGCATTGTAGCCGCAAGGTCGCAAGCTGGCATCCTCAGTAGCTGTGACCGGGTCGACGTGCCGAACGGCGGATCAGGCCGATGACCGGCAGCAGGCCAACCAGTACCAAGGTCAATGCCGGCAGCGAGGCACGCGCCCACTCACCTTCGCTGGTCATCTCGAACACGCGTACGGCAAGGGTATCCCAGCCGAACGGGCGCATCAGCAAGGTGGCTGGCATCTCCTTGAGCACGTCGACAAACACCAGCAGCGCGGCACTCAGGGCACCGGGCACCAGCAGCGGCAGATACACCTTGAAAAACAATCTCGCGCCACCGACGCCCAGGCTGCGCGATGCCTCGGGTAGTGATGGGCGAATACGCTCCAGGCTGCTTTCCAGCGGCCCGTAGGCCACCGCAATGAAGCGCACCAGATAGGCCAGCAACAACGCCGAGAGGCTACCTAACAGCAGCGGCTTGCCGGCCCCACCCAGCCAACTGGACAGTGGAATGACCAGGTGATTGTCGAGGTAACTGAAGGCCAGCATGATCGACACTGCCAGCACCGAACCGGGCAAGGCATAGCCCAGGTTGGCCAGGCCGACACCAGCGCGAATACCGCCCGTTGGCGCCTGTCGCCGGGCAAACGCCAGCAGCAGTGCCACGCACACTGTGACCAGCGCTGCCATACCGCCGAGGTACAAGGTGTGCAACACCAGGCCGACGTAACGTTCGTCCAGGTCATGCCGACCGCGCTGCCAGAACCACGCCAGCAGTTGCAGCAGCGGGATGACGAAGGCGCAGGCGAACACCAGCAGGCACCAGCCACTGGCCAGCAGCGCCTTGAGCCCGCGCAGGTGGTACAGCGCCTGCGCCCGTGGCCGCTCGTTGCCGCTACGGCTGGCGCCCCGGGCGCGGCGCTCGCCGTACAGCACCAGCATCACAGCCAGCAGCAGCAGGCTGGCCAGCTGGGCTGCACTGGACAGGCTGAAGAAGCCGTACCAGGTCTTGTAGATGGCGGTGGTGAAGGTATCGAAGTTGAACACCGCCACCGCACCGAAGTCGGCCAGGGTTTCCATCAGCGCCAGGGCGATACCGGCACCGATAGCTGGGCGCGCCATGGGCAGGGCCACGCGCCAGAATGCCTGCAAGGGCGACAGGCCCAGCACCCGCGCGGCTTCCATCAGGCCCTTGCCCTGGGCCAGGAAGGCGGTGCGCGCCAGCAGGTAGACATAGGGGTAGAACACCAGCACCAGGACGATGATGACCCCGCCGGTGGAACGCACCCGCGGCAGGCGCATAGGCCCGAATACTTCACGCAGGGCACTTTGCACGGGGCCTGCGAAGTCCAGCAGGCCGACGAAGACGAACGCCAGTACGTAGGCCGGGATGGCGAACGGCAGCATCAGCGCCCAATCCAGCCAGCGCCGGCCGGGGAACTCGCAGAGGCTGGTGAGCCAGGCCAGGCTGACACCCAGCACGGTGACGCCGATGCCCACGCCGACCACCAGGGTCAGGGTATTGCCCAGCAGGCGGGTCATCTGGGTGTCGAGCAAGTGCGACCAGATCTGCATGTCGATGGTTTGCCACGACAGCAGCAGGACGCTGAGGGGCAGGAGGACCAGGGCGGCGATCAGGGAGACTGGGAGGTACCAGCGGCGTTGGGGGGTGTGGGGCAAGTTGGATGTCTCTGTGGCTGATTTGCGACCGCTTTGCGGTCGTTCGCGGGTGAACCCGCTCCTACAGGGACCGCGCAGCATTCAAGCCTTGTGCGGTCCCCTGTAGGAGCGGGTTTACCCGCGAAAGGGCCTTTGCAGGCCCTCGGAAGGATAAAGCCTGGCGCTTAGTTGTAGCCAGCCCGATCCATCAGGCGGATGGCCTCAGCCTGGCGCTTGCCGGCAATCTCCACCGGAATGGTGTCGGCCTTGAAGCTGCCCCACGCAGCCACTTCATCCGATGGCTTGACCTTCGGGTTGGCCGGGAACTCCTGGTTGATGTCGGCAAACAGCTTCTGCGCCTCTTCGCCGGTCATCCATTCCACCAGCTTTTTCGCCGCCTCCGGGTGTGGCGCATGCTTGGTCAGGCCAATCCCCGACAAGTTGACGTGCACACCACGGTCACCCTGGTTGGGCCAGAAGATCTTCACCGGCAGGTTCGGATTCTGCTTGTGCAGGCGGCCGTAGTAGTAGGTGTTGACCACGCCCACGTCGCACTGGCCAGCCTCGATGGCCTGGATTACCGCGTTGTCGTCGGAGAACACGTCGGTGGACAGGTTGTTGACCCAGCCTTTGACGATCTGCTCGGTCTTGGCCTCGCCGTGGGTTTCGATCAGGGTGGCGGTGAGCGACTGGTTGTACACCTTCTTCGCCGTGCGCAGGCACAGGCGGCCTTCCCACTGCTTGTCGGCCAAGGCTTCGTAGGTGCTCAGTTCCGCCGGCTTGACCCGCTCAGTGGAGTAGATGATGGTGCGCGCGCGCAGGCTCAGGCCGGTCCAGTCATGGGACGAGGCGCGGTACTGCGGCGGGATGTTCTGGTCGATGATGTCGGACTTGATCGGCTGCAGGATGCCCATTTGCTCGGCCTGCCACAGGTTGCCTGCATCGACGGTCAGCAGCAGGTCGGCCACGCCGTTGTCGCCCTCGGCCTTGATGCGCTGCATCAGCGGGGCTTCCTTGTCGGTGATGAACTTGACCTTGACCCCGGTCTTGGCGGTATAGGCATCGAACACTGGCTTGATCAGCTCGTCGATGCGCGAGGAGTACACCACCACTTCGTCCGCTGCCTGGGCGGTGCCGGCGAACAAAGTCAGGGCCAGGGCGGCCAGTAGGGGCTTGCGTGGCAACATGGAAAGCACTCCTCGGATCGTTTGAGAGGTGCAAATGGTAGTGAATCCCATTTTCTGGCTCATCTACCTAGCCGTTACTGGATGTTGCAGAGCTTGCACCGCCCCCTGTAGGAGCAGCCTTGTGCTGCGAAAGGGCCGCCAGCCCGATCTGATAAATTGGTTGGTTTGACTGGCCTCTTCGCAGCACAAGGCTGCTCCTACAAGGGATCGCGCACGGCCTTCAGGCCTTGGCGAGATCAGGAAGATCCCCGGTCAAGCCGAGAGCCTGCCGCACAAACAGCGCCTTGGCTTCCGGCATCTGCTCCACCAGCTTCAAGCCGCTGTTACGCAACCAGCGCAACGGCAGCGGGTTGGCCTGGAACAACCGCTCGAACCCTTCCATGGCCGCCATCAGCGCCAAATTGTGCGGCATACGCCGCCGTTCGTAACGGCTCAGCACCTTCACGTCCGCCAGCCGCTCCCCACGCTCGCAGGCATTGACCAGCACCTCGGCCAGCACCGCCGCATCGAGGAAGCCCAGGTTCACGCCCTGCCCGGCCAGCGGGTGAATGGTGTGCGCCGCATCGCCGATCAACACCAGGCCTTCATCCACATAGCGCTTGGCATGGCGCTGGCGCAGCGGCACGCACACCCGTGGGTCAGCCTGCAGCACATCGCCCAGGCGCCCCTCGAAGGCCCGTTCCAAGGCCTTCAGGAAGGCCGCTTCATCCAGCGCCATCAGCTGCTCGGCATGCTCCGGCGTGGTCGACCAGACAATCGAGCACCAGTCCTGCTGGCCATCACGGGTCAACGGCAGGAAAGCCAGTGGCCCTTCATCGGTAAACCGCTGCCAGGCCGTGGCCTGGTGCCCGGCACTGCAGCGCACGCTAGTGACAATGGCATGGTGCAGGTAATCCCACTCGCGGGTTTCGCAACCGGCCAGGCGCCGCACTGCCGAGTTGGCGCCATCGGCTGCGATCACCAGCGGTGCACGCAGCTGCCGGCCATCGGCCAGGGTCAGCAGCCACTCATCGCCAGAGCGGCGCAGCTGCTCCAGCCGTGCATTGGGCAGCAGGCCGATGTCGCTGTCGTGCAGGCGCTCCAACAGGCCGTCCTGCACCACCCGGTTCTCGACGATATGGCCGAGCACCTGGGCATGCACGCTGGCCGCCGAGAAGTGAATCTGGCCGGTGCCGCTGCCATCCCACACATGCATGTCCGAGTACGGCGTGGCACGCCGCTGGGCAATGCCGTCCCAGGCGCCGAGGCGCTCGAGAATACGTTGGCTGGCGGCCGACAGCGCACTGACGCGTGGCTCGAACGGGGCCTGGGCATCGAACGGCTTGACCGACAGCGGGCCGCCATCGAGCAACAGGATTTGCAGGCCGCTATGGCGCAACGCCAGGGCCAGGGCGCTGCCGACCATACCGGCACCGACAATCAACAGATCTGCGCGCATTTCCATGCCTTACGCCAGCCTCGCTTGCGGCTTTAGCCGCACGTATAGGGTTTTATCGACCCGCGCCACCAGCTCGCCGGCGCCATCGCGGATATCGACCTGCAAACGCGGCAGGCACTTCTTGCCGGTGGCGGTCTGCTGGCGAATGTCGTCCAGCAGCGCGTCATCGACGTGGAATTCGGCATACACCGGGCCTTTGCCCGGCGAAATGAAATCGATGCTGGCGGCCTTGTCCCAGACGATGTAGTCGCGCCCCAACTGCTCGATCAGCAGCAGCATGTAGAACGGGTCGACCATCGCATACAGGCTGCCACCAAACTGGGTACCGACGTAGTTGCGGTTCCAGCGTGTCAGTTTCATCGCCACCTTGACGCTGCGCAGGTCCGGGCTGATGTGCTGCACACGGATACCGGCGCCCAGGTATGGCGGGTAAAGGTTCAATATCCAGCGCAGCATGCGCGCCCGGCGCGCCAGTTTACGCGGGTTGCTCATGCCTGGCCCCGCGGATCGGGGCGGGTGCCCAGGCCCATGGCCTGGCGGGCGAACCAGCTTTTTGCCGGTGGCAGCAGGTCAAGGCCGAGCAGGCCAAGGTTGCGCCCGGCGGCCAGCAACGGCTGGTTGCTGCCGAACAGACGGGTGACCTGGTCGGAGAAGCCGATAGTCAGGGCCTGGTCCAGGCGCTGGCGCTGGTGGTAGGCCTGCAGCGTGGTCAGGTCGCCAGGCTGCTGCGGGCCGGCCAGCAGCGCCTCGGCCAGCGACTGCACGTCACGCAGCGACAGGTTGAAGCCCTGGCCGGCGATGGGGTGCAGGCTGTGCGCGGCGTTGCCCAGTACTACCAGGTGCGGGCGCACCTGCTCCTGGGCCTCGATCAATGACAGTGGGTAGAGATGCCGCGCGCCAACTTGGCGCAGCGCGCCCAGGCGGTAGCCGAACACGCCCTGCAGCTCGCGCAGGAAGTTGCGCTCGTCGATGTCGGCCAAACGCCGCGCATCCATGCCCTGACGGGTCCAGACCAAGGCGCAGCGGTTATCCGGCAGTGGCAGCAGGGCCATGGGGCCTTCTTCGGTGAAGCGTTCGAAGGCCTGGCCTGCGTGGGCTTCGCCTGGGGTGATATTGGCGATCAACGCGCTCTGTTGATAAGGCGTGTGGCGCACGTGGATACCCAGCTGCTCACGCAGGCCAGAGCGGCCACCGTCGGCCAGTATCGCCAGGTCGCACTCCAGTTGGGTGTCGTCGTTCAGGTGCAGGCGGTAGCCGCCTTCGATGGCTTGCATCGAGGTCACTTCCGCCGGGCAGCGCCAACTCACCACCTCGCTGTCCAGCCCTTGCCACAGGCACTGGCCAAGCCAGGCGTTTTCCACCACGTAGCCCAGTGCCGGCACGCCCTCTTCCTGGGCATCCAGGCGGGTCGCGCCAAAGCGGCCACGGTCGGACACGTGAATTTGCCGGATCGGCTCGGCGCGGCGGCCAATCGCCTGCCACAGGCCCAAATGCTGGTAGATCTGCTGAGTGCCGAACGACAACGCCGACGAGCGTGCATCGTAGCTAGGCTGGAAGCTGTCGCCGGGGGCGAACGGCTCGATCAGCAGGATCTTCCAGCCACGCGTCTTGGCCCCGGCCTGCAGGGCCAAGGCCAGGCTTGCACCTACCAGGCCACCGCCGATGATCGCCAGGTTCACCCGATTCATGCCGCGTCCTTGCGGGCCGCCTGCATCAGCGCCTCGATCTCGGCAACCGTGCGCGGCACGCCGGAAGTCAGGATTTCACAACCTTGCCTGGTCACTACCACGTCGTCCTCGATCCTTACCCCAATGCCGCGCCATTTCTTGGCCACGGCCTGATTGTCGGCGCCAATGTAGATACCCGGTTCGACGGTCAGTGCCATGCCGGGTTCCAGCACCCGCCACTCGCCGCCCACCTTGTAATCGCCCACATCGTGCACATCCATGCCCAGCCAATGGCCAGCACGGTGCATGTAGAAGGCGCGATAAGCCTCGCTGTCGATCAGCGCCTGCACCTCACCGGTCAGCAGGCCCAGCTCCACAAGGCCCTCGGTGATGACCCGCACGGTTGCCTCGTGTGCGTGGTTCCAGTGTTTGCCGGGGGCGATTACCGCAAATGCCGCCGCCTGGGCCTTGAGTACCAGCTCGTAGATGGCCTTCTGCTCGGGCGAGAAGCGCCCGCTGACCGGGAAGGTGCGGGTGATGTCGCTGGCGTAGCAGTCGATTTCACAGCCAGCGTCGATCAGCACCAGGTCGCCATCCTTGAGCGGGGCGTCGTTCTGCTGATAGTGCAGGATGCAGCCATTGCGCCCGGCCGCGACAATCGAACCATAGGCAGGCATCTTCGCCCCGCCCTTGCGGAACTCGTAGTCCAGCTCGGCTTCCAGGCTGTATTCGTGCAACCCGGCGCGGCAAGCCTGCATGGCCCGCACGTGGGCCCGTGCCGAGATGTCTGCGGCCACGCGCATTACCTTCACTTCTGCCGCCGATTTATACAGGCGCATGTCGTGCAGCAGATGATCCAGCGCAACGAACTCGTTCGGCGGCTGGGCGCCCAGGCGCGCCTTGGAGCGGATCACGTTGATCCAGTCCATCAGCCGGCGGTCGAACTCGGGGTTGCTGCCCATGGCGCTGTAGACCCGCTCGCGGCCTTCGATCAGGCCCGGCAGGATCTCGTCGATGTCAGTGATGGGGAAGGCATCGTCGGCGCCAAAATCGCGCACCGCGCCTTCCTGGCCAGCCCGCAGGCCGTCCCACAGCTCGCGCTCGGGGTTGCGTTCACGGCAAAACAGCACGTACTCGCCATGTTCGCGCCCCGGTATCAGTGCAATCACCGCCTCTGGCTCAGGGAAGCCGCTGAGGTACTGGAAATCGCTGTCCTGGCGGTACACATGCTCGACGTCGCGGTTGCGAATGGCAACCGCGGCGGCGGGCAGGATGGCGATGCTGTTGGGGACCATCTGCGCCATCAGCGCCTTGCGCCGACGGGCATACTCGGCCTTGGGAATGTGGCTCATGGGCAGACTACCCCCGGTTGATCAGTGCAGCGATGGCTTGGGCGCGGGTGCGGCCGGCTTGGCCAGCTCGGAGAACAGCAGCAGGGGCGCCACGCGCAGGTATTCCATGACTTCCATGTAGTCGCTCTCGCCGTCTTCGGACTCTTCGAGGGCTTCCTGGACCTGGGAAATGGCCACCAGGTCCTGCAGCACTTCCTTGGCCTCGTCGGACAAGTCCTTGCCACCGGCGTTCAGGCCGAAACCGGTAATGAACCCCTGGCACCACTGGCCCAGCGCGGTGGCGCGGTCAGTCAGTGCGGCGTCGTCGGAGGGCAGCAGCAGGACGATCGCCATCTCGTCGCTGGTCAGCTCGCCCTTGACCATTTCCTGCAGGCCGACCAGGGCGTTGCGTACGGTGTCGCCGGGCTCGGTTTCCAGCAATTGGGCGGCATCGGCCAGCCAGGCATCGGCGTCAAAGCCGGCACCGGCGCAGCTGCGGCCGATCAGCAGGCCGTGCAGCTCGGCCGGGGTGACAGGGTGGCCATTGCTCGAAAGCAGCATGGCGAAGGCGATGTAGGGCGATTGGGTATTGGGCATGGGCAGCTAGGCGCCAGACGGCGCAATGACTAGAATGGAGACCTTGTATCCTAGCACCGGCAGGCGCGCCAAGACCATCGGCACTGGCCGTTGCCGCCCAGGGAGAGGCATCATCACCAGGTGACTCAACGACGGAGCGAAGCGAGTGCAACCCACGCAAGAGAACGACCTGCAGGCACTGATGAGCCGATTCGAGTTGCTGATCGAACGTGTCGAGCAACTAAAACGGCAAAATGCACTCCTAGTAGCTCAGGAAAAATCCTGGCGCGAAGAGCGCGCCCACCTCATCGAAAAGAACGAGATCGCCAAGCGCAAAGTCGAGTCGATGATTTTGCGCCTCAAGGCTCTGGAGCAAGACTCATGAGTTCAAGCAATAGCGTCACCGTGCAGATTCTCGACAAGGAGTACTCGATCATCTGCCCGCCGGAAGAGCGCAACAACCTGGTCAGCGCTGCGCGCTACCTGGACGGCAAGATGCGCGAGATCCGCAGCAGCGGCAAGGTGATTGGCGCCGACCGCATCGCGGTGATGGCAGCGTTGAACATCACTCACGAAATGCTGCACCGCCAGGAAGACCGCAACGATGCGCCGGCCGGCGGCACCACCCGCGAGCAGGTGCGCGACTTGCTGGAAAGGGTGGATCAGGCTTTGTCCGACGACACGGATACCAAAATCGGCTGAGATTGGTATACTGGCGCCACTCCCTGGGGGATGCGCCAGTCGGTTATGTCCCTGAGCCGATACGCACAACCACGGGGGTTGCACGCTGGGGCCGGTGTGCATGTCCGCCCGACGGAAAGCCTTAACGCCCCCTGCAATCTCCACCTTGAACTTTCGGGTTCAAGGGCTACACCGATAGCGGTCTTATCGGGGAGCCTGAATTTTCTTGCCCGCCCCTGTGGCGGGCAATTCGTATTGGCCGAACTTGAGTGTCGGCCAGCACACCTGGGATCGCCCGTGCCATGACCGACACCGTGCCGCTCACCCGCCCTCAACTCCGCCGCCTGCTTCGCAATGCCCGCCGCGCCCTTACCCCTGCACAGCAACGCCAGGCCACCCTCGGCCTGTACCGCCAGCTGGCGCAGCACCCGCTGTTCCGCCGCGCCCGGCACATTGCCCTGTACCTGCCCAACGACGGCGAGATCGACCCTTGCCTGCTGATGCGTGAAGCCCAGCGCCGCGGCAAGCGCACCTACCTGCCAGTGCTGCATGCCTGGCCGCGCACGCGCATGGTGTTCCAGCGCTTCGAACAGGGTGAAAAGCTCAAACCCAACCGCTTCCGTATTCCCGAGCCGGTTACCGAGCGCAAGCGCCAGCGGCCGATCTGGGCGCTGGACCTGATCCTGCTGCCGCTGGTCGGTTTCGACGAAGTGGGCGGGCGCCTGGGGATGGGTGGTGGCTTCTATGATCGCAGCCTGGCTTACCAGGCGCGTCGGCAGACCTGGAAGAAGCCTTTGCTGCTAGGGCTGGCGCATGAATGCCAGAAGGTCGAGCGACTGGCGCAGGCCAGTTGGGATGTACCGCTGCAGGGCACGGTCTCGGACCGTGACTGGTACCTGGCGCCGCGTTGAGCGGCGCCAGCGGGGGCATCAACGTTGTGGCTGGCTGGCGTTTACCGGCATCTGATAAGCGTTGTCCTGTTTGCGCTCCAGGAACCCTTGCGCATAACCGGTAGTGACCACACCCAAGCCAAAAATGAACACCAGGATCCACAGCAGATCCGGCTTTTTGCGTTGATTCATTGAAGATTGCCCCCCAGGCAAACTGTTCAGTGCCCGGCGGTTTTCTCGGCACCGCCGGCGCGTCGCGCTTTAAACGGGGCGCATTTTCCGACAACCTGCGTCGACACGCAAACCTTGACGCCAGCCGGCTGTCGGTTTCGTGCAACAGGTTATTTCAAACCTTTTCAGGAGCAGCATCCATGGCCTACTGGCTGATGAAATCCGAGCCCGACGAGCTCTCCATCGAGGCCCTCGGCCGGCTGGGCGAAGCGCGCTGGGACGGCGTGCGCAACTATCAGGCACGCAATTTCCTGCGGGCCATGAGCGTGGGTGACGAATTTTTCTTCTACCACTCCAGCTGCCCGCAGCCGGGCATCGCCGGCATAGCCCGGATTACCCGCGCGGCCTACCCGGACCCGACCGCGCTGGACCCGCAGAGCCACTACTACGATGCCAAGGCCACGGCCGAGAAGAACCCGTGGAGTGCGGTAGATGTGGCCCACGTCAAGACTTACCGTCAGGTGCTGGGGCTGGGGTTGCTGAAGCAGCAAGGCGCGCTGGAGGAGTTACCGCTGGTGCAGAAAGGGACGCGGTTGTCGGTAATGCCCGTGACCGAGGAGCAGTGGGCGGCGATTGTTGCGCTGGCAGGGTGAATGGGAACTTCCCGATCATGCAGCATCAAAATACAAAGGGCGCCTTTCGGCGCCCTACTCACAGGCAAGTCAGCTTGTTATCGCCATCCACTTGCCCGGCTCTGTGATTGCTGGAGAAACCAGGATCTGCAGAGTCTTCCAAACCCCTTGGGGGACGCCCCCAGTATCAAGCATCAAGCCCACCGCTGACAACCTGCCGCTCTGTTGCTGAATGTGTGAACCCAAGCATTGCGCCGACTGCAGCTTTCACGCTGGCAAAGCCCTAATGCCGGTCAGTTAAGAAAAGGCAAGGTGTTCTCCGTACCTTTAGCAGCGCCTATTCGATCGAGCGCCGCGCGGGCGGCGCTCGATCTGACAGGCAACCAAAATCCCAAATTCGGAGGCCGCTGCGCGGCCCTTCGCGACACAAGGCCGCTCCAGGGGAACGCGCCAGTCGGTGAAAGCGGGTTACTGCACAATCAGGTTGTTGAACAGCAGGTCTTCAACGACCGGCTTGCCCTCTTCCGCCTCCATCACCTGCTGCACCTGTTTCAGCGCCTCCTGGCGCAGGTGCTCCTTGGCCTCGACGTTGCTCATGCTGTCCACCGTCTGCTGGGTGAACAGCGCCACCAGCTGGTTGCGGATCAACGGTTCATGGTGCTGCACCGCCTTGGCCGCTTCGTCGCCGGTCACGCGCAGGGCCACGTCGGCCTTGTACACGCGCAGCCGTGGGCCGCCGTCAAGGGCATAGTTGCCAACAAAGGGCGGGCTCAGGCTGATGTAGGCGACCTTGGGCGCCCCTTCCTTGGCTTCTTCGGCCATGGCCGCAGCCGGCAGCAGCAGCGCCAGCACCATCATGATCCACGCTTTCACGAATTCACTCCTCAATACAGTTGGCGCCAGCTTACCCAGCACACCGCTCAAACCCAAGCCCGGGCTTGTGCCGCCACTTATGCCTACACATCAGGGCGGGCCATGCTCGTTGACCCGGCAGGCGGCCCTCCTACACTTATCGGCCACTACCCGCAAAGGAATAGCCCCGATGAAAGCTGTGTTGTGCAAAACCCTGGGCCCGGCGCGCGACCTGGTGCTGGAAGAGGTGGCCAGCCCGGTGCCGAAGAAAAACGAAATCCTGCTGGATGTGCAGGCCGCCGGGGTCAACTTCCCCGATACCCTGATCATCGAAGGCAAATACCAGTTCCAGCCACCGTTGCCGTTCTCCCCCGGTGGCGAAGCGGCGGGTGTGGTGGCCGCAGCCGGGGAAAAGGCCGGCGCGTTCAAGGTCGGCGACCGGGTCATGGCACTCACCGGCTGGGGTGCGTTCGCCGAGCAGGTGGCGGTGCCGTTCTACAACGTGCTGCCGATCCCGGCGAGCATGGATTTCACCACCGCTGCGGCGTTCGGCATGACCTACGGCACCTCCATGCACGCCCTGCGCCAGCGTGGCCAGCTGCAGGCTGGCGAAACGCTGCTGGTGCTGGGTGCCTCCGGCGGGGTCGGCCTGGCAGCGGTGGAGATCGGCAAGGCCATGGGCGCACGGGTGATCGCGGCCGCCAGCAGTGCTGAAAAACTGGCCGTGGCCAAGGCGGCCGGGGCCGATGAGCTGATCGACTACAGCAAGGCCAGCCTGCGCGACGAGATCAAGCGCCTGACCGGCGGCCAAGGTGTGGACGTGATCTACGACCCGGTCGGTGGCGAGCTGTTCGAGCAGTCGGTGCGCGGGCTAGCCTGGAATGGCCGGCTGCTGGTGGTGGGGTTTGCCAGCGGCAGCATCCCGCAGCTGGCGGCCAACCTGGTGCTGCTCAAGGGCGCGGCAGTGCTGGGGGTGTTCTGGGGGGCGTTTGCGCAGCGTCAGCCGGAGGACAATGCGGCGAACTTCCGGCAACTGTTTGCCTGGCATGCCGAGGGAAAGTTGAAGCCGCTGGTGTCGCAGACTTATCCACTGGCCGAGGCCGGGGCTGCCATTGAGAAGCTGGGGCAGCGGCAGGCTGTGGGCAAGTTGGTGGTGC
Organism: Pseudomonas sp. NPDC089392; assembly: GCF_044749595.1. Taxonomy (NCBI): domain Bacteria; kingdom Pseudomonadati; phylum Pseudomonadota; class Gammaproteobacteria; order Pseudomonadales; family Pseudomonadaceae; genus Pseudomonas; species Pseudomonas sp. NPDC089392. The sequence goes on from NZ_JBIVIF010000001.1 coordinate 334,604, forward strand.
TGGCCAGGTAAGGTTTCAGATCTTTATTGGCAGGTCCGGTCTCTTCGCGGGTGAACCCGCTCCTACAGGGATCGCGTCGCCCACAGGGGTGTGCTGTACCTGTGTAGGCGCGGGTTTACCCGCGAAGAGGCCGGCGCAGGCTATTCACACTTCACGCAGGTTATGGCAACGCCTGAACCGCGCCTCCAGGTTGCGATCGGGCATCTGATGGCTGCGCAGGGCATTCAAGGTCTGCTCGACATAGTCACGCGTGGTGCCGTAGCGCCCTTTGGCACTGGCCAGGATCTGGCTGAGCAAGGTATCCGGCAGGTTGCCGGCATAGCACGGCAAATGCCGCTCCAGCACAAAGCCCAAGGCCTGCACCTTGCTGCCATCACCCAGCCGGCAGCTGAGCCAGTGCGGCCGGTACGCCGGGTACGGCATCTCGCGTTGCCACAGGGCCATCAACGAGTCGTCCAGGTTGCTTTCATCCAGCCGATAGGCAAAGCCACTGCAGGAACCACCGCGGTCCAGGCCAAACACCAGGCCGGGGGTTTCCGGTGTGCCGCGGTGTTCGTGTGACCACAGGTACAAGCCACGGTGATAACCATGTACCCGCGCGCGTTGACGCTCCACAGAGTTGCACTCGGGGCGCCAGATCAACGAACCATAGGCGAATAGCCACACCGGCCCGCCCTGATGGCGAGACATGGTCGTCTTCATGGAGTTGAACAGTTGTTCGCGCGTATGTTGTTGACCGAAGTCGAGTGCCGGAGGATATGAAACTTCCCAGGACATACTTTCAATTGCCGACATAAGCTGCCGCCATTATCCCTGTGAACTACGGATGTAGCGAAATCCGATAACGATGTGGCCCAAGGCCTGTGTACCAAGGGCGCTTTCAGTAACCATAGGACATTACTGCAGGAATACTCAAGCCCCCGCGCCAGTGTTTCATGCGCGGTTCCGACGACTGGGGAATACTGTTTCGGCAACTGTGAAAGTTATTAGCCAAGGCGGTAACAATTACCGCCTTATACCCATACTTTCAAACTTCGGTTATTAACCGCGCGGGGCATAGGCAAACACATCCGCACGCATGCGGTGTGCATCCATCCCCGCCTCGACCAGCGCATCAAGGGTGGCATAGACCATGTTCGGCGAGCCGCTGGCATAGACATGCACGGTATTCAGGTCGGCAATATCCTCGCAGACCGCCTCATGCAGCATGCCGCAACGGCCTTCCCAGCCGCACAGGTCGCTGACCACCTGGTGCAGGAACAGGTTGGGCAGGCGCTGCCATTCGTCCCAGTGTTCGATCTGGTAGAAGTCTTCGGGCCGGCGCACGCCCCAGTACAGGTGCACCGGGTGCTTGAAGCCCTGGGCTCGGCAGTGCTCGACCAGGCTGTGCATCTGGCCCATGCCCGTGCCAGCGGCAATCAGCACCAGCGGCCCGTCGGGCAACTCGGCCAGGTGGGTATCGCCAAACGGCATTTCGATGCGCGCCAGGCCGTCACGCTTGAGCTGCTCGATCAGTTGCAGCGCACTGGGCTCACGCGCCAGCACATGCAGCTCCAGCTCGCGCCCGGCATGCGGCGCCGAGGCCAGCGAGAAGGCGGCCGGCTTGCCGCCCTCACGCTCGATCATCAGGTATTGCCCGGCGTGGTAGCGCAGCGGCTTGCCGGCAGGGGCGCGCAAACGCACCCGCCAGACGTCGCCACCGACGTCGACGCACTCGCTGACACTGCATGCCAGCTTGCGTACCGGCAGCTCACCCAGGGCGAGCACACCATCCCAGAGCAACACGCAGTCCTCCAGAGGTTCGGCAATGCAGGTAAACAACTCGCCATGGTCACGGACTTCGCCGCCCTGGCATACCCGGCCTTCGACCAACAACGCGGCGCAAACATGGCAATTGCCATTGCGGCAGCTGTTCGGGCAGTCATAGCCCAGCCGCCGCGCTCCATCCAGGATCCGTTCCCCGGGTTCGAGCGCCAGCACCGCCCCGGACGGCTGCAACGTTACCTGCATCAATCTATTCCCAACTGATCCCACAGCTCATCGATACGGCGGGTGACGGCTTCGTCCTTGACGATGACCCGTCCCCATTCGCGTGTAGTCTCGCCCGGCCACTTGTGCGTGGCGTCCAGGCCCATCTTCGACCCCAACCCGGATACCGGCGACGCGAAGTCGAGGTAGTCGATCGGGGTGTTGTCGATCATCACCGTATCACGCTTGGGGTCCATGCGCGTGGTGATGGCCCAGATCACATCGTTCCAGTCGCGGGCGTTGATATCGTCGTCGGTAACAATAACGAACTTGGTGTACATGAACTGTCGCAGGAACGACCACACACCCAGCATCACACGCTTGGCGTGGCCTGGGTACTGCTTCTTCATGGTCACCACCGCCATGCGGTACGAGCAGCCTTCAGGCGGCAGGTAGAAGTCGGTGATTTCCGGGAACTGCTTCTGCAGGATTGGCACGAACACTTCGTTCAGCGCCACACCAAGGATCGCCGGCTCATCCGGCGGGCGACCGGTGTAGGTGCTGTGGTAGATCGGCTTTTGCCGGTGGGTGATGCGCTCGACGGTGAACACCGGGAAGCTGTCGACTTCGTTGTAGTAGCCGGTGTGATCGCCATACGGGCCTTCCGGGGCCATTTCGCCCGGGTGGATCACGCCTTCAAGGATGATTTCGGCAGTGGCCGGTACCTGCAGGTTGCTGCCACGGCACTTGACCAGCTCGGTGCGGTTGCCGCGCAGCAGGCCGGCGAAGGCGTATTCGGAAAGCGTGTCCGGCACCGGGGTCACGGCGCCAAGGATGGTGGCCGGGTCAGCACCCAGGGCCACGGCGACCGGGAACGGCTGGCCGGGGTTCTTCTCGCACCACTCACGGTAGTCGAGGGCACCGCCACGGTGGCTGAGCCAGCGCATGATGACCTTGTTGCGGCCGATCACCTGCTGGCGGTAGATGCCCAGGTTCTGGCGGTCCTTGTTCGGGCCGCGGGTCACGGTGAGGCCCCAGGTGATCAGTGGCGCCACGTCGCCCGGCCAGCAGTGCTGGATCGGCAGTGCGCCGAGGTCGACGTCGTCACCCTCGACCACCACTTCCTGACACACCGCGTCCTTGACCACTTTCGGCGCCATCGACACGACCTTTTTGAAGATCGGCAGCTTGGACCAGGCGTCCTTCAGGCCTTTCGGCGGCTCGGGCTCCTTGAGGAAGGCCAGCAGCTTGCCGATCTCGCGCAGTTCGTCGACCGACTCGGCGCCCATGCCCATGGCCACGCGCTCTGGCGTGCCGAACAGGTTGCCCAGTACCGGGATGTCGAAGCCGGTAGGCTTTTCGAACAACAAGGCCGGACCTTTGGCGCGCAGGGTGCGGTCGCAGACCTCGGTCATTTCCAGGACAGGGGAAATCGGAACCTGGATGCGCTTGAGTTCACCGCGCTGCTCCAGGCCACGGATGAAGTCGCGCAAATCGCGATACTGCATGCAAGAGCCTCGTGTTGGCCGTATCGGTCGGGGGTGCAGAGTGTAGCGCCGTTCGGTGTCCAATGGCCAAAAATGACTTGGGGCCGCTTCGCGCCCCATCGCGACACAAGGCCGCTCCTACAGGGAATGCGTAATCCTGTAGGAGCGGCCTTGTGTCGCGATGGGCTGCGAAGCAGCCCCAACCAATACCGGCTTGAAACGCTTACTTGCGCTTCACCGATTATGCGCAACCACCTTCGACAGCCCGATGCCAAGCGCTTGCAGCACCTTCAGCACAGTCGACAACTTTGGGTCGCCGTCCGCCGCCAACGCCCGATAAAGGTTGGGACGAGCAAGCCCGGTAGCCTGAGAAAGGTTGCCCATGCCTCCACGCGCTTCAGCCACACGCCGAACCGCCGTCAAAAACCCTGCAGCGCCACCAGGCTCATCGATCTCCTCAAGCGCCACGGCGAGATAATCGATGGCGAAGGATTCGTCGTTGCGGAGCATTTCGAGAACACTTTCTTCATGGGGACGTGTGCCGGTCATAGTTTTACCTTGTGCCTGCGCCAAAGTGATCTGGCTTGATCAATGTCGGCCTGCTGCCGGTCTTTCCACGCCATTGGCGGATAAAACGTGATGAACTGCGTACATCCATACTGTACCTTAAAAGAGACAATTCCGTGTCGATTTTTGGTCAGCCGGCTAGGCGAGCTGATTTTCGGCGGAAGGCAGAGTGCCACGAGGGGCATGGCAGCCCGCAGGCAGCATGGTGGCCTGCGTTCAGGGTGCTGGCGAACGGTCTTTTGTGACAAACAGCAAAAAGCCGGGTTTCCCCGGCTTTTTGCTTGATCGAACGAAGCTTACTTGCGCTTCATCGACAGGAAGAACTCGTCGTTGGTCTTGGTCTGCTTGAGCTTGTCGACCAGGAACTCGATGGCGGCGATTTCGTCCATCGGGTGCAGCAGCTTGCGCAGGATCCACATGCGCTGCAGTTCGTCGTCGGCGGTCAGCAGCTCTTCGCGGCGGGTACCGGAGCGGTTGATGTTGATGGCCGGGAACACACGTTTCTCGGCGATGCGGCGGTCCAGCGGCAGCTCCATGTTGCCGGTGCCCTTGAACTCTTCGTAGATCACTTCGTCCATCTTCGAGCCGGTTTCGACCAGCGCGGTGGCGATGATGGTCAGCGAACCGCCTTCCTCGATGTTACGCGCGGCGCCGAAGAAGCGTTTCGGCTTCTCCAGGGCGTGGGCGTCGACACCACCGGTCAGCACCTTGCCGGAGCTCGGGATCACGGTGTTGTAGGCACGCGCCAGACGGGTGATGGAGTCCAGCAGGATGACCACGTCCTTCTTGTGCTCGACCAGGCGCTTGGCCTTTTCGATCACCATTTCGGCAACCTGCACGTGGCGGGTTGGCGGCTCGTCGAAGGTAGAGGCAACCACTTCGCCGCGCACGGTGCGCTGCATTTCGGTCACTTCTTCCGGGCGCTCGTCGATCAGCAGGACGATCAGGTGGCACTCGGGGTTGTTGCGGGTGATGTTGGCCGCGATGTTCTGCAGCATGATCGTCTTACCGGCTTTCGGCGGAGCGACGATCAGGCCACGCTGGCCTTTGCCGATCGGGGCGCACAGGTCGATAACGCGGCCGGTCAAGTCTTCGGTGGAGCCGTTACCGGCTTCCATCTTCAGGCGCTTGTTCGGGAACAACGGCGTCAGGTTTTCGAAGAGGATCTTGTTCTTCGCGTTTTCCGGGCGGTCGAAGTTGATGGTGTCGACCTTCAGCAGGGCGAAGTAACGCTCCCCTTCCTTCGGTGGGCGGATCTTGCCGACGATGGTGTCGCCGGTACGCAGGTTGAAGCGGCGGATCTGGCTAGGCGAGACGTAGATGTCGTCGGGGCCGGCCAGGTAGGACGCATCAGCCGAACGCAGGAAACCGAAACCATCCTGGAGAATCTCCAGCACGCCGTCACCCGAGATCTCTTCGCCGCTTTTCGCGTGCTTCTTCAGCAGGGCGAAAATCACGTCCTGTTTGCGCGAACGGGCCATGTTTTCGATGCCCATCTGTTCGGCCATTTCCAAAAGATCGGTAATCGGCTTTTGCTTGAGTTCAGTCAGGTTCATAAGGGGAGTGACGTAATCATGTAAGAAGGGAGAATTAAGCTTCTGGCTTAATGAGGCCGCGCCGCTAGATGGCGACAAGATCGCGTACTGATTCGAATTAGGGATGCTTCGGCGACGGCATTTAGAGGGCACTGGAGAAGCAGTGCGAGGCCGAATGTAACACTTGCTTTTTTCGACGTCTAGTGGTTTTGACCGGGTAAATCGTGCCATGTGGGAGCGGGTTTACCCGCGAAGGCGGCGGCAGGTTCGGCATCGAATTCGCGGGTAAACCCGCTCCCACAGGCCCTTCGGGCAAAAAAAAGCCCCGCATTTGCGGGGCTTTCCATATCACAGGTGGGCGTCGAGGAACGCGGCCAGCTGCGATTTGGACAGGGCGCCAACCTTGGTGGCTTCGACGTTGCCGTTCTTGAACAGCATCAGCGTCGGGATGCCACGCACGCCGTGCTTGGCTGGGGTTTCCTGGTTTTCGTCGATGTTCAGCTTGGCGACGGTCAGTTTGCCCTCGTAGGTGGCAGCAATGTCGTCCAGGACCGGAGCGATCATCTTGCATGGGCCGCACCATTCAGCCCAGTAGTCGACCAGCACCGGGCCTTGAGCCTGCAGTACGTCGGCTTCGAAGCTGGCGTCGGTGACGTGTTTGATTTTGTCGCTCATGGAAATCTCCAAGGTCGTAAGCAATAAAAAACGTTGCCCATCATAGCCGCCCCCGCCCGCTACAGGAAGCCGCGGACGATTGAGTGTAACTATAGTTGTGCAAGACGCTGCGAATCGAAACTGTCACACAAGTGTCATAGCATCGAATGGCACATTGCCTTGTATCAAGGCCAGCTCAAAGGCTTGCGTACCACGCGTTGGCGACAGCCTGCTATCGTGGCACGATTGCCAGGTAAACGACCGAGAACAACCAGATCATGCCGCATACCATCGCGAAGAACCTGTCCCTGATCGCCGCCATCGACCTTGGCTCCAACAGTTTCCACATGGTCGTGGCCAAGGCCCACCATACCGAAATCCGCATTCTCGAGCGGCTCGGCGAGAAGGTTCAGCTAGCCGCCGGCATCGACGAAGAACGCAAACTCAGTGAAGAGGCAATGGAACGAGGCCTGGATTGCCTCAAGCGCTTTTCTCAACTGATCAACGGCATGCCGGCAGGCTCCGTGCGCATCGTCGGTACCAACGCATTGCGCGAAGCGCGCAACCGCAACGAATTCATCCAGCGCGCCGAAGCCATCCTTGGCCACCCGGTCGAGGTCATCTCCGGCCGTGAAGAAGCGCGCCTGATCTACCTGGGCGTGTCGCATACCCTGGCCGATACCCCCGGCAAGCGCCTGGTCGCCGACATTGGCGGCGGCAGTACCGAGTTCATCATCGGCCAGCGCTTCGAGCCGCTGCTGCGCGAAAGCCTGCAAATGGGCTGCGTCAGCTTCACCCAACGCTACTTCCGCGACGGCAAGATCACCCCGGCCCGCTACGCCCAGGCCTACACCGCCGCGCGCCTGGAGCTGATGAGCATCGAGAATGCCCTGCACCGCCTGACCTGGGACGAGGCCATCGGCTCGTCCGGCACCATCCGTGCCATCGGCGCCGCCATCAAGGCCGGTGGCCTGGGCAATGGCGAGGTCAACGCCGAAGGCCTGAACTGGGTCAAGCGCAAGCTGTTCAAGCTGGGTGAGGTCGACAAGATCGACTTCGACGGGGTCAAGCCGGACCGCCGCACCATCTTCCCGGCGGGCCTGGCGATTCTCGAAGCGATCTTCGACGCCCTGGAACTGCAACGCATGGACCACTGCGACGGTGCCCTGCGAGAAGGCGTGCTGTTTGACCTGCTGGGCCGCCACCACCACGAAGACGTGCGCGAGCGCACCCTGAACTCGCTGATGGAGCGTTACCACGTCGATCAGGGGCAGGCCGCGCGCGTCGAGCGCAAAGCCCTGCACGCCTTCGACCAAGTGGCCGAAACCTGGCAACTTAAAGATGGGAACTGGCGCGATCTGCTGGGCTGGGCGGCGAAAGTGCACGAAATTGGCTTGGATATCGCCCACTACCACTACCACAAGCATGGCGCCTACCTGCTTGAACACTCCGACCTTTCAGGCTTCTCTCGCGAGGACCAGCAGATGATGTCCTTGCTGGTGCGCGGCCACCGCCGCAACATCCCCAAGGACAAGTTCGCCGAGTTCGGTGATGAAGGTGTGCAGCTGATCCGCCTGTGCGTGCTGCTGCGCTTTGCCATCCTGTTCCATCACATCCGCGGCACCCAGCAGATGCCCAAGGTAGAACTGAAGGCCGGGGGGGACAGCCTGGATGTCGCCTTCCCTGAAGGCTGGCTGGAGCAGAACCAGCTGACCCAGGCCGACTTCGCCAACGAGGCGGAATGGCTGGCCCGGGTCGGCTTCGTCCTCAGCGTACGTTGAGGACCGGGTTGCTCAGGCGCTCCAGCAGGGTCGCCTGGGCACTGCGCGGGTTCTGGTTGCCGGTCGGGGTGCTGCGCAAGTAGCGCCCGTCTGGCTGCAAGGTCCAGGCGTGGGTGTTGTCAGTCAGGTAGCCTTCCAGCTCCTTCTTCACCCGCAGCAACAGCTTCTTGCCTTCCACCGGGAAGCAGGTCTCGACACGCTTGTCGAGGTTGCGCTCCATCCAGTCGGCACTGGACAGGTAGATCTGCTCTTCGCCGCCATTGAGGAAGTAGAACACCCGCGTGTGCTCCAGGAAGCGGCCGATGATCGAGCGCACCTGGATGTTGTGCGAAACCCCCGGAATGCCTGGGCGCAGGCAGCACATGCCACGCACCACCAAGTCAATCTTCACGCCTGACTGGCTGGCCTTGTACAGCGCCTTGATGACCTTGGCGTCGGTCAGCGAGTTGAACTTGGCAATGATGTGCGCCGGTTTGCCTTCGAGGGCGAACTGGGTTTCCCGCGCGATCATGTCGAGCATGCCCTTCTTCAGAGTGAACGGCGCGTGCAGCAACTTTTTCATGCGCAGGGTCTTGCCCATGCCGATCAGCTGGCTGAACAGCTTGCCGACGTCTTCGGTGAGGGCGTCGTCAGAGGTCAGCAGGCTGTAGTCGGTGTACAGGCGGGCGTTGCCGGCGTGGTAGTTGCCGGTACCCAGGTGCGCATAACGCACGATCTCGCCCTGCTCGCGGCGCAGGATCAGCATCATCTTGGCGTGGGTCTTGAAGCCGACCACGCCGTAGATCACCACCGCACCCGCCGCTTGCAGGCGGCTGGCCATCTGCAGGTTGGATTCTTCGTCGAAACGCGCACGCAGCTCGATCACCGCAGTGACCTCCTTGCCGTTACGCGCCGCATCCACCAGGGCGTCGACGATTTCCGAGTTGGCCCCGGAGCGGTACAGGGTCTGGCGCACGGCGAGCACGTGCGGGTCCTTGGCGGCCTGGCGCAGCAGGTCGATCACCGGGGTGAAGGACTCGAACGGGTGCATCAGCAGGATGTCCTGCTTGCTGATCACACTGAAGATGTTGTCGGCGTTCTGCAGCAGCTTGGGGATCGCCGGGGTGAACGGTGTGTATTGCAGCTCCGGGTGGCTGTCCAGGCCGGTGATGCTGAACAAGCGGGTAAGGTTGACCGGGCCGTTGACCTGGTACAGCTCGCTTTCGCTGAGGCTGAACTGCTTGAGCAGGTAGTCCGACAGGTGTTTCGGGCAGGTGTCGGCCACTTCCAGGCGCACGGCGTCGCCGTAGCGGCGCGAAAACAGCTCGCCGCGCAGGGCACGGGCCAGGTCGTCGACCTCTTCGGAGTCCAGCGCCAGGTCGGCGTTACGGGTCAGGCGGAACTGATAGCAGCCCTTTACCTTCATGCCCTGGAACAGGTCGTCGGCGTGCGCGTGGATCATCGACGACAGGAATACGTAGTTGGCGCCCGGGCCACCCACCTCTTCCGGCACGCGGATCACCCGCGGCAGCAGGCGCGGGGCCGGGATGATCGCCAGGCCCGAATCGCGGCCGAAGGCGTCCACACCTTCAAGCTCGACGATGAAGTTGAGGCTCTTGTTCACCAGCAGCGGGAACGGGTGGGTCGGGTCGAGGCCGATCGGGGTGATGATCGGGGCGATCTCGTCGCGGAAGTAGCGGCGCACCCAGGTCTTGAGCTTGGGCGTCCAGTAACGGCGACGAATGAAGCGGATATGGTGCTTTTCCAGCTCGGGCAGCAGCACGTCGTTGAGGATCGCGTACTGGCGCTCCACCTCGTAGTGCACCAGCTCGCTGATGCGCGCCAGCGCCTGATGCGGCTGCAGGCCGTCGGCACCGGCCTGTTCACGGGCGAAATTGATCTGCTTCTTCAGGCCGGCGACGCGGATTTCGAAGAATTCGTCGAGGTTGCTGGAGAAGATCAGCAGGAACTTGAGGCGTTCGAGCAGCGGATAGTTCTCGTCCAGTGCCTGCTCCAGCACGCGGATGTTGAACTGCAGCTGTGAGAGTTCGCGATGAATGTACAGGCTGCTGTCGTCGAGGCCGGGAACGCTGATGGCCGGTGCGGGTGCCGGGGCCGGTGCCACAGGCTCGGCCACCAGTTCCGCTGCAGGCTCCGGCGCAACGTCCGAAGCCAGGTCCGCCGCCACGTCCGGCGCCGGAGGCGGCAGGTCTGGCGGGGTTTGCACCATCTCTTCGGGGAGCTCTTGAGCATCCTTGATCGCGACAGGTGTTAGCACTTCATTATTCATCTGGCGTTCCTGAGGACGTTAATGCCCTATCATCTATTGAGCGGCAAGATAAGCGCCCATTATGACGCCTGTGTTACACACCAGGGCAAGCCGCAGCATGTGGCCCTTGGCATTGTCCGCGTAGGAATTGTTCACGTCGAGACACATTTGGACACTTTCACGAATGCGCGCGAAGGGGTAGGCTGCGCGTTCATTTCGCCAGCACCTCAGAAAATGCTTCAACAATTCCTGCAGGATTTCGGCTACTTTGCCCTTTTTCTAGGCACCTTCTTCGAAGGCGAGACCATTCTGGTGCTTGCGGGATTCCTTGCGTTCCGCGGTTACATGGACATCAAGCTGGTGTGCCTGGTGGCGTTCTTCGGCAGCTATGCCGGCGACCAGTTGTGGTACTTCATGGGCCGTCGACATGGGCGCAGGATTCTGGCGCGCAAACCGCGCTGGCAGGCGATGGGTGACCGGGCGCTGGACCACATCCGCCGCCACCCCGACATCTGGGTGCTGAGCTTCCGTTTCGTCTACGGCCTGCGCACGGTCATGCCGGTGGCCATCGGCCTGTCGGGCTACCCGCCACGCCGCTACCTGCTGCTGAACGGTATTGGCGCGGCGATCTGGGCTGCGGCCCTGGGCGCGGCTGCGTACCACTTCGGTGCCATCCTCGAAGGCCTGCTAGGCAACGTGAAGCGCTATGAGCTATGGGTGCTCGGCGGCCTGCTGGCGCTGGGTGGCCTGCTGTGGCTGCGCCGGCGCTTCCGTACCCTGCGCGCGGAGCGCAAGGCGGCGGACCAGGCCCAGTCCCCAGAGGCTGAGCAAGCTGTAAGCCACGAGCAGGATCCAGGCCAGCGGCGCGACCACCGCTAGGCCCAATACGCCGGCCAGGTACAGCGCCGGCGCATTCAGCAGCAGCCGCGCCAGCTCCAGGCGCGCAGCCCAGGGCCGGTTCTCCAGCAACGCGCCCAGCACGAACAAACCAAACGCCATCAGCGACCAACCGAGCACCAGCGCGGCGGTTGGCACGCGCTCGGCCGCGCCCATCAAATAGCTGCCCAGCGCCACGTAAACCACGAACTGCGCCGCCACATAGGCTTGTTGCGCGCGGCCCAGGGCAATCCCGAACTTGCGAAACAGCGCCAGGTCCTGCTTGGCCTGTGGGTAGCGCGCAGCTACATCGGCCGGGCGCCAGCCTGTAGGCATGAACCAGATACGCAGTTTGTCCCACAGGCTGGCGGTGCGCCGGGCGTCGCGCCAGAGCTGGGCATAGAACTGCAGGTTGGCCCACAAAGGGTTCCAGCTGGCCAGCGGCGTGGTCACCCCGAACACCACCGGCTCGGCCGGGTCTTCTTCCTTGAAAGTGCCGAACAGACGGTCCCAGAGAATGAACACGCCGCCGTAATTGCGATCCAAGTAAGCAGGGTTTTGCGCATGGTGGACGCGATGATTGGATGGCGTGATCAACACCCACTCGAGCCAGCCAAGCTTGGGAATATGCCGGGTATGCACCCAGAACTGGTACAGCAGGTTGAGCGAGGCCACGGTAATGAACACCAGTGGCGGCACGCCGACCAACGCCAGCGGCAGGTAGAAGATCCACGAGAAAATGAAGCCGCTGCTGGTCTGGCGCAGCGCGGTGGTGAGGTTGTACTCCTCGCTCTGGTGATGCACCGAGTGCGCCGCCCACAGCACATTGCGCTCGTGGCCCAGGCGGTGCAGCCAGTAGTAGCAGAAGTCGTACAGGACAAAGGCCAGCAACCACACCCACCACGCGTGTGCCGGCAGGCGCAACAGCGCCAGGTGCTCGAAGGCCAGGGCATAGGTGACCAGCCCTACACCCTTGGTCAGCAACCCGGTACTGGTCGACAGCACGCCGGTGCTCAGGCTGTTGATCGAGTCGGCCAGGGTGAAGTTGCGCTGGCCACGCACACGGTCGGCCACCAGCTCGACGGCAATCAGCACGAAGAAGAACGGCACGGCCAGCAATATCAGGTCCATGAGCATGACCTCAGGTGGTATCCATCAAGATTAGGCCGCGCCCGCAGCAATCCCTATGGCGACATCTGCCAAACTAGAGGACATTTAGCGCCTCGACACTGGAGTATTGAGCATGACAAAAAAAGTAGCGGTGATTCTTTCCGGCTGTGGCGTGTATGACGGCGCCGAAATCCACGAAAGCGTGATCACCCTGCTGCGCCTCGACCAGCGCGGTGCGCAGGTGCAGTGCTTCGCGCCGAACATTGCACAGATGCATGTAGTCAACCACCTGACCGGCGAAGAAATGCCCGAGTCGCGCAATGTGCTGGTGGAATCGGCGCGCATTGCCCGCGGCGAAGTCAAGGACATCCGCGAAGCCAAGGCCGAAGACTTCGATGCGCTGATCGTGCCAGGCGGTTTCGGGGCGGCGAAGAACCTGTCCAACTTTGCCGTGGAAGGCGCCAACTGTAGCGTTCACCCGGATGTACTGGCCTTGGCCGAAGCCTTTGCCGATGCCTGCAAGCCGGTTGGCCTGATCTGCATTTCGCCGGCGCTGGCAGCGAAGATTTACGGGCCGGGCGTGGTCTGCACCATTGGTAGCGACGCTGGCACTGCGGCGGCCGTGGTGAAGATGGGTGGCACCCATGAAGAGTGCGATGTGCACGACATTGTCGAAGACACCCAACGCAAGCTGGTGACGACCCCGGCTTATATGGAGGCCAAGTCGATCAGCGAGGCGGCTGGCGGGATCTACAAGCTGGTGGACCGGGTGCTGGAGCTGACTCACGAGTAAGCCCTGCAAACGCGCCCTGTGTAGGAGCGGCCTTGTGTCGCGATCGGGCCGCGAAGCGGCCCTGGCAATTTATGCGGCGAAGCTGAAATCCTGGGGCCGCGCTGCGGCCCGATCGCGACACAAGGCCGCTCCTACAGGGTCCCCTCAGGGTTTGGAGAGACGGGCAATGATCCGGTCCAGCGCATTGGCAAACGCCTGCTTGTCGCGTTCACCATAAGTCGCCTGCCCTCCCCCCACCTGCCCCTGCTCGCGCAGCTCGGTGAACAGGTTGCGCGCCGCCAGGCGGTCACCCATGTTGCGCTCGTCGAACTCGCGCCCGCGTGGGTCCAGCGCTGCCACGCCCTTTTTCACCAAGCGGTCGGCCAACGGCACGTCACTGCAGATCACCAGCTCGCCGGGCACAGCGTGCTCGACCAGGTAATCATCGGCCGCATCCATGCCGCTGGGCACCACGACCAGCCGCACGATGGCGAACGCCGGCTTGGCCACGGCCTGCCCTGCCACCATCACCACCTCGAACTTGCGCTTGAGGGCGAACTTGACGATCAGATCCTTGGCCGCCTTGGGGCAGGCATCGGCATCGATCCATACACGCATCGGAAACTCTCTTCATCAACTGAATGCGCCCATCATGCCTCATGTGCAGCGAAAGCTGGAGCTGGCCCGCAAGCGCTGGGAAAATGGCGCCAATATTTCATTTAGCGCTTATCCGACCCCGCCACTCAGGCTAAACTCGCCACAGTTTCACTGGCCTGCCCGAGCGCGCAATGAACCACCCCCACGAAATCCGCCCTGACCTGGACGAAGGCATCGACCGCAAAGTCCTGGCAACACTGCGTGCGCGCTTCCTGCATCTGAACCAGGGCCGGCTGCAAAGGGCGATGGAAGGCCTGTCGACACGCCAACAACAGGTACTGACGCTGCTGCCGCTGCTGTTCCATGTGAACCACCCGCTGTTACCGGGTTATGTTTCTGGCAGCACTCCCGCAGGTGTATCCGGCTACGAGCCAGATGCCGAACGGGTGGCAGAAGCCCAACGCTTCGCCCGCTCATTCTCCTACAAGGCCCAGCATGGCAACCCGCCGCGCCCAATCCACGGCCTGTTCCTGATGGGCAGCCTGGGCTCGCTGGCCCAGGCCGAGCACAGCGACATGGATGTATGGGTGTGCCATGCGCCAGGCTTGCCCGAGCCGCTGCTTGATGAACTGCGCCGCAAGTGCCAACTGCTGGAAACCTGGGCAGCCAGCCTGGGTGCCGAGGCGCACTTCTTTCTCATCGACACGCAGGGCTTCGCCCAAGGCCAGCGCGATGGCCAGCTCGGCTCCGACGACTGCGGCACCACCCAGCACTACCTGCTGCTGGACGAGTTCTACCGCACCACGCTGTGGCTGGCCGGGCGCACGCCGCTGTGGTGGCTGGTGCCGGTCTACGAAGAACACAATTACCACGACTACACCCAGACCCTGCTGTCCAAGCGCTTCATCCGCAGCCAGGACGCCCTGGACCTCGGCAACCTGGCGCACATTCCACCTGGCGAGTTCGTCGGCGCCGGCCTGTGGCAACTGTTCAAAGGCATCGACTCGCCCTACAAGTCGTTGCTCAAGCTGCTGCTGACCGAAGCCTACGCCAGCGAACACCCCGCCGTGCGCTGCCTGAGCCTGGACTACAAGCAGGCAGTGTTCGCCAACCAGCTCGACCTCGATGAGCTGGACCCCTACGTGATGGTCTACCGGCGCATTGAACGCTACCTGCTGCAACGTGGTGAGACCGCGCGCCTGGAGCTGGTACGCCGCAGCCTGTACCTGAAGGTGAACAAGAAACTCAGCGAACAGAGCCGCGCCAATGGCTGGCAACGCCGTCTGCTGCAGCGCCTGGCCGACGAATGGGGCTGGGACGAGCGCCAGCTGGCCCTGCTGGACAGCCGCAGCCAATGGAAAGTGCTGCAGGTGGCCGTCGAGCGCCGCGAACTGGTGGCCGAGCTGAACCACAGCTACCGCTTCCTCAGCCAGTTCGCCCGCACGCAAAACGCCAGCAGCCGCGCCGATCAGCGCGACCTCAATGTGTTGGGCCGGCGCCTGTATGCAGCCTTCGAGCGCCGTGCCGGCAAGGTCGAAGTGATCAACCCCGGCATCGCCCCGGACCTTGCCGAAGGCACCCTGACCTTGGCCCAGGCAGGCAACCGCAAGGAACCCGGCAACCACCACTGGGAGCTGTACGCCGGCAACCTCAGCAGCCACGAAGTGCAACACTTCAGCCCGATAAAACGCTGTCGGGAACTGCTCGAACTGCTGGCCTGGGCCCATCGCAACGGCGTGATCGACAGCAGCACACGCCTGGCGCTGCACCCGGGCGTCAGCGACCTCAGCGAACTTGAGCTGTTCAACCTGGTGGGCTGCCTGCAGCAAAGCATCCCCCTGCCCTTGCCGACAGTCAGCGAAGTACGCCTGCTGCAGCCCAGCGTTGCCGACGAAGTGCTGCTGCTGGTCAACGTCGCCATTGACCCGCTGCGCCACCACCGCGACTTGAACATCCTGATGACCACCGAACGCACCGACTCGTTGAGCTACGCAGGCGTGCGCGAGAACCTGGTGCTGACCCTGGACCAGGTCACCCTCAACAGCTGGAACGAGGTGCTGGTCCAGCGCTATGACGGCGAACACGCGCTGGTGCGCTGCCTGCGCGACTTCCTCAACAGCCCGGTGTTGCACGGCCACCGGCCACGGGTGCGGGTGCGCTGCTTCTGCCAGAGCCGTGCCCAGGCCATTGGCCAGCGTGTGGAGGAGATTTTCGACACCGTGCAGTTGCTGCTCGACCAAGGCCTGAACCACCGCTACCTGCTGCAGGTGGCCCAGCACACCCATGTACTGGAACTGCTGCCCGAGCATGTCAGCCTGGCCACCTTGGCCGATCATGAGGCACTGCTGGCTTACCTGGGCGAAGAACGCAGCGCCTACAGCCCGCTTTACCTGGACGCCAACGCACTGCAAGACCACGACCTGCGCCTGGTGCTGGAACAAGGCAGGCCGGCCTGCATCCAGGTGTTCTACCGCCTGCAGGGCGGCTGGGCCGAGCTGTATGTACTGGATGAATACAACGCCCTGTGGCAGCAGCGCCTGCCGTTGCAAGACGAAGCCCACCTGCTGCTGCCGCTGCAACGCTTTCTGCGCTCGGTAGTGATGCGCCGTGATGCCCGGCTACCGCTGGACAATCTGCGCCCGGCGTCACTGGATATCCTCTTCGCGCAGCTGTTGCCATCCAGCCCTGGCAAGGCCCGCAGCATCGAGCCGCGCCTGGCCCCGCTGGAGGGCAGCGACCAGCCTTACTATGAGGTGCAGGCCATCATCCAGGCCGGTGTGGCGGGTGCTGCACATGTGACGCTGTACTGCGACCAGCAGGAGTTTTCCGAGCTGGAGCATGGGGCGCAGTTGTATGCGGTGGTGGCCCGGCAGATCATTGGCCAGCGGCGTGGTGCAGCGCAGTACAGGTGCTATATCACTGACCTGGATTTGTCCGAGTTGCTGGATGACCGGTTGGGGGCGACGCAGCTGTACCTGAGCTACAAGCGGGTGCTGGAGCAGGCTTTGAATGAGGGGTTGGAGCAGGTTCTGGCGGAAGGATCCTGAATTCGCAGCACAAGGCTGCTCCTACAAGGGATCGCATCTCCCTGTAGGAGCAGCCTTGTGCTGCGAATGGGCCGCAAAGCGGCCCCGGGGTTTTACAGGTCGAAATCGCCCGCCGCTTCCGGCTGATATTCCACTTCCAGCAGCTTCAGCTTGAGGGTCTTGCCGCCCGGTGCCGGCCAGTCGATCTGCTCACCCACCGACAGCCCCAGCAACGCGCAACCAATCGGCGCCAGGATCGAGACCTTGCCTTCCGGCCCGGCGTCCTTCGGGTACACCAGGGTCAGGTGGTAGTCCTTGCCGCTGGCCTCCTCACGGCAGTGTACGCGCGAGTTCATGGTCACCACGCCCGCTGGCACTTCCTCGTGACCGACCACCTGCTCGGCGCGGTCCAGCTCGTCCTGCAGGGCGAGCACACCCGGCGTACTCTCGTCGAGGCTGTCGATCAGACGCTCCAGACGTTGTACGTCCAATCGGGTGAGGATGAGGGAGGGCTTGGTGCTCATGATCCAGTCAGACTCCTTTGAACAGGCAGTTTTCAATGTACAGATAAAGCAAAACCCCGCCCAAGGGCGGGGTTTGTTAAGGCTTTGGCGTCTCCGACGCAGAACCCGACACTACCACAGCCGGGTAAATACTCAAGCCCCTGCGCTCAGTGTGCCTTAGCCTGCTCGCGCAAAACCTGGGCCTCGCGGCAGATCTGCCGGCGCCGCTCATCATCGGCCGAGCGCCATTCGCGGATGTGCTCGACATGCCGATGGCAGCCGGTGCATACCCGCTGCTCGTCCAGCCGGCAAACACTGATGCAGGGTGATGGCACGGCGGGGCTGACGTTGCTGTACAGCGGCTTGGGCGGCCGGGGTTGGGCGCTGCTCATGTCAGATCTCGTCGAAGTCCAGCTTCTCGCCGGCCCGCTCCCACACGATACGCTCAAGCATTTCGCCCAGCAGCTCTTCGCTCTTCTCGCACACCCACTTGCCGCTGTCTTCGTCGTAATCGAAGTGGAAACCACCGGAACGGTCGGCCAGCCACAGCTGGCGCAGCGGCTCCTGGCGGCTGAAGATCAGCTGGGCACCGCCTTCGAACTTGACGGTGAGGACGCCAGCGGAGTTCTCCATGTCCAGGTCCATGCCGCTCTCGTCGAACAGGTCTTCCAGGGCCTGTTGGGTCGCGTCGACCAGATCATGGAAACGCGCTTCACTCAAACTCATTGCAGGAACCTCGAAATTGGCTGCGTTACAGGCAAGCCGGGCAAGATACGGGCGCTTGCCGCCGAATGCAAAGGTTTAGCCGTTGCCTTCACCGGCCTCTTCGCGGCTAAAGCCGCTCCTACAGGGATTGTGCAAGGCCTGGGACCGGTGCAGTAACTGTAGGAGCGGCTTTAGCCGCGAAAGGGCCCTTGCAGGCGGTAAGAATAGCCCGCCCGGCGGACCGGCTCTTGCATAGGCAAGCCGTCGGTCGCTCGGTATACTCGGGCGCAATACTGCATTTTCCTAAGGATTTCACCCATGAAGCGCCTGATTTCCTCGCTCGCGGCGCTGGTCGCGGTTGCCTGCCTCGTTTCGGCCTGCGGTCAGAAAGGCCCCCTGTACCTGCCGGAAGACGGCAAGGACGGCAAAGGCAGCCACAAGTCGCATCAACACCAGCACGCTCCGGCCGTACAGCCGCAAGAAGAGCAGCCTCTCCAGCCCGAGCAATTGCCCGAGCAAACGCCAGAGCAGTAAGGAATTCAGATGAACGCTTTCGACTACCGCGACGGTGAGCTGTTCGCGGAAGGCGTGGCCCTGTCGGCCATTGCCGAACGCCATGGCACCCCCACCTATGTGTATTCGCGCGCCCATATCGAGGCGCAGTACCGCAGCTACACCGACGCCCTGCAAGGCGCCGAACACCTGGTGTGCTTCGCGGTCAAGGCCAACTCCAACCTTGGCGTGCTGAACGTGCTGGCACGCCTGGGCGCAGGGTTCGACATCGTCTCCGGTGGTGAACTGGAGCGCGTGCTGGCCGCTGGCGGCCGTGCTGACCGCGTAGTGTTCTCCGGTGTGGGTAAAACCCGCGAAGACATGCGCCGCGCCCTGGAAATCGGCGTGCACTGCTTCAACGTCGAGTCCACCGACGAGCTGGAGCGCCTGCAAGTGGTGGCCGCCGAGATGGGCAAGGTGGCCCCGGTGTCGCTGCGGGTCAACCCGGACGTCGATGCCGGCACCCACCCGTACATCTCCACCGGCCTTAAAGAAAACAAGTTCGGCATCGCCATCGCCGACGCCGAGGCCATCTACGTGCGCGCCGCGCAGTTGCCGAACCTGGAAGTGGTCGGTGTCGACTGCCACATCGGCTCGCAGCTGACCACCGTCGAGCCGTTCCTCGATGCCCTCGACCGCCTGCTGGTGCTGGTCGACCGCCTGGCCGAATGCGGCATCCACCTTCGCCATCTTGACCTGGGCGGTGGTGTTGGCGTGCGTTATCGCGATGAGCAGCCGCCGCTGGTGGCCGACTACATCAAGGCCATCCGCGAGCGCGTCGGCGACCGCGAGCTGGCCCTGGTGTTCGAGCCGGGCCGCTACATCGTGGCCAACGCTGGCGTGCTGCTGACCCGCGTGGAATACCTCAAGCACACCGAGCACAAGGACTTCGCCATCATTGATGCGGCGATGAACGACCTGATCCGCCCGGCCCTGTACCAGGCCTGGATGGGTGTCAGCGCGGTCAAGCCACGTGCAGGCGAAGGCCGTGCCTATGACCTGGTCGGGCCGATCTGCGAGACCGGCGACTTCCTCGGCAAGGACCGCGTGCTGAACCTGGCAGAAGGTGACCTGCTGGCCGTGCAGTCTGCGGGCGCCTATGGTTTTGTCATGAGCTCCAACTACAACACCCGTGGCCGTTGCGCTGAAATCCTGGTCGACGGCGACCAGGCCTTCGAAGTACGCCGCCGCGAGACCATCGCCGAACTGTTCGCTGGCGAAAGCCTGCTGCCGGAGTAAGCCCATGCTGCTGCGTTTTACCAAGATGCATGGGCTGGGCAACGACTTCATGGTCCTCGACCTGGTCAGCCAGCACGCGCACATCCAGCCCAAGCACGCCAAGCAATGGGGTGATCGCCACACCGGCATCGGCTTTGACCAGTTGCTGATCGTCGAGGCGCCGAACAACCCGGAAGTGGACTTCCGCTACCGCATCTTCAACGCTGACGGCTCCGAGGTGGAGCAGTGCGGCAATGGTGCGCGCTGCTTTGCCCGCTTCGTGCTGGACAAGCGCCTGACCGCGAAAAAACGCATCCGCGTGGAAACCAAGAGCGGCATCATCGTGCTGGACGTGCAGAACGACGGCCAGGTGAGTGTCGACATGGGCCCGCCGCGCTTCATCCCTGCCGAAATTCCCTTCGTCGCCGACGAGCAGGCGCTGAACTACCCACTGGAAGTCGACGGCCAGCTGCATTCGATTGCTGCCGTGTCCATGGGTAACCCGCACGCCGTGCTGCGTGTCGACGACGTGCGTACTGCCCCCGTGCATGAGCTGGGCCCGAAGATCGAAAACCACCCACGCTTCCCGCAGCGGGTGAATGCCGGCTTCCTCCAGGTCATCGACCGCCACCGCGCCAACCTGCGCGTATGGGAACGCGGCGCGGGCGAAACCCAGGCCTGCGGCACCGGCGCCTGCGCCGCGGCCGTGGCGGCGATCAGCCAGGGCTGGATGGACTCTCCAGTGTCCCTCGACCTGCCGGGTGGCCGCCTGCACATCGAATGGGCCGGCCCCGGCAAGCCCGTAGTGATGACCGGCCCGGCCGTACGCGTCTACGAAGGACAGGTTCGTCTCTAAGCGAGTAACCGCCATGACCGATCAGCCCAAGGTTGTACCCCAGCAGTCCGCCGAGCTCGATGCCGAGGCGGTGGTCGCCTACCTGCGCGCCCACCCTGCCTTCTTCGCCGAGCACGACGAGCTGCTGATCGAACAGCGCATCCCGCACCAGCGTGGCGACAGCGTGTCGCTGGTAGAGCGCCAGCTCAAGCTGCTGCGCGACCGTAACATCGAGATGCGCCATCGCCTGTCGCAACTGATGGACGTGGCCCGCGACAACGACCGGCTGTTCGACAAGACCCGCCGGCTGATCCTCGACCTGCTCGATGCCGGCAGCCTGGAAGAAGTGGTCATGGCGGTCGAAGACAGCCTGCGCCAGGAGTTCCAGGTGCCTTTCGTCAGTCTGATCCTGTTCGGTGACAACGTCGCGCCGGTCGGGCGCTGGGTCAGCAACGCCGAGGCGCAGCAGGCCATTGGCGCCCTGCTGGGCGGCGGCAGGACGGTCAGTGGCAACCTGCGCGACCACGAACTGGCCTTCCTGTTCGGTGAAGAACAGCGCCGGGAAGTGGGCTCCAGCGCCGTGGCTGCCCTTGAATACCAGGGGTTGCACGGGGTACTGGCGATTGGTAGCCGCGACCCGCAACACTACAAGAGCAGCGTCGGCACGCTGTTCCTCGGCTATATTGCCGAAGTGCTCGGCCGCGTTGTGCCGCGCGTTACCCAGACCTTGCGCCCGGTGCGCTGATGGAACGCCAGCTGGAGGCTTATTGCGCACACTTGCGCAACGAGCGCCAGGTGTCGGAGCACACCTTGCTGGGCTACCGACGTGACCTGGACAAGGTCATTGCCTATTGCAAGGAACACGCTATCGCCGACTGGCAGGCGCTGCAGATCCAGCAATTGCGCCAGCTGATCGCCCGCCTGCACCACCATGGCCAGTCCTCGCGCAGCCTGGCGCGGCTGCTGTCGGCCGTGCGCGGTCTGTACCGCTACCTCAACCGCGAAGGCCTGTGCCAGCACGACCCGGCCACCGGCCTTAGCGCACCCAAGGGCGAACGCCGGCTGCCCAAGGTGCTGGACACCGACCGTGCCCTGCAGTTGCTTGATGGCGGCGTCGACGACGACTTCATTGCCCGCCGCGACCAAGCCATGCTCGAACTGTTCTATTCGTCAGGCCTGCGCCTGTCCGAGCTGACCAACCTCGACCTCGACCACCTCGACCTCACCGCCGGCCTGGTGCAGGTGCTGGGCAAGGGCGGCAAGGCCCGCGTGCTGCCGGTTGGCCGCAAGGCCCGCGAGGCGCTGCAGGAGTGGTACCGCCTGCGCGGCATCGGCAACCCGCGCGACCGCGCCGTGTTCATCACCCGCCAGGGCAACCGCATCAGCCCCCGCGCCGTGCAACAACGGGTGAAGGCCGTCGGCGAGCGCGAGCTGGGCCAGCACCTGCACCCGCACATGCTTCGCCATTCCTTCGCCAGCCATGTGCTGGAATCGTCCCAGGACTTGCGCGCGGTGCAGGAGATGCTCGGCCATGCCGACATCAGCACCACGCAAATCTATACCCACCTGGACTTCCAGCACCTGGCCGCGGTGTACGACAGCGCCCACCCCCGGGCCAAACGCAGCAAAGGCACAGACTCATGAGCATCAAGCTGATCACCTTCGACCTCGACGACACCCTGTGGGACACCGCGCCGGTCATTGCCAGCGCGGAAGTCGTGCTGCGCGACTGGCTCGAAGCCAACGCCCCGATCCTTGGCGGCGTGCCGGTAGAGCACCTGTTCGCCATCCGCGAGCGCCTGGTACAGGCCGAACCTGGCCTCAAGCACCGCATCAGCGCCCTGCGCCGGCGCGTGCTGTTCCATGCCCTGGAAGAGGTCGGTTACAGCGAAAAGCACGCGCAGGAGCTGGCCAACGAAGGCTTCGAAGTGTTCCTGCATGCTCGCCACCAGGTGGAGATATTCCCCGAGGTGCAGCCGGTGCTGGAGATTCTGCGCCATCACTACACCCTGGGCGTGGTCACCAACGGCAATGCCGATGTGAGCCGGCTGGGGCTGGCGGACTACTTCCGCTTTGCCCTGTGTGCCGAGGACCTCGGTATCGGCAAGCCAGATCCGGCACCGTTCCTGGAGGCCCTGCGCCGTGGCGCTGTGGACGCCAGCGCGGCGGTGCACATTGGTGACCACCCGGGCGATGACATTGCCGGTGCCCAGCGTGCCGGGCTGCGGGCGGTGTGGTTCAACCCGCAGGGCAAGGCCTGGGCGGGTGACCGGGCGCCGGATGCAGAGATCCAGCGGCTGTCCCAGTTGCCTGACGTGCTTGCGCGCTGGCGCTGACAGGGGCCGCTTTGCGGCCCATTCGCGGGTGAACCCGCTCCTACAGGGACTGCGCAAGGCTCAGGCCTGCGGTGATCCTGTGGGAGCGGGCATGCCCGCGAAGAGGCCAGCACAGCCAACACAAAACCACAGGCACAAAAAAGCCCGCAGCGACGGCGGGCTATTTTGCGATCAGCCACTCAGATAGGGCGGCTGCCGTACTTGTTGTCCGGCTTCTTGGGCGGGTCGGCGACCACGTTGGCCTCGACTTCCTGCACCTTGCCACCGCGCGAAAGGAATTCTTCCATCGCCTTGGCCAGGGCATCACGCTCTTTCTGCTTGGCTTCCATGCTCGGCATCTCGTCTACCGAGACTGCCGCCTTGGATTTGCCCTTGGCAGCGGGTGCCGGGCTGCTGTCGTCATCGCCAGCGTCTTCGGCGCCATCATCAGCCGCCGCTTCGAGGCCTTCATCACCCTCGTCTTCGTCGCCTACTTCGAGGTCATCATTTTCCAGATCGTCGTCGCTCATGTTCTACCTCATGACTTGCGAAAAGCAGGTTAGTTATAGACCAGTGCAGCCGTAGACCGGCAGCCACCAGTGAAAATTCAACTGGCCGTGGGTTAGGCCACTGCCCTTGGGTCGGCGCTCCTGATGGGAGGCGGCACCCTGCAGGCCCTGCTCCTGGCAGGACCTGACAAATCCATTAGCCCCTGCTGGCCACACGCTATTGGCAAGCCTAGCAAAGGCTGGGAAAGTGTGTGGACTACTCGTCAAACACCCTTCGGCGCGCATTCTAGCGCGCCCGTGGAAAAAGCAAAGCTCCATAAATGCCTTACGACTTGTAAGTTTTCTACCTACGTCGCGAACGTGTCGAATAAACCGTTTGCCGAGCGGGAAATGCTAAAAAACTTGCAAAAAAATGCCCGGCAAGCCGGGCAATTTTTTACCGCGTCGCAGTTACAGGTTGTAGCCGCGTTCGTTGTGCTGAGCCAGGTCGAGGCCGACCGACTCTTCTTCTTCGTTGACCCGCAGGCCCATCACCACATCCAGCACCTTGAGGATCACGTAGGTGACGATGGCGGTGTAGACCACAGTGAAGATCACGCCCTTGGCCTGGATCCAGACCTGCATGCCGATGTCGGTCACGGCGCCGAAGCCGCCCAGCGCCGGGGCTGCGAATACACCGGTAAGGATGGCCCCGACGATACCGCCGATGCCATGCACACCGAAGGCGTCCAGCGAGTCGTCATAGCCCAGCTTGCGCTTGAGGCTGGTGGCGCAGAAGTAGCAGATCACGCCCGAGGACAGGCCGATCACCAGGGCGCCCATCGGGCCCACGGTGCCTGCAGCCGGGGTGATCGCAACCAGGCCGGCAACCACACCCGAGGCGATGCCCAGGGCGCTCGGTTTGCCGTGACCGATCCACTCGGCGAACATCCAGCCCAGCGCTGCGGCGGCAGTGGCGATCTGGGTTACCAGCATGGCCATGCCGGCGGTGCCGTTGGCGGCAGCGGCAGAGCCTGCGTTGAAGCCGAACCAGCCGATCCACAGCATGGCCGCGCCCATCAGGGTGTAACCGAGGTTGTGCGGGGCCATCGGGGTGGTCGGGAAGCCCTTGCGCTTGCCCAGCACCAGGCAGCAGACCAGGCCTGCGATACCGGCGTTGATGTGCACCACGGTGCCGCCAGCGAAGTCCAGCACGCCCCAGTCCCACATCAGTGCACCGTCACCGCTCCACACCATGTGCGCGATCGGCGCATACACCAAGGTGAACCAGATGCCCATGAACACCAGCATCGCGGAGAACTTCATGCGCTCGGCGAAGGCACCGACGATCAGCGCCGGGGTGATGATGGCGAAGGTCATCTGGAAGGTGATGAATACCGCTTCAGGGAACAGTGCGGTGGCCGAGGTCAGGTTATCGGGCGTGACGCCACTGAGGAAGGCCTTGGAGAAGCCGCCGACGAAGGAGTTGAAGTTGAGCACGCCCTTTTCCATACCGGTGGTATCGAAGGCCATGCTGTAGCCGTAGACGACCCAGAGAATGCTCATCAGGCCGGTGATTGCAAAGCACTGCATCATCACCGACAGCACGTTCTTGGAACGCACCATGCCGCCATAGAACAAGGCCAGGCCCGGAATGGTCATGAACAGCACCAGCGCCGTTGCGGTCAGCATCCAGGCGGTGTCGCCGGAGTTCAGCGCTGGGGCAGCTTCCTCTGCCAGGGCAAGCCCAGGCATTACGAGGGACAATAGGGCTCCTAGCCCTGCGATCTTACGCAGAGTCATGTTGTTTTCTCCTGGGGCGTTGGGTTTGGTGAGGCTTTGTTGCTGCTTAGATCGCGTCGGTATCGGTTTCGCCGGTACGGATACGGATCGCCTGCTCCAGATTCACCACGAAAATCTTGCCGTCACCGATCTTGCCGGTGTTGGCTGCCTTGGTGATGGCTTCGATTACCCGATCAAGGTCCTTGTCATCGATGGCGACATCGATCTTCACCTTGGGCAGGAAATCGACCACATATTCAGCACCGCGATACAACTCGGTGTGGCCCTTCTGCCGACCGAAACCTTTGACTTCGGTGACGGTGATGCCCTGCACGCCGATTTCCGACAGCGACTCGCGCACGTCGTCCAGCTTGAACGGCTTGATGATGGCTGTGACTAGCTTCATGAAACTCTCTCCCGATTTGGTGGACTTGCCCCAGGAAAACAAACCCGTCTCAAGTCTAAGCGCAGCGGTTGGCTTTGTAACGCGTCGTCGGCATCCGGCTCCGCGTGCGCACTGCTTGGTCACAAAGAACTGCATCAGTGCATGGCTCGTAATGGTCTTTGCAGAAACCTTGCCAGTTCCGGCAAAGCGCAGGAAAACAGTGGGTTATGTGAATAACTCGGGATTGGCCAGTCGCCAGCATGGAAAACATGCACAGTTTCGGTGCGTAGCGGCAGGGCGCATTGCGCGAAAAATGTGCAACCTCCCACAAGGACCGACGTGCACTCAGGCGTCAGGTTTGTGCGTGCTACACTGCCGGCCATTCTCAAGTTTCAGTGGACAGCCCCATGCTCGCGCCCAAAGCCCTTCTCGATGCCCTGAGCGACCAGGCCTCGCGCCTGTTCAGCAGCGATACCGCCCAGCCCCGCGCAGAACTGGAAAGCCAGTTCAAGGTGCTGATGCAAGGGGCCTTCAGCAAGCTGGACCTGGTCAGCCGCGACGAATTCGACAGCCAGATGGTCGTGCTGGCGCGCACTCGGGCACGTCTTGAGGCCTTGGAAAAACAGCTCGCCGAGCTGGAAGCACGGCTGGCACCCGCCACGCAGGAATAACAATCGACACACGGAGCGTTTCCCATGAAAGTTAGCGCACGCAATGTTTTCGAAGGCAAAGTCACTAACGTTCATCCCGGAGCGGTCAATGCCGAAGTCGAGCTGACCCTGGGTGGCGGTGAAAAGCTGGTGGCGGTGGTCACCATGGCCAGCCTGCACAACCTCAACATCAACATCGGCAAAGATGCCGTGGCGCTGGTCAAGGCGCCGTGGGTGGTGCTGCTGACCGATGCGGCCGGCTACAAGCTGTCGGCGCGCAATGCGCTGGAAGGCGAAGTGGTGCGGGTTGGCGATGGCGCGGTGAACGCCGAAGTGGTGCTGAAGCTGGCTGGCGGTACCGAGGTGTATGCAATTGTGACCCGTGAAGCGGTGCAGGAGCTGGGGCTGGCACCGGGTGTGAAAGCCACGGCGCTGATCAAGGCATCGCACATCATCCTTGGCGCCAAACCCTGAGCCCTACCTGAGCCCTGAGGGTACCCTGTGGGAGCGGGTTTACCCGCGAAGAATCCAACGAGGTGTATGGCACCGGCTTTGCCGGTGTTCGCGGGTAAACCCGCTCCCACAGGGGGGCTACGCTAGGCTATATAGGCCTGCTTCGGCGGCAGCTCACTGGCATGCAAGGTGCCACGAAACAGCGCAGCCCCACACTGGGTAAACAATGTCTTCACCCGGTTATGCGAGTTCAGAATCTCCGCCTGGATATCCTCGATGGCCGAATTCCCCGGCTGCAAGGTGGCCGCCCGGTTGACCCATTCGATGGCAGCAAAGCGGCTTTGCTTGCGGGTGCCGCGCCCCTGCATCCAGGCCAGCCCCAGCTCGGCACTGGCACGCCCGGCTAGCCCTGGGTCCGGGTGCTCGACCAGGCTCAGCAGGTAGGCCACCGCCTCGGCCCGTTCCTGCTGCTCGCCAAACTGGCGCAACAAAATCCCCAGGTGCAAACGTGCGCGCGCATTGGTCTTCGCGTTGCCAAGCGCGTCGACCAGCAGGCGCCGCACCGCCAGCATGGCACTGCGCTCGTTCAGGTCTTCGTCGCCCTCCATGCGCAGGCGGGCGAGGTTGTACTTGGCCTGCCGGCTGCCCGCCTCCACCGCACGCTGCAGCCAGTACTCGGCCGCCTCGTCATCCAGGTAATGCTCCGGGGTGCTGCCCAGGCCGCCATGATGCAGTTCGTAAAGCGCAAGGGCAGCCCCCGGCAGGTTTAGCTCGGCACAATGCTCATACAGGTAGCAGGCCACTTCATGCCGCTTGGCAGCCCAGAGCAGCCGTGCAACATCGAGCACAGCGAAGCCCGGCGCCTGCCCCGCACACTGGCGCTTTACCGCAATCTGCGACCATGCCTTGGCCTGCTCGGCCGAGCGCGGTAACCCCCAGAGGCCAAAGCGGTGCCCGGCGGCACGCAATGCACAGGCGGCGGCGTGTGAATCTCCTGCGCTCAAGCGCTCGATGGTGATACGCAACGCCTGACGTTCATCCAGCACACCGCCCACCAGAATCAGGCGGGCCAGGCAACGCAGAGGTTCGCCCATTGCGCTGATGAAACCTTGGTCGGTGTAGTGCTCCAGGCAAGCGACAAAATCGCCCAAGGCGGCTGCCGGGGCGTGCCCGGTACTGCTGCGCAATGCGCCTCGCCAGGCCAGCACAACGGCCTGGTCCCTGGGCCTGAGCGGGCGTTGTGCCCAGTCATCGAAGCATTGCAGCCAGGCAACGGCCGCCCGTGACTGGTCGACGCGCGGCAACACCAGCCGCTCTTCGATGGCCATCCAGCGCAAGGCATTGCGCAACGCTTCGTCCCACTGCTCGCAGAGTGGGCCATTGACCAACACCTCGATCGCATCAGCGCTGCCACCGCGACTCGGCAGCAGGTAAACGGCAAGGGCCTGGATAGCCTCAAAGCAGCCGGGCCGTGCCACCAGGGCATGGCGTAACCAGTAATAGCGCGGGTCTTCTTTCTCGTGATCGACGCGCGCGCCCAGGCAAGCGGGTAAAGCCTGCGGCAGCTCGACCAGCGGCACGATCCCGTGCTTCACCAGCAACGGCGCCGCAGCCTCCTGCACTTCCACATCGGCATGGGCATTGGGCCTGAAACGCGCTGGCTGACCTTGGAACAGCTCAATCAGCCAGCCAGGTTCACGCAGTCGCGCACTGATACGCAACATGCCAATGGCCGCTGCCACGGGCTGGGCTGAACGGCCCATGGCACACAACAGGTGTGCGGTGGCGGTTTCACAGATTTGCTCGACCGCCAGCAAGCATGCGGCATTGCGTTGGCCGCTGCCCTGCACCTGGCAGGCCCGCTGGAGGCAGTGGAAGCCCATCACCACCTGCGGGTGATATGCCCTGGGGCAGGCTTCGATCCAGGCTTTGAGCACCTGGCTCAGGGCCCTGCCGCCCTGGCAACTTACGTCGACCAGCATGTGCCCTTCAATGGCCGCCAGGTAGACAGGAAACGCGCCGGTCGGAGCTTGATGCCATTGCGCCTCTAAGCTGTCGAAAAAGCGATTGAGTTCAACGAATGCACTGGCCTGCACCAGCTCTTGAATTACCTGGCGCGTGCGGGTGAGCGTTTGCACGGAGCAACACCTCAAGTCCATTTGAAATAAGCCGCAGTGCCATCCCATGGCAGCGGCAGTTGCTCAATAACCCTAAGCCATACCCGGGTGATGCGCAAAGTTAATTGGATCCATCTTTGTCGATTTGTATGAATTGCCAGGGGAAATACCTGGCCTGAAAAATCACGACGCACACTTCTTGCGTTTGTTGAGGCCGCGCTGGCTATTCTTGGCGCAGCCGCAGGAAGCGGCCCTTTTCAGCGACAACGGAGCGTCCATGTCCCTAGCCCTCGTCCACAGCCGCGCCCAGGTGGGCGTGCAGGCACCCGCCGTCAGTGTTGAGACCCACCTGACCAATGGCTTGCCACACCTCACCCTGGTCGGCCTGCCAGAAACCACGGTCAAGGAAAGCAAGGACCGGGTGCGCAGCGCCATCGTCAACTCCGGGTTGAAGTACCCGCAACGGCGCATAACCCAGAACCTCGCCCCCGCCGACCTGCCCAAGGATGGCGGGCGTTACGACTTGGCCATTGCCCTGGGCATCCTCGCCGCCGACGGCCAGGTGCCAGCAGCGCCCCTCATCGATATCGAATGCCTGGGCGAGCTGGCGCTGTCTGGCAAACTGCGCCCGGTGCAAGGGGTGTTGCCTGCGGCACTGGCGGCACGTGAAGCAGGCCGGGCGCTGGTGGTGCCTCGGGAGAATGCCGAGGAAGCCAGCCTGGCAGGCGGGCTGGTGGTGTATGCGGTGGGACATCTGCTGGAGCTGGTCGCCCACTTGAACGGCCAAGTGCCGCTGCCGCCGTACGCGGCCAACGGCTTGATCCTGCAGCAACGGCCCTACCCGGACCTGAGCGAAGTGCAGGGCCAACTGGCGGCCAAGCGTGCCTTGCTACTGGCGGCGGCCGGAGCACACAACCTGCTATTCACCGGGCCACCGGGCACCGGCAAGACCCTGCTCGCCAGCCGCCTGCCAGGGCTGCTGCCACCGCTGGACGAACACGAAGCGCTGGAAGTGGCGGCGATCCAGTCGGTCAGCGGGCATGCGCCGCTAAGCAGCTGGCCTCAGCGACCGTTTCGCCACCCTCACCACTCCGCCTCCGGCCCGGCGCTGGTGGGTGGCAGCAGCCGACCGCAACCGGGTGAAATTACCCTCGCCCACCACGGCGTTCTGTTTCTCGACGAGTTGCCGGAGTTCGAGCGGCGCGTGCTGGAAGTGCTGCGCGAGCCACTGGAATCGGGCGAGATCGTGATTGCCCGGGCCCGCGACAAAGTACGTTTCCCCGCGCGCTTCCAGCTGGTGGCGGCGATGAACCCGTGCCCTTGTGGCTACCTGGGCGACCCCACCGGCCGCTGCCGCTGCAGCACCGAGCAGATCGCGCGGTATCGCAACAAACTGTCCGGGCCACTGCTGGACCGCATCGACCTGCACCTGACCGTGGCCCGCGAGAGCACCACGTTGAACAACCAGCCTTGCGGTGAGAGCAGTGCCGATGTAGCGGCCAAAGTGGCTGAGGCACGGGAAGTGCAACACAGGCGGCAAGGGTGTGCGAATGCGTTTTTGAACCTTGAAGGGTTGCGCCGTCATTGCGAGTTGGCGGCGGCGGACCAGGCCTGGCTGGAGGGGGCCTGTGAGCGGCTGACCTTGTCATTGCGGGCGGCGCACCGGTTGTTGAAGGTGGCGCGGACACTGGCGGACCTGGAGGGCTGCGAGGCCATTGGCCGGGCGCACTTGGCCGAGGCCCTGCAGTACCGGCCGGGGAGCAGTTAGATTGCCGGGGCTGCTTTGCAGCCCCAAGATCGATCAGGCAACCTTGTTCCGCCAGAAAAGCCCGGCGACCGAATACCTCCCAGGCCCAGTCAAGGCCAACCCGCCATAAAGCGCCAGCAGCAGCCAGGCAAACTGCCCCTGCTCAAGCGTCCAATCCGAGTGCACCACCACCAGCGCCACCAGCAACACCGCCAGCACCGGCAGACAAGCCAGGCGTGCCGCAACTCCAAGCATCAGCAACAGCGGGCAAACCACTTCGGCAAATATCGCCAGCCCAAAGGTCAGCGGCGCGCCAAGGCCGAAGGGGTCTTCAATGCGCTGCAGCTCTGCGCTCCAGTCCATCAGCTTGGGCAGGCCGTGGATGAACAGCAGCAACGAGGCGGCCGTTACCCGCATGAACAGCAGGCCGGTGGCGGTCAGGGTTGGGGACTGGGGGTCAAGGAAGGTATTCAGGCGGGGCATGGCAATGGGCTCGCTTATCGATCAACCTCCGGAGCATTGCCCAATTAACCAGTGTTTGATTGCGCATGTGTGCTGAGATGGATGTTAAAGCTACCGGCCTGTTCGCGGGCTTGCCCGCTCCCACAGGTACTGCACTGGCCTCAAGAACTGTGCAATACCTGTGGGAGCGGGCAAGCCCGCGAACAGGCCGGCACAGGCAGCACATCACTGACTACCAACCAAAGCCTCTTCAACCACCTTCAGCAGCACCTCTTCAGAAAACGGCTTGCCTAGGCAGGCCAGCGCGCCAAGCCCCATCGCCGCGTGCACCGCACCATCATCCCAATGCGCCGACATGCAGATCACCGGCACCGTCCACTGCAGCCGCGCCAGCTCACGCTGCACCTCCAGCCCACTCATCCCCGGCATCTTCAGGTCAAGCAATACACAACCCGCCTCGCGCGCCAGCTGCGAGGCCAGGAACACATCACCCGCAGCGAACGCCAAGGTCTCGAACCCGGCCGAACGCAGCAGGTTGGCCAGGCTTTTGCGCACCGAAGCATCGTCGTCGACGATGCACACCCATCTGCTCATGCGCCAGCCAAGCCCTCAGGCCGCGCCCCGATGACGTTGTGCATGGCTACCAGCTCCAGCAGCGAGCGGGACTGCATCTTGTTCATGATGTTCTTCTTGTGCACCTTGGTCGTCACTTCGCTGGTGCCGATTTCCTTGGCGATCTGCTTGTGCGACAGGCCACCGACCACCAGCGAGAACACCTGGCGCTCACGCTGGGTCAGGCGCTGGTACTTATCCTCGACCTGCCGTGCATGGCGCCATTTGCGCCCTTCGGCCACGGCACGGGCGCGCACCGCCTGTAGCAGTGTCAGCAGCTGCTCTTCATCGAAGGGTTTGGTCAGGAATTCCATGGCCCCGGCGCGCATGGCCTGGACCGTCATCGGGATAGTACCGAAGCCGGTCATGAACACGATCGGCCAGGGCAAAGCCAGCCGGCGCAGCGTTTCCTGCACCTCCAGGCCAGTGGTGTCGGGCAGGTGCATGTCCAGCAGCAGGCAGGCATAGGGGGTTTCGAGGCGGGTGTCGAACAGCGCCTCGGCACTGGCAAACAAATGATGCGGGATGTCCTGCGAACGCAGCAGGCGACCCAGCGCCGTGCGTACCGACTGGTCGTCGTCCACCACCAGCACCGGCACGTTCGCGCTGTCGTCCAACGGTTCAAGCGCATCGGCCCCTACACCCAATGGCGAGCGACCCAGCGCCTGGCAAGGCACATCGAAGCTGATCTCGGCGGCCAGGCGGTAACCTCGGCGCGGCACCGTCTGAATCAACCCACGGTCGCCAAAGGCCTTGCGCAACAACGATACCTGCACCTGCAGGTTGTTGTCCTCGACCACCGTGCCGGCCCACACCTGGCTAAACAGCTCGTCTTTGCCAACCACCCGGCCCTTGGCCTTGATCAGCGTGGCCAGCACCTCGAACGCGCGGCCACCCAACAGGATCGGCTTGCCGTCGAGAAACACTTCTCGCCGCTCCAGCGACACCTGGGCATTGCCTATTCGGATCATGGCTTCCTCGCACGGGCACGGGCGTTTGCGCAGCCCCGGGCAGCCTAGGCCAGCGCACGCGTTCAGACAATTATCCCGAGGGATAGGTTTGCCTCAGGACTATACAAGCACCCGCCAACCGCCAGGGTACGATAACGGACAACAGCGTGCCCGTTCCTGCCAAGCGGGCTGTAACCCGCATCCTCACTGGGCCCGCTGCGTATACTCGCGCGTCTGGATGTCGCTAGCAGGGGGTGCTTTATGCTCGATGAACGCCTTGCACACAGGCCCATCGATTACGACCAGTCGATCGATGAGGGCTGGCTGAACCGGTGCGACATCACCGCGCTGGGCCAGGAAGGCGAGCTCAGCTACTTCCGCCTGCGCGACCCCGCCAGCCAGCAAGCCTGGATTGCCGTGCGTGCTCCGCTTGAGGCGCCCGCCGCCTGCCAGCGCCTGGAGCGCGACTACCGCCTGCAGCTGGACCCGCAGTGGGCGGTGATCCCCTCGGCATTCGTGCGCTCGGCCGAAGGCCCGCTGCTGGTATACCCGGCCGGCCGCTCCATCGCCGACCTGATCGCTGAAGGCCCGGTGGCCCTGGCGCCGTTTCTCGACATTGCGCGGAACGCCGCCAGCGCCCTGGCCCTGGCCCACGAGCGCAATGTGCTGCACGGTGCGCTGCAGCCCGAGCATGTATGCCTGCAAGCCAACCAGCGGGTGCGGCTGGGCTGTTTTCGCGCCGACCCAGCAGAGCTGATCTGCGAGCAGGGTACCCCGCTCGGCAACTGGGCTTACCTGGCGCCGGAGCAGGTCTGCCCGCACGGCAGTAGCAGCGACCAGCGCAGCGACATCTATGCCCTGGGCGCAATCCTCTACCAGCTATTGCTAGGCGAACTGCCGCTGACCGGGCGCGACACCCAGCACTGGCGCCAGCTGCATGCCGGCGTGCAGCCGCGCGCGGCCTGTGAAGTGGACAGCAAGGTGCCGCAAGCACTCAGCCGGATCCTGGCCAAGGCCCTGGCCAAGGAACCAGATGCCCGCTATCAGACTGCCCACGCCCTGGCGGTGGACCTGGGCCACTGCCAGCGGCAATGGGCCGCCAGCAAGACCATGGCAACGTTCGAACTTGGCTGCGCCGACCCGGTTTCGCCCAGCCACGCACGCCTGTATGGCCGCAGCGCCGAACTGAAGGCCATCGCCCTGCTGCTAAAGGCCATGCGCCGCGACAGCAAGCCACAAGTGCTGTTGATCAATGGTGCTGCCGGCATGGGCAAGTCGAGCCTGGTCGAGAGCGC
Organism: Pseudomonas sp. NPDC089392; assembly: GCF_044749595.1. Lineage (NCBI taxonomy): Bacteria > Pseudomonadati > Pseudomonadota > Gammaproteobacteria > Pseudomonadales > Pseudomonadaceae > Pseudomonas > Pseudomonas sp. NPDC089392. The sequence continues at coordinate 368,294 of NZ_JBIVIF010000001.1, forward strand.
GCTCAAGGTCAACGCCGAAGGCTACTGGGCGGTCGGCAAGTGCAACGGCCTGGGGCAGGCCGTGCCCTACGCGCCTTGGGTAGAGATCCTCGGCACGCTGACTACCCAACTGCTGGCCAAGAACAGCCAGGACCTCGACACCCTGCGCCGCGAGATCCTGCGCCGCATCAAAGGCCACGGCCGGCTGCTCGGCAAGCTGGCGCCAGACCTGCAACTGGTCCTCGGGCCCTTGCCCGAGCTGCCGGCAAAGCCCACGCGCCTGGCACTGCAGAAGGAGCTGCAGGCGATCGTCGAATTCCTGCAGGTGTTCAGCCGCCCAGGGCAGCCATTGGTGCTGTTTCTCGATGACATGCAATGGGCCGACGACGCCACGCAGCACCTGCTGGCGCAGCTGCTGGCTCACGCACCCAACAACCTGTTGCTGATCTTCGCCCGGCGTAATGATGCGCAAACCAGCAGTGCACCACTCGCCATACCGGCAGCGGTGCGCAGCACCACGCTGAACCTGCGGCCCCTGGCCGTGGGCGCGGTGACCGAGCTGATCGCCGAGCGCTACCACGTCAGCCCCGACGAGGCGCTGCCGGTCGCCGAGCTGGTGCATGACAAGACGGCGGGCAACCCGTTCTTCATCAACCAGATCCTCAGGGCCATGGTCGAGGACCGGCTGTTCACCTTCGAGACCCAGGCCATGCGCTGGTCGTGGAGCCTGCAGGCCGTGGCCAGGCACCGCTACTCCGACAATGTCGCAGACCTGATGATCCACCGCCTGGCACGCCTGCCAGCGCCCCAGCGCGACGTGTTGCGGGTTGCCAGCGCGGCGGGCAACCGCTGCGATGAGCGCGTGCTTCGCCAGGTGCTTGCTGAACAGCCGGGCGAACCGTTGAAGGCCTTGATAGGTGCGGGTTTCCTGCAACCGGGCCAGAAAGGCTTGGGCTTCGCTCATGACCGGGTGATGGAGGCCGCGTACGTACTTACGCCCATACCCGAGCGCGCCCCGCTGCATGCACGTATTGCGCTGGCCATGCTTCGGGCCTGGCCAGCGCACTTGCATGAGGTGCTGTTCGATGTCGCCAACCAGCTGCAACGCGCCAGCCCATGCGGGTTTGCAGCGGATGACTGCGAAGTGTTCCTGCAACTTTTACGCGAAGCGGTGCTACGCGCACGTGACAGTGGCGCCTTCGAACAGACCGCAGGCTACCTGCAAACGGCCGAGCAGCTGCTGCACCACGGTGCCTCGCTTGAAAGCCGCGCCGCACATGGCTTTGCCATTGCCTGCATGGCGGCGGAGTGCAACATGCAACTGTCGCGCATGGCAGCGGCCGAGGCCCGGGTCAGCGAATGTAACCAGCGCGCACGCTCGGCGCTGGACCGGGCGCGGGTATGCCGGCTGCAGGCGCGGCTGTACACCTTGCACGGCGACTATCAAGCGGCCATCGACTGCGCCATATCCGGCCTGGACTTGCTAGGTATAAGCACGGTGCGGGGCGTCGACTGGCAACAGGTCGAGGCCAGTCATGCCCATGTACAGGCGTTGATCGAACAAAAAGGCCGGCACTGCCTGGAGTCGCTGCCACGCTGCGATTCGGAAGAAGTGACGGTTGCCATCAGCCTGCTGGGCACCCTGTCGTCATCGTTTTTCGTAAAGGACGACATCTGCTTCCTGCACCTGGCCAAGCTCATGGAGCTGTCGCTGCTGCACGGCGTCGCACCGGGCAGCACCTACGGCATGGCCTGGTTCGGGGTAATGATTGCCGAGCGTTTCGGCGCCTACCATGATGGCCATGCCTGCTGCCTGGCCGCGCTAAAGCTGATCGAGCGGCACGGTTTCGAGGCTGACTTGACCAGCGCGCTACTGGCCCTGGACCAGGTCAGCGCCTGGACCTCGCCCATGGAATTCGCCCGCCGCACCGCGCTGGAAGCGGTCGGCTCGGCGCGCCTGAGCGGCGACCTGGCGATGAGCTGCCATGCCTGCAGCCACCTGGTTTCCGACTCGCTGTTCATGGGCCGCTACCTGCCGGACGTGGCCGAAGAAGTGGCGCAAGGCCTGGCCACCTTGCGTCGTCATGGCTACCGCGATGTCGAGCAGATCCTGCAGGCCCAGCATGCGTTCGTCGCCAACCTGAGCGGCACGCCCTGCCCGGCCTCGGCCGCAGCTTCGAAATCGCCCGCCACGCGGTTCTTTCAGCACCTGTTGGCCGGCATGGGCGCCTTCTACCTGGGCAATATCCCGCAGGCCATGCGCAACCTGGCACTGGCCGCAGACAACACCTGGGCAGTACCGGCGCACATCAACCTGGCCGACTATTACCTGTTCCAAGGCCTGGCGTTGGGCAGCCCGGAGGCGCCCGGCAGCCTTGTCGACAAGCTGAGCGAACTGCAGGCCCTGCGCGAGCGCTTCGGTCGCTGGGCCGGCTTCAATCCGGCCACCTTCCGCAACAAGCTGCTGCTGATCGAAGGCGTGATCGCCAAGCTCGAAGGCGACGGCCTGGCCGCCATCCGCTGCTTCGACCAGGCGCAGATCGCCGCTACCGCCGCTGGCTTCATTCATGAGCAGGCACTGGCCCACGAACAGCTGGCCGAGGTGTGCATCCCCAGCGGCCTGATCTCTGGCGCCAACCTGCACCTGCGCATCGCCCGCGACTGCTTCCATATCTGGGGCGCGACCGGCAAGGTGCATCAGCTGGAGACGCTGCACCCGTTCCTGCGCACCCAGCCGATTCAAGAAACCTACCGCGCCACTCACCAGGCCAAGCTGGACCTCGAAGCCGGCATCGAAGCGGCGCGGGCGCTGTCCGAGGAGGTGCTGCTTGAAGGCCTGATCGAAACCCTGATGGGCCACCTGACCCAGCATTCCGGTGCCGACCATGGCGCACTACTGATCGTCAGCGGCGCGGAATTCCAGATGGCCGCCCTCGCCTACATCGACGATACCGGGCTGCACGTGAGCATGGACAACTGCCAGAAGTTCATGACCCAGGCGCCACTGTCGATCATCAACGCCACCATGCGCACCAAGAAACCCCTGGTGCTCAACGATGCCCAACGCGATTGCCCCGAGGCCTTCCGCCAGGAACTGCAAGCGCGCAACGCCCGTTCGGTGCTGTGCCTGCCGCTGGTGATCCAGGGTGTGCTGATCGGCCTGGTGTACCTGGAAAACCGGCTGGTGCCGAACCTGTTCGGCAGCCAGCGCCTGGCCATGCTGGAAATCCTCGCTTCGCAGGCGGCAGTGTCGCTGCAGACCGCCAAGTTTTATACGCGCCTGGCCGAAGACAACCAGACCCGTGCGCAGATGGAGGCCGAGCTGCGCCGGTCACGCGCAGAGCTGGCGCGCAGCGCGCACCTGCAAGTGATGAACGAGCTGTCGGCGTCCATCGCCCACGAAATCAGCCAACCGTTGCTGGGCATTACCTCCAACGCCGCCGCCAGCCTGCGTTGGTTGAAACGCGCCCAGCCCAACCTGGAAGAGGCGATTGCCGGCCTGGAAGACATCCGCAACGACGGTGAGCGCGCCGCCAACATCGTGCGTGCGTTGCGATCGCTGGCCAAGCAGTCGCCGATGCAGCTCAAGACGGTGAAGCTGGATGAACTGATCCGTGAGGTAGTGCGTTTGACGTCGGCCGATGCCGCCAAAGGCCCGATAGCTGTGCAGACGCGGTTGCAGGCGGGGGTGAGCGTGATGGCCGACCCGGTGCAGTTGCAGCAGTTGGTGTTCAACCTGATCAGCAATGGCCTGGAGGCGCTGGCGGGGTATCGCAGTGATGGCGTGCTGCGGATTGCGTCGGCGCTGGTTGGGGATAAGGTGGAGGTCTGCGTGGATGACAACGGGCCGGGGATTGCGCCCGACGAGCTGGAGCGGGTGTTTGGGGCGTTCTACACCACCAAGAGCGGTGGCATGGGCATGGGTCTGGCTATCTGCAACTCGGTGGTGCAGGCCCATGGGGGGCAGTTGCAGGCGCTGGTGTCGGAGCTGGGTGGGTGCCGGATTCGTTTTAGTCTGCCTGTGAGTCATTCATAGCCTGTGCCGGCCTCTTCGCGGCTAAAGCCGCTCCTACAGGGATAGTGCACAACCCGAGGGCCGCGCTGCCTTTGTAGGAGCGGGTTCATCGGAGCGCCGAACCGCCGCGAACAGGCCATTACAGGTTTAAATCAACGGGCGCTCAGAGCCGCATAGCTGTTCATCAGGTTGCGGTAGTTGGGAATCCGCTGCGACAGCAGGTTACCCAGCCCTTCAATGTCGTTGCGCCAGTCGCGGTGCAGCTCACAGGCCACCGAAAACCAGTTCATCATCTGCGCGCCCGCCTGGGTCATGCGCACCCACGCCGCCTGCTGCACGGTTTCGTTGAAGGTGCCCGAGGCATCGGTCACCACGAACACTTCAAAGCCCTCAGCCAGCGCAGACAGGGTCGGGAAGGCCACGCACACGTCGGTGACCACGCCAGCAATGATCAGCTGCTTGCGGCCGGTAGCCTTGATCGCCTTGACGAAATCTTCGTTATCCCAGGCGTTGATCTGGCCAGGGCGGGCAATGTACGGCGCGTCCGGGAACATTTCTTTCAGCTCGGGCACCAATGGACCGTTCGGGCCTTGCTCAAAGCTGGTTGTGAGGATGGTCGGCAGGCCGAAGAACTTGGCCAGGTCACCCAGGGCCAGCACGTTGTTCTTGAACTCGTTGGGCGAGAAGTCCTGTACCAGCGAGATCAGGCCGGTCTGGTGGTCGACCAGCAGCACCACGGCGTCGTCTTTGTTCAGGCGCTTGTAATCGGGTTGGCTCATGGGGTGACTCCTTGGGTTGGGAAACGGGCCGGCACTGCCCACACGGGGCTATACCGGTGGATAGATTCGTCTTAAGGAATGACCTGCGCCTGGCGCCAGGCCTTGGGCGGCTGGCCGACCAGGCGGCTGAAGGCACGGGTGAAATGGGCCTGGTCGCAGAAGCCGCATTCCAGGCTCACATGGGTGATAGGCGCCTCGGTGGCGAGCAGGCGCTTGGCCTTTTCCATGCGCGCCAGCAGGCGCCAGGCCTGGGGCGAGAGGCCGGTATTGACCTTGAATGCGCGGGAAAAATGGCTGCGGGTGAGGTTGCACACGCCAGCGATCTCGATGATCGACAGCGAGCTGCGCAGCATCAGTTCCTTGGCTTGGCGCAAGCGCGCCGGCGTCAGCGCGCCGGGGGTTAGCAGCTGCTCTTGGGGCGTCCCAGGGGGCATGGCGACTCTCCTGTTCAATGGAGAAAGTCTCGCCTCCGGCACATGACAAAGTCCTGAGCCAAACCTGAATTATTGTTAATTGTGCCCTGCTGGCCCTTGCGGCCTTGCCGATACCCTACGATGCGTTTGGCATTCAGTTTCAGGCCGCTGCCAGCGGCCGGCAATCAAGGCGAAAGAGGTATGCAGGAAAATCGCGCTCACCGCACCGTGGCCATGGTGCTGTTCAACGATGTGCTGTTGCTGGACGTGACCGGGCCAATGGATGCGTTCGCCATCGCCAACCGTTTTTTGCCCGCAGAGCGGCACTACCGCTTGATCACCTTGGCCGAGGGGCAAGCGGCGGTACGCGGCTCATGCGGGTTGAAAGTGGTTGCGGACTTGCGCCTGGAGGATTTGCCGGAAGCCGTCGACCTGTTGCTGGTGCCCGGCGGCCCGGGCGCCTACGACGTCGCCCTGCCGGCGATCGAGCGCTGGCTGCCGCAGGCCGTGCGGGGTGCCAAGCGGTTCGGCGCCATCTGCACCGGTGTATTCCTGCTGGGCCGGGCCGGGCTACTGGGCGGCTATCGCTGCACCACCCACTGGAACTACGTGGAGCGCCTGGCACGTGCGTTTCCCGAAGCCAAGGTGGAAACCGAGCAGATCTATGTGATCGACCGCTGCCTGATCACCTCGGGCGGCATCACGGCGGGTATCGACCTGGCACTGGCGGTGGTGGCCGAGGACCACGGCAAGGCGCTGGCGCTGGAAGTGGCCAAGGTGCTGCTGGTCGCCCGCCACCGCCAGGGCGGGCAGACCCCGTACGGGCCGCTGCTGGCGGCGGTGCCACGCGATGATTCGCCGGTTGCCCGGGTGCAGGCCTATATCGTCGACCACATCGAGCAGGCGTTCACCGTGCAGAAAATGGCCGACCTGGTGGCCATGAGCGGGCGCAACTTTGCCCGGACGTTTCAGCGTGAGGTGGGGATTACGCCGCTGCAGTATTTGCAGAATGCGCGCATCGACCGGGCGCGCAAGCTGCTTGAATGCGGCGACCTGCCGTTGAAGGTGGTGGCGGCGCAGTGCGGGTTTGGCAGTGACCGGCATATGCGCAAGGTGTTCTGTGAGCGGATTGGCATGACCCCAGCGCAGTATCGGGCGCAGTTTGGTGGTAGTTGAGTCGGTGTTTTTCCTGTGCTGGCCTCTTCGCGGCTAAAGCCGCTCCCACAGGGATCGTATAGGCCTGCCAGGAGCGGGTTTACCCGCGAAGAGGCCTGCACAGGTTGTCTCATTTTTCAGGACAATCTTTCTCCCCAATGGCAGATTGTCTAACGCCACCCCGCCCCTCAGAATTGTCCGCCAAACTGTTCAAACGCTGCCCCGGCAGCTCATGGAGTACGAGCCAATGCCACACGAAGGCAGCCTTCTGCAAACCGCGGTGATCTTCCTGCTCGCCGCCGTCCTCGCCGTCCCTTTGGCCAAGCGCCTGCAGCTGGGTGCCGTGCTCGGCTACCTGCTGGCTGGCGTGGTCATCGGCCCACAAGCGCTGGGCCTGATCCGCGACACCGAAAGCGTGGCGCACATTTCCGAGCTGGGCGTGGTCCTGCTGCTGTTCATCATCGGCCTGGAATTGTCCCCCAAACGCCTGTGGCTGATGCGCAAGTCGGTGTTCGGTGTCGGCACTGCCCAGGTACTGCTGACCGGCGCGCTGATCGGCGCCATCGCCCTGTTCGGTTTCAGCCAGACGCTACCGGCCGCCATCGTGCTCGGCCTGGGCCTGGCGCTGTCGTCCACCGCCCTCGGCCTGCAGAGCCTGGCCGAGAGCAAGCAGCTCAACGCCCCGCACGGCCGCCTGGCGTTCGCCATCCTGCTGTTCCAGGACATCGCCGCCATTCCACTCATCGCCCTGGTCCCACTGCTGGCCGCCAGCGGCCCGGACACCAGCCACGGCGACAGCCTGCAACACGGCCTGAAAGTGTTCGCCAGCATCGCCGTGGTGATCATCGGCGGCCGCTACCTGCTGCGCCCGGTATTCCGCACCGTTGCCCGCACCGGCCTGCCGGAAGTGTCTACCGCCACCGCGTTGCTGGTGGTGATCGGCACCGCCTGGCTGATGGAAGAGGCCGGCATCTCCATGGCCCTGGGCGCCTTCCTCGCCGGCCTGCTGCTGGCCGACTCGGAGTACCGGCACGAGCTGGAATCGCAGATCGAACCATTCAAGGGCCTGCTGCTGGGGCTGTTCTTCATCAGCGTCGGCATGGGCGCCAACCTGCGCCTGCTGCTGGAAATGCCGCTGGTGGTGCTGGGCCTGACCCTGCTGCTGGTGGCGGTGAAGCTTGTATTGCTGGTCGGTGTCGGCCGCCTGGCAGGTGGCCTGAGCAGCGCCAACGCGCTGCGCCTGGGCATGGTGCTGGCGGCCGGTGGCGAGTTCGCCTTCGTGGTGTTCAAGCTGGGCAAGGACCAGGGCCTGTTCGACACCCAGACCTACGACCTGCTGCTGATGACCATCACCCTGTCGATGGCCATTACCCCGCTGCTGATGATTGGCTGCGCCCACGCCCTCAAGCGCCCGCAAGCGGTGCGTGAGGTGCCCGAGCAGTACAAGCAGATCCAGACTGATACGCCACGGGTGGTGATCGTCGGCATGGGCCGCATGGGCCAGATCGTCGCGCGCATCTTGCGGGCACAGAAGATCCCGTTCATTGCCCTGGAAACCTCGGTGGACACCATCGAGATGACCCGCATGTTCGAGCAGGTACCGGTGTTCTACGGCGACCCGCTGCGCCCGGAAGTACTGCATGCCGCCAAGGTGGGTGAGGCGGAGTACTTCATCATCACCATCGATGACCCGGAAGCGGCCATTCATACCGCAGAACGGGTGAAGCGCTTGTACCCACACCTGAAAGTGCTGGCCCGCGCGCGTAACCGTCAGCATGTGCACAAGTTGACGGATGTCGGTGCCGAGCCGATTCGCGAGACGTTCTATTCCAGCCTGGAGATGACCCGCCGCGCGCTGGTGGGGTTGGGGTTGAGTGATGAGCAGGCGGCGGACCGGATTGCACGGTTTACCCAGCATGATGAAGAGGTGCTGGTGGCCCAGGGGCAGGTGCGCGATGACCGGGCCAAGGTGATGCAGACGGCAAAGGAGGCGCGGGTGGAGCTGGAGCGGTTGTTTGATTCGGATGCGGATTGAGGCGTCAGGCGAGCACCAAGCGCTCTATCTGAGGATGCTCACGGTGGGCAGCCTGCCAAAGATCGTAAGCTGCCTGTTCGGCGAGGTACTGCCGGGCAGGCCCCAGACCCGCCAGCTCAAGGCGATAAGCAAGATCGGCAGAAATGGCGGCGCGCCCATTGAGCACAGTGGATAACTGCCCCCGCGAATAGCCAAGGTGGCGAGCCAACTCAGAGACATTCATGCCGATTGTGGGCAACACGTCTTCTCGCAACGACTCCCCTGGATGGGGAGGATCGAACATAGCCATAATTGAAGCCTCCTAGTGGTAGTCCAGATAGTCAACAAGCTCCACATCGGTACCCACGAAGCGGAACACCAGACGCCAGTTGCCTGAAACATTCACAGCCCAAAAGCTATCCAGCTTTCCATGCAGGGGATGAAGACGATAACCGGGGCGGTTCATGTCTGCGGCCGTTTGTGCGACCTCAAGGGAAGCAAGTAAACGCCGCAAGCGATTGACATGATCCGCACGCACACCAGATGCGTCACGCTGCTGATGGAGCAGCCTCAGGCCCTTGTGCCTGAAACTTCTTATCATTGAAGGTTGAGTGTAAGGTCATGCCTTACACTTTTCAAGCTAGTACAGGGACGGAACATGAGGGCACTCCTGAAGGATTTCCGGGTTGCCCAGTTTGCGCTTGGCCTTGCAGCTTGGGGCCGTCATGCCATCCGTTTTCAATGTAAGAAGTTTCCCAAAAAGGATATGGCCGAGGCCGAATTGAGGCCTTTGAGTGCATGCCTTGAGGGTTGCAGCGCCTATGAGATCGAGCGCCGCCCGCGCGGCGCTCGATCTCATAGGCGCCCAATACCTGTCGCCAGGCACCTGGAAGCCATCATGCAATCTCCTGACGATCACCTCGCCGCCATTACGCGAACACAGAAAAACCATCAAAAAATCGCCCGATTCTCAGCCAGGTCCTACTTCCCCGCGAACCATTTCCTACGTTCACGCCAATCCCAAGGAATTATCCTACGCACCGTGTCGACGCCCGTCTGATTGTCCGGGGAAAGCCTGCTCTCTAGGCTGACCGGGTCGCTGTCGGTTCAGCGATCGGGTGTGGAAACCCGGCAGGTTATCGGAACAGCTGTTGTCATGGCAGCTGTGCGCGGGAGGCCGAATGGCCTGCCGGGGTTCCGATAGCCCGGCTTTCCACCCCGCGTGCAGCCGCCACCCTTCGCGTGGAAACGGATGGTGCCGGCCAACCTCTATCGGAGTTTGGCTATGAAAAAGATTGTCCCCAATCCACCCCTCCGACACAGCCCAACGCGCCTTCAGCCGCTGCGATGCCGGCCACCCACCCTTGTTCACAGTAAACCCGGGCGTTTCCGCCCACGACGCCCTGGTGCATGTCGCCCAGTACCTGCGCGGTGCCTATGACTGTGGCTACAAAGCCTTGGAGCATCTGGATGACACAGGCAAGAGCCTGTTCTGGAGCAATCTGAATGCACTCGAAATGGCAGAAGGGTTGGTTGAAGCCTTGTTGGAGGGGATTGAGTCGCAGCCTGTAAGTTGAAGCGCATTACATCCGCCACGAGCAGGCTGCGGTGACTGGCCTGCTCAGCCTCAATATAGGAAACCCCCTACAAAGCGCGTCACCCCGCGTCTGATTGTTCACCGAAACCCTTCTCTCTAGGCTCACTTGGCCACCACCGCGTCAGCGACAATCATCGCAGCCAGGTATCTCATTGAGCCCCAACCACCCAACCGCGAAAGTCGCCGAGAGCAAAGGCCAAAACAATTGGGTGGACGAAAAACTCCCCGACCTAAAAACGCTTGCGCGTGAACTGCGCGCCCAGGCTATCCAAGAACTAGCTGCTGCAGACTCACATGACGCCGCAATTGAACTCGCTGCGCATTACCTGGGCTTGAGCAGAGACGATGCCAGCCGGGTAATCGTCAAAAGCCCAATGGGCGACATCCTAATTCAGCGTAGTTGCATCCATCACATCGTCGAGAAGCGACAGGACGCCCGGGAGCGCTATGTAAAAGTCGCCCTGGATACATTGATCGGACCATTTGAAGTGTGGCAGGTGGCATACACCAATGACACCAATAGGCTTGCCTTCATAGGCGTTTACGAGACCAAGCGGCAGATGCTGGTGGTCGTAACCCTCGACAAAGGCAACATGCTGTGGAATTTCATGCAGTGCGATGCAAAAGCTCTGAACAAGCATCGCCACGGGAAGCTGATCTACAAGCGCTACACATTCCTACCGAGCAAAGAAAAGGGCCACTGTCACCAGTGGCCCTGTAAGCATGCTTGATATTCATATACACACCCTCAAGCCGGGGTGTGGAGGTCTCACCCGACGCTGATGATTCAGCCATCGACGGGGTTCCTACGCCAACTGTTGCCGCTGAATGGCAGCTGGTTTCGCGCTCAACTGAAACGCTAACAACACTCTTGCATCAAGTCAACGATGGCCCTCAGTGGAATCCACCTATCAGGTTACTTGGTGTTACTTCCCCGCAGTCAACGCGTTATAGCTGGTAATCAGGTTCCGATAATCCGGAATATGGTTGGAGCACAGCGCCGCCAGCCCTTCCACATCATTACGCCAGTCACGGTGCAGCTCACAGGCCACCCCAAACCAGGTCATCATCTGCGCCCCTGCCTGGCTCATGCGGTCATGCGCTGCATCACGGGTCATTTCATTGAAGGTGCCGGAAGCATCGGTCACCACGAACACCTCAAACTCTTCCTCCAAGGCCGACAGCGCCGGGAACGCCACGCAAACCTCGGTCACCACACCGGCAATGATCAGCTGCTTCTTGCCAGTTGCCTTCACCGCCTTGACGAAGTCTTCGTTGTCCCAGGCGTTGATCTGGCCTGGGCGGGCGATGTACGGGGCGTCCGGGAACAGTTCTTTCAGCTCGGGTACCAGCGGGCCGTTGGGGCCTTGCTCAAAGCTGGTGGTGAGGATGGTCGGCAGGTTGAAGAACTTGGCCAGGTCCGCCAGGGCCAGCACGTTGTTCTTGAACTTGTCCGGCTCGATGTCACGCACCAGCGACAGCAGGCCAGCCTGGTGGTCGACCAGCAGTACGGCGGCGTCGTCTTTGTTCAGGCGGTTGTAGGTGAATTTGCTCATGGTCTGTGCTCCTAAGGGTTATGAATTTTTCAGCAATTCGGGGTGTTTCGCGTTGATGGGCACAGATTAAAATCATCACCTTTGCGGCGGTAGTTAGCAGAATTTGGCTTTAGCGTTCCGTTTTATGAACGATGGATTTGTAGGGGCTGTGCTGGCCTCTTCGCGGCTAAAGCCGCTCCCACAGGTAATGCACAAGTCTCAGGGCCTGTGGTGATCCTGTGGGAGCGGGTTCACCCGCGAAAGGGCCGGCACAGGCAACCGAATACCTGGAGACCGATCATTGGAAGACCTCAACTCCCTCTACTACTTCACCCAGGTAGTCGAGCACGGTGGCTTCGCCCCGGCCGGGCGGGCGCTGGACATGCCCAAGTCGAAGCTCAGCCGGCGCATCGCCGACCTGGAGGACCGCCTGGGCGTGCGCCTGCTGCACCGCACCAGCCGCCACTGCTCGCTGACCGAGATCGGCCAGGCCTACTACAACCGCTGTCTGGCCATGCGCGTGGAGGCCGAAGGCGCGGCGGAGATCATCGAACGCAACCGCAGCGAACCGCGCGGGCTGGTGCGCATCAGTTGCCCGACCACGCTGCTCAACTCCTGGGTGGGGCCGATGCTGACCCGCTACATGCTCAAGTACCCGCAGGTGGAGCTGTTCATCGAAAGTACCAACCGCCGCGTCGACCTGCTGCACGAGGGCTTCGATATCGCCCTGCGGGTGCGCTTTCCACCATTGGAGAACACCGACATGGTGATGAAGGTGCTCAGCAACAGTACCCAGTGCCTGGTTGGCCAGCCGCAGTACCTGGAACAGCTGCCCAAGGGTTTTGACCCGCAGTTGCTTAGCACATTGCCGAGCCTGCACTGGGGCAGTGCCCAGCGGGAGTACCAGTGGGAGCTGTTTCAGGGCGAGGACACCAGCCGCAGCATTGTCATCCCGCATACGCCGCGCATGGTCACCGACGACCTGTTTGCCTTGCGCCATTTCGTGGTGGCCGGGGTGGGGATTGCGCATTTGCCCCGGGTGGCGGTGCGCGAGGACCTTGCGGCAGGGCGGCTGGTGGAGCTGATCCCGGACTGGCACCCGCGGTGTGGCATCGTGCATGCGATTTTCCCGTCGCGGCGCGGGTTGCTGCCGTCGGTGCGGGCATTGATCGATCATCTGGCTGAGGAGTTTGCGATCAGCGATATGGCTTGATTTGGTTGCCGCCTGTCCCGGCCCATTCGCGGCTAAAGCCGCTCCTACAACGAGTGGTGATGGCCCTGAAACCGGTGAACCCTTGTAGGAGCGGGTTTACCCGCGAAAGGGCCGGTACAGGAAATGCAAATCCCACCCAGCACACCCTTACAAGACCCCTGACCTATCCTTCACCCACACTCCCGGATCATCCCCCGGAGCCACCCATGATCCGCGCCACTCACGGACCAGGCCGCGCCCTGCTCGCCACCCTCGCCCTGTGCCCGGCTCTCAGCCAGGCCGACGACCCCGGCTGGTCGCTGCTCAGCCGCAACTACTTCCTGCACAGCGACTTCCGCTCACCTTCCGGCAGTGGCCAGAACTACCGCCAGGAATGGGCCCAGGGCTTCATCGGCGAGGTCCGCTCGGGCTTCACCGAAGGCACGGTTGGCGTCGGCATCGACGCCCATGGCTTTCTCGGTCTCAAGCTCGACGGCGGTCGTGGCCATGCCGGCACCGGCCTGCTGCCACGCGACAGCGATGGCCGCGCCGAATCCGACTACTCCAGCGCCGGCGCCGCGCTAAAGCTGCGCCTGGGCAACACCCAGCTGCGCTACGGCGAGATGATGGTGGAAACCCCGGTGTTCGACACCGGCGACAAGCGCCTGCACCCGGAATACGCCACCGGCTGGTTCGTGGAGAACACCGACCTGCCCGACTGGCGCCTTCAGGCCGGGCGCTTCACCGCCTTCAACAACCAGGACAACAGCTCGACCCACGACGACTTCAGCGGCTACGGCGCCACCACCCACAACCGCGCCATCAGCCTGGCGGGCGCTACCTTCGCGCCCGCCGGCCCGTTCGGCGGTGCGCTGTATGCCGGGCAGTTGCAGGACACCTGGCGCCAGGCCTATCTCAACCTGAACCTGGCCGAAGGCAACTGGCGCCTGGACGGCAACCTGTACAAAACCCGCGACACCGGGAACGCCAGCGCCGGGGCAATCGACACCCTCGCCTACAGCCTGATGGGCAAATACAGCTTCGGCGCCCAGGCGCTGAGCCTGGCCTACCAGAAGGTCGAGGGCGACACCCCGTTCGACTTCGTCGGCGGCGACTCCATCTACCTGGCAAACTCGATCAAGTACGCCGACTTCAACGGCCCCGGCGAGCGCTCGTGGCAACTGCGCTACGACCTCAGCTTCGCCACCCTCGGCATACCTGGCCTGAGCCTGATGGGCCGCTACGTCAGCGGCCGCGGCATCGATGGCAGCCATACCCCGGCAGGCGGCGCTTATGTGAACCAGTACGGCGACGGCGGCAAGCACTGGGAACGCGACATCGACCTGAAATACGTGGTGCAGTCGGGTGCCGCCAAGGACCTGAGCCTGTCGTTCTCGCACGTCAGCCACCGCGCCAACCAGGCCCAGGCCGGCGATGACATCGACCGCATCTACCTGATCATCGAATACCCACTCAAAGGCAGCTTCTGACATGAGCACATCCCCTTCAGGCGCCTGGAGCCCGTTGCGCAACATCACGTTCCGCATGCTGTGGATCGCCACCATCGCCTCCAACATCGGCACCTGGATGCACGAAGTGGGCGCCGGCTGGCTGATGACCACGCTGTCAGCCAGCCCGCTGCATGTGGCGCTGATCCAGGTGGCCGGCTCGCTGCCGATGTTCTTCCTGGCCCTGCCGGCGGGTGCGGCGGCAGATATCGTCGACAAGCGCCGCTACCTGTTGCTGGTGCAACTGTGGATGTCGTCGGTGGCCGTGGTACTGGCGGCCCTGACCCTGCTCGGGCTGATGAACGTTACCTTGCTGCTGGGGCTGACCCTGGCGCTGGGCATTGGCACCGCGCTGATGATGCCGGCCTGGAGTGCATTGACGCCGGAGCTGGTGGGCAAGCAAGACCTGGCCAACGCAGTGGCCATTTCCAGCGTCGGCATCAACGTGTCACGCGCCATCGGCCCGGCATTGGCGGGCGTGGTGGTGAGCATGGTCGGCCCGTGGCTGACCTTTGCCTTGAACGCCGTGTCGTTCGCCGGGGTGATCCTGGTGTTGCTCCTGTGGAAACGCGAGGTGAAGGAGCCACTGCTGCCGGCAGAACGCTTTGTCGCGGCCATGCGCACCGGCCTGCGCTTTGCGCGCAGTGCCAAACCCTTGCAGGCTGTGCTCTTGCGGGCCTTGGCATTCTTCTTCTGCGCCAGCGCCGGCACGTCGTTGCTGCCGTTGATCGTGCGTGGCGAGATGCACGGCACTGCCGCCGATTTCGGCTTGCTGCTGGCGGCGATCGGTATCGGCGCGGTGGCCGGCGCTACCTTGCTGCCGCGCCTGCGTGAACATATCAGCCGCGATCGGTTGGTGATGGTAGCGAGCCTGCTGTATGCGCTGTTCCTGCTGGCCCTGGCACTGGTACGCAACTTCTATGTGCTGCTGCCAGCGATGCTGCTCAGCGGCGCGGCATGGATCGCCGTGCTGTCCAACATGCAGGTGGCAGCGCAGACCTCGGTACCAGCCTGGGTAAGGGCGCGGGCGTTGTCGGTTTACATCCTGATCTTCTTCGGCGCCATGGCCTGTGGTGGCTTGCTGTGGGGTACGGTTGCCAGCCACGTATCGATCACAGTCAGCCTGCTGTTTGCCGCAGCTGGCCTGGCGCTGGGCACAGTGCTGACCTGCAAGGTGACGCTGCCGGAAACCGAGGCTGAAGAGCTGACGCCGTCGCTGCACTGGCCGGTGCCGGTGCTGAGCGATGACATGGACAAGGAAAGCGGGCCGGTGATGGTGACCGTGGAGTACCACATTGCCCCGGACAAGGCCGAGGCATTCCAGCTGGCGGCGCGGGAGCTGGAGGCGATGCGCAAGCGCAATGGCGCGTTGTCGTGGGGGTTGATGCGCGACAGTGCGGACCCGGCGGTGTGGCTGGAGTTCTTCTTTGAAGAGTCGTGGCTGGAGCATTTGCGGCATCACCATCGGGTGACCCGCGGGGAGCTGAAGATCGAGGCGCGGGTGCGGTTGCTGCAGACCGATGGGGTTGAGGTGAGGATTCGGCATCTGTTGGCTGGTGGGGAGCATAAGGCTCACCATTGATTCCGCCAGTTCCGGCCTCTTCGCGGGTAAACCCGCTCCTACAAGGATTGCGCAGATCCTGAGGGCTGTGCAGCCCCTGTAGGAGCGGGTTTACCCGCGAATGGGCCGGCACTGAATGAACAAAAAAGGGGGCCAGATACTGGCCCCCTTCTGCATATCAGCTCAGCTTAGAAAGCAAAGCACGAGCACCCCAACGCCCCCCAGAAGCCCTGGAAGTCATTGACCGGCACACTCGACTTGCGCGCTTTGTCATGGCTGTGCGCATGCACCCCGCACGGCCCCGAACACTGGTGCACGGCTGCCGCCAGCGATGGCGTGCCCACGCGCCAGTGACCTGGCACCTTGGCCACAGGCGACCATTCCGGCAGCACTGGCACCTGCGGTGGGCCGAGGCGATCGAACTCGCCGGCACCGTACACAACCTTGCCATCGACAATGGTCAGCACCGACTCGATGCCCTTGATCGCCTCTTCCTCGACGCTGAAGAAGTCCAGCGACAAGGCCGCCAGGTCAGCCAGCTGGCCTACCTTGATCTGGCCCTTCTTGCCCTGCTCGCTGGAGAACCAGGCGCTGCCCTGGGTGAACAGCTGCAGCGCAGTCTCGCGGTCCAGGCCTTCCTTGTACAGCTCCATGCCGCCAACGGTCTTGCCACTGACCAGCCAATAAAGCGAGGTCCACGGGTTATAGCTGGACACGCGGGTGGCGTCGGTACCGGCACCGACCGGCACGCCCATGTCGAGCATGCGCTTGATCGGCGGGGTCTGCTCGGCAGCCTTGGCGCCGTAGCGGTCGACGAAGTACTCACCCTGGAACGCCATGCGGTCCTGGATGGCAATACCGCCGCCCAACGCACGCACGCGCTCGATGTTCTGCGGGGTGATGGTTTCGGCGTGGTCGAAAAACCACGGCAGGCCGTTGAACGGGATGTCGCGGTTGACCTTTTCGAACACGTCGAGCATGCGCGTGATCGATTCGTTATAGGTGGCATGCAGGCGGAACGGCCAGCGTTGCTCGACCAGGTGCCGCACCACCGGCTCCAGCTCTTCTTCCATGGTCTGCGGCAGGTCCGGGCGCGGTTCGAGGAAGTCCTCGAAGTCGGCAGCGGAGAACACCAGCATCTCGCCAGCGCCGTTGTGGCGCAGGAAGTCGGTGCCGCTGTGCAGCTTGACGCTGGAGGTCCACTTCTTGAAGTCGTCCAGCTCTTCCTTGGGCTTCTGGGTGAACAGGTTGTAGGCAATGCGCACGGTCAGCTGGTTGTTGTCGGCCAGCTCCTGGATCACCGAGTAGTCATCGGGGAAGTTCTGGTAGCCGCCGCCGGCATCGATGGCGCTGGTCAGGCCCAGGCGGTTCAGCTCGCGCATGAACTGGCGGGTGGAGTTGACCTGGTATTCCAGCGGCAGCTTCGGCCCCTTGGCCAGGGTGGCGTAGAGGATCATCGCGTTGGGGCGGGCGATCAGCATGCCGGTCGGGTTGCCGAACTTGTCACGCTGGATTTCGCCACCCGGTGGGTTCGGGGTGCTCTTGTCGTAGCCGACGGCCTTGAGCGCGGCGCGGTTGAGCAGCGCGCGGTCATACAGGTGCAGCAGGAAGACCGGGGTGTCGGGGGCGGCCTGGTTGATTTCTTCCAGGGTCGGCATGCGTTTTTCGGCAAACTGGAATTCGTTCCAGCCACCGACCACACGCACCCACTGTGGGGTTGGCGTGCGGGCGGCCTGGTCCTTGAGCATGCGCAGGGCATCGGCCACCGACGGCACGCCTTCCCAGCGCAGCTCCAGGTTGTAGTTCAGGCCACCGCGGATCAGGTGCAGGTGCGAGTCGTTCAGGCCCGGGATTACCGTGCGCTGCTTGAGGTCGATGATTTGCGTGGTGGCGCCCTTGTGGGCCATGGCCTCGGCGTCATTGCCCACGGCGATGAAACGGCCGTCCTTGATGGCGACGGCGGTCGCGGTGGGCTTTTCGCGGTCAACGGTGTGCAGCTTGCCGTTGAACAGAATCAGATCGGCGGTCATGGAACCTCCTTGGGTGGATGCGTGAGCGGAACCGGCTTGGCCGGAGAAAGGCAATGCGGACCAGAGCGCGCCGGCGGCACCGAGCACGGTGCTGGTGGCGAGGAACTGGCGACGGGTCTTGTCGTTACGGTCCTGGGACATGGGGCTCTCCGTCTCGGGGTGCGGCGGCGGCAGGCGCGACTGCGGAGCATGCCGGTTGGAGCAGGGCCAAGGCTTGGATGGATGTGCGGTGGGTTGTGAAAGGTTAGCCTTGATCAGGTTTTGTGTTGGCTGGGCCGGCCTCTTCGCGGGTAAACCCGCTCCCACAGGTACACCACAGGCCTGGAAGATTGTGGTATGCATGTGGGAGCGGGTTTACCCGCGAAGGCCTCCCACGATTACTGCTGGAGGAACGCCAACAGGTGCTCATTCAGCTGCTGCGCATGGGTCACTGCAAACCCATGCGGCGCCCCGGCATACACCTTCAGCTCAGCCCCACGAATCAGCTCCGCCGCCTGCTTGCCGGTGGTCTCGAACGGCACGATCTGGTCGTCATCACCATGGATCACCAAAGTCGGCACATCGATCTTGGCCATGTCCGGGCGGAAGTCGGTCTCCGAGAACGCCGTAACGCAATCCAGGGTGCCCTTGATCGAGGCCATCAGCGCGATGTTCAGGGTCTGCGTCTGCACGCCCTGGGATACTTGCTGCCCATGGTTGATGCCATAGAACGGCGTGGCGAAATCGGCGATGAACTGCGCGCGGTCGGCACGCAGGCCGGCGCGGATACCTTCGAACACCGACAGGTCGACACCCTCGGGGTTGTCGTCACGCTTGCCGAACACCGGCGTTACCGCACCCAGCAGCACCAGCCCGGCTACCCGCTCGCTGCCGTGGCGGGCGATGTAGCGGCTGACGTCACCGCCACCCATCGAGAAGCCCACCAGGGTCACGTCGCGCAGGTCGAGGTGTTCGATCAGCTGGGCGATGTCATCGGCAAAGGTGTCATAGTCATAACCGCTCCACGGCTGGCTCGATCGGCCGAAACCGCGGCGGTCGAAGGCGATGGCGCGGTAGCCGCGGCTGGCCAGGAACTCCATCTGCGAGTCCCACATGTCGGCATCCAGCGGCCAGCCGTGGCTGAACAGCACGGGCTTGCCACTGCCCCAGTCCTTGAAATAGATCGAAGTGCCATCGCGGGTAACGAACGTGCTCATAACGGTATCTCCTTGATAGTGTCGAGGTGAAGGCGTGGCTCAGCCGCGCAGCCAGTTGGCGCAGCGGCGGGTTACCCAAGGCATGATGTAGAACACCACGGGCAGGATGACGAACAGGTTGACGATCAGGTTGCCGCTGATCGGGCCACCCAGCTGCGGAAAGCGCGCGAACAGCGGCGCCAGCAGTTGCGGAATGACCATGGTCATCGGGCAGATCACCAGATAGGTCAGCAGTGCCTGCTTCCAGCGCGGTGGTTGCGCCATCGCAGTACCGGGCGGGTTTTCAACAACCTGGTGCTGCAGGCATACGGTTACCACTTCGCGGTTGTTCTGGAGTGCGGTGTTCATCGGCGTTCCTTGGGATGAGCTTGCCCGCATCCACTGTGCAACGGCGAACGGGCGGAGGATTGGATAGGTGTGCTGCCCTGGGCGGGCACCGACTGGCGCTGCCCGCGGCGGGTGGGCTTACTTGTTGGCGTTGAAGGCGTTGTAGCTGGTCATCAGGTTGCGATAGTCCGGGATGTGGTTGGAGCACAGCGCGGCCAGGCCTTCGATGTCGTTGCGCCAGTCGCGATGCAGCTCACAGGCCACGCCGAACCAGGTCATCAGCTGGGCGCCGGCGCGGCTCATGCGGTCATGGGCGGCGTCGCGGGTCATGGCGTTGAAGGTGCCGGAGGCATCGGTGACCACGAACACGTCGAACTCTTCTTCCAGGGCGGCCAGCGCCGGGAAGGCTACGCACACTTCGGTGACCACGCCGGCGATGATCAGCTGCTTCTTGCCGGTGGCTTTCACGGCCTTGACGAAGTCTTCGTTGTCCCAGGCATTGATCTGGCCTGGGCGGGCGATGTACGGGGCGTCCGGGAACAGGGCTTTCAGCTCGGGCACCAGCGGGCCATTGGGGCCTTGTTCGAAGCTGGTGGTGAGGATGGTCGGCAGGTTGAAGAACTTGGCCAGGTCGGCCAGGGCCAGCACGTTGTTCTTGAACGCGTCCGGCTCGATGTCGCGGACCAGGGACAGCAGGCCAGCCTGGTGGTCGACCAGCAGTACGGCGGCGTCGTCTTTGTTCAGGCGGTTGTATTTGAAGTTGGTCATGGGGGTAGCTCCTAAGGGTTTTGATTTTCAGTAATTTGGGTGTTTCGCGTTGATGGGAGAAGATTAAAATCATCACCTTTTGAGCGGTAGATAGTGGTTTTTGGCTTTAGCGTTCTGTTTTGTGAACGATAGATTGGCGTTGGATTTACTGGCCTCTTCGCGGGTAAACCCGCTCCCACAGGGATCGCAAAGGATTCAAAGCCAGTGCAGTACCTGTTGCTCCTGCAGGGATTACACAGAATTAAAATCCAGCGCACGCCCTGTGGGAGCGGGTTTACCCGCGAAGGGGCAGGCCCCATTGCCTGCAACAGCAACCTGCTCTATTACTACCCACAGCCCTCCCCTCACACCCGAGACCACCATGCTGGCGTTCATCCAGTCGTCCCCGTTGTTGCTCGGTACCGCCCTGATCCTGCTCGACCTCGTGCTCTGGCAGTTGATCCCCTTCCAGCACCGGGCCTGGCGCATCGGCACGCGGCTGGTGCTTTTCCTGTTATTCAGCTCGGTACTGGTGGCCGCCGGCATGAGCCCGCTGCAACCGCCACCCTGGCCCGACGATGTTTCGCGCAACTTGATGGCCACGGTGCTGGCCATCGGTTGGTGGCTGTTCGGCGCGCGCACGGTAACGGTGGTGTTCGGCCTGTTGCTGGTGGCCCGGGGCAGCCATGGCGGGCGCCTGCTGCAAGATGTGCTGGGGGCGCTGATCTTCCTGGTCGCCGTGGTCGCTGCCGCAGGCTATGTGCTGCAATTGCCGGTGAAGGGCCTGCTGGCCACCTCGGGGGTGATGGCCATCGTCATCGGCCTGGCGCTGCAGAGCACCTTGGCCGACGTGTTCAGCGGCATCATTCTGAACACCACGCGGCCGTACCAGATTGGCGATTCGATCTCGATCGACGGCACCGATGGCAAGGTGCTGGAAATCGACTGGCGTGCCACCCGCCTGCTCACCGGCACAGGCAGCCTGGCGGTGATCCCCAACTCGGTGGCGGCCAAGGCGCGGCTGCTCAACCACAGCCGGCCGGCCGATGTGCACGGGGTATCGATCAATGTGGTAGTGCCGGCCAAGGTGCGCCCCAGGCGGGTGTTCGATGCCCTGGAAAAGGCCTTGCAGGGCACCCGTGCGATCCTCACCTCACCGGCACCCAAGGTTACGGTGAAGGCTTCGACACTGGAGTCGGTGGAGTACGAAGCCAGCGGCTTCATTGCCGACATGGGCGGCAAGACCGAAGCACGCAACCAACTGTTCGACCTGGCCCACCGGCACCTGGAGGCCAGCGGGGTGATGTGGAACGTCGACCTGGCCCTGCCGCCGCGCAGCCGCCAGCGCGAGGTGCTGGACGAGGTGCGGGTGTTCCGCTCACTGAGCGCTGAGGAACGCGATGCGTTGAGCCAGCGCATGACTGCCGTGGAGTACCTGGCGGATCAGGTGATCCTGGAGGTGGGCGGGCATTCCGACCATTTGCTGGTGATTGGCAGCGGCGTGGTGTCGGCGTCGGTGCGTGATGGCGACAAGCTGCTGGAAGCCGGGCGCATGGGGCCGGGCGAGGTGCTGGGGATCGAGGGGATCATCGATGAAGACGATTCGTTTGCCGAGTTCCGCACCTTGACCAGTTGCGTGCTGTACCGGATCGACAAGGAACAGGTCAAGAGTTGCCTGGTGCAGCGTGGCGATGTGCAGACGGCGCTGAGCAAGTTGCAGCGGTTCCGGC
Organism: Pseudomonas sp. NPDC089392; assembly: GCF_044749595.1. NCBI lineage: Bacteria > Pseudomonadati > Pseudomonadota > Gammaproteobacteria > Pseudomonadales > Pseudomonadaceae > Pseudomonas > Pseudomonas sp. NPDC089392. The sequence goes on from NZ_JBIVIF010000001.1 coordinate 390,072, forward strand.
GCCAGAGCCGGGAGTCGTTGTTGCTGCAGAAGCCGGCCTTGATCAAGAAAGGCGGCTTCCTCAGCTGGTTGCACAAGTAAGCCTGGACCGGCCTCTTCGCGGGGTTAACCCGCTCCTACAAGGACCGCGATCGTTGTAGGAGCGGGTTCACCCGCGAAGAGGCCGGTACTTACAACACAACCCTCAAGCATTGCCCCGCGTGGTACAGCGAGAACCCGGATTCGTAGAACGCGGTGCGCAGCGAAGGCGCACTCACGCCGCTCATCGGCGAGAACGGTATCGGCAGGCTGTCCGCCTCGCCCTTCAGCAGAAACTCGGCAAACGCCCGGCCAATCACGGTACCGGTGGTATTACCCCGCCCGTTGTACCCGGTCACCGCCACCAGCCCCGGCGCTGGCTCGAACAGGCGCATCAGGTGGTCAGGGGTGAAATCGATACAGCCGGTCCAGTGCATCTCCCACTCGACCTTGCCCAGCTCCGGGTAGTAATGGCTCTGGATCCGGTCGGCCCAGCTGCGCACGAACCACGCCGGCTTGTTGTCGACCCGGCCCAGGCTGCCGAGCAGCAGGCGGCCCTGGTCGTCGCGGCGGATGCTGCTGAGCACGGTGCGGGTGTCCCACGAGCCTTGGCCATGTGGCAGCACCTTGTCGGCCGCAGCGCCCTGCAACGGCTTGGACGCCACCTGGTAGTAATAACCACGGAAGAACTGCTTCTGCAGGTTGCTCCAGTCGCCTTCGGTGTAGGCGCCGGTGGAAATCACCACCTTGTCGGCGCGCACCGAGCCACGGGCAGTCTTCACCCGCCAGGCATCGCCTTCACGCTCCAGGCCTTCGACCGAGGACTGCTGGAACAGCTTGCCACCCAGGCGCGCCACCGCAGCTGCCAGGCCCTGGGTGTAGCCCATCGGGTTGATGGTGCCGGCGCGGCGGTCGAGCAGCGCGGCGGAAATCTTGTTGGTACCGCAGTATTCCTGGCACTGCGCACCGGTCAGCAGCTCGACGTCGGCACCGCGGCGGCGCCATTGCTCGTGGCGGGCTTCGAGGTCGGCGATGCCGGTGGCGTTGTGCGCCATGTGCAGCGTGCCTTTGTGCTGGGCCTGGCAGTCGATGCCGAGGCGTTCGATCATGGCGAACACTTCGCCCGGGGCTTCGCCAAGCACCTTGTTCAGGCGGCTGCCCTGCTTCTGGCCGAGGGTGGCCTCGACGTCGTCGGGGCGGATCCAGGTGCCGGCGTTGACCAGGCCGACGTTGCGCCCGGAGCCACCGTGGCCGATCTTCCAGGCCTCCAGCAGGATCACCGACTTGCCCTGTTCGAGCAGGTGGATGGCCGCCGACAGGCCGGTAATGCCGCCGCCGATCACACAGACATCGGCCTTGTGTTCACCGGCCAGGGCCTGGGCGGCCACGCTCGGTTTGCTGACGAATTCCCACAAGCATTCTTGACGCAATTCGGACATGGCCCGGCTCCAGCAATTTGTTCTTGTTGGGGCCGCAGGGCGGCCCATTCGCGGGTAAATCGGAACGCCGCACCGCCGCTCCTACAGGGACCGCACAGGTTCCAAAATCTGTGCAGTCCCTGTAGGAGCGGGTTCACCCGCGAACCGGGGGCCACGCCCCCGGCCATGCAGCACCTACTTATCAGTCAAACACGATACCCTGCGCCAATGGCAGCTCGCGCGAGTAGTTCACGGTGTTGGTCTGGCGACGCATGTAGCCTTTCCAGGCATCCGAGCCGGACTCACGGCCACCGCCGGTCTCCTTCTCGCCACCAAATGCACCGCCGATCTCGGCGCCGCTGGTGCCGATGTTGACGTTGGCGATGCCGCAGTCACTGCCCGAGGCGCTCTGGAAGCGCTCGGCTTCACGGATGTCAGTGGTGAAGATGCACGACGACAGGCCTTGTGGCACTTCGTTGTTCAGGCGCAGGGCCTCTTCGAAGTCGTCGTAGGCCAGCACGTACAGGATCGGGGCGAAGGTTTCGTGGCGCACCACGTCGCTTTGCGCCGGCATTTCGGCAATGGCGGGCGACACGTAGTAGGCGTTCGGGTACTGGTCGGCCAGCTGACGCTCGCCACCAAACACCTGGCCACCTTCGTCGCGGGCCTTGGCCAGCGCGCCCTGCATGGCGTCGAACGACAGCTTGTCGATCAGCGGGCCAACCAGGTTGTCCTTGCGTGGGTCACCGATGCGCACTTTGCCGTAGGCGGCTTTGACGCGGGCAACCACTTCGTCCTTGATCGAGCGGTGCACGATCAGGCGGCGCAGGGTGGTGCAACGCTGGCCGGCGGTGCCGACAGCCGAGAACAGGATGCCGCGCACGGCCAGGTCGAGGTCGGCGCTCGGGGCCAGGATCATGGCGTTGTTGCCGCCCAGTTCGAGGATGCTGCGGCCGAAGCGGGCAGCCACACGTGGGCCGACCTCGCGACCCATGCGGGTGCTGCCGGTGGCGCTGACCAGCGGTACACGTGGGTCGTCGACCATGGCTTCGCCGGCTTCACGGCCGCCGATTACCAGTTGCGCCAGGCCAGCCGGGGCATCGCCGAAGGCTTTCAGGGCTTTTTCGAACAAAGCCTGGCAGGCCAGGGCGGTCAGCGGGGTTTTCTCGGACGGCTTCCATACCACCGAGTTACCGGCCACCAGGGCCAGGGCGGTGTTCCAGGCCCATACGGCAACCGGGAAGTTGAAGGCGCTGATCACGCCGACCACGCCCAGTGGGTGCCAGGTTTCACGCATGTGGTGGCCAGGGCGCTCGGAGGCGATGGTCAGGCCGTACAGCTGGCGCGACAGGCCGACGGCGAAGTCGCAGATGTCGATCATTTCCTGCACTTCGCCCAGGCCTTCCTGGGTAATCTTGCCAGCTTCGATCGAAACCAGCTCGCCGAGGTCGGCCTTGTGCTCACGTAGCACTTCGCCGAACAGGCGCACCAGTTCGCCACGACGTGGAGCTGGCACAGTACGCCAGGCTTCGAAGGCGCTCTGGGCCTGATCGATGCGGGCGATGGTCTCGGCTTTGCCGAGCAGTTTCACCGAAGCGATCTGGCTGCCGTCGATCGGCGTGTGAACAGGGTAGTCGCCCTGGGTGTAAGCCTCGGCGGCAACGCCAAGGCGCTCGAGCAATCCAGCAACCATTTGTGCATCTCCTACATCGGGTGATGGGGTGGAAAAATGATGTGGATCAGTATTAATCCGATCGCACCGGTGCAACAAACGACCTTTATTCCGCATATCATTCCATCAGGTAATGATTTGAACCGCAGAGACCACTATGTCCAAACGCCTGGTGCCCTCCATGACCGCCCTGCAGTGCTTTGAAGCTGCAGCCCGCCATTTGAGCTTTACCCGTGCTGCCGAAGAGCTGCACCTGACCCAGAGTGCGGTCAGCAAGCAGGTGGCGCAGCTGGAAGACATGCTGCGCCACCACCTGTTCCTGCGCATTCGCCGGCGCTTGCAGCTGACCCCGGCCGGCAGCCTGTACCTGGCCGAGGTCAACAAGATCCTCACCCAGGTGGACATGTCCAGCCGCTACGTGCTCACCTACGGCGAGCAGACCGAGATATTGAAGGTAGCCACTCAACCGAGTTTTGGCGTGCGCTGGTTGATCCCGCACCTCAAGGGCTTTGGTAAACGGCACAGCAATATCCACCTGGACATCCGCAACGAGATGGAGCCGTTCGCCCTGCTGCAGGGCTCGGCGGATGTGGTGTTCTTCTATGGCCAGGGCACTTGGCCAGGGGCTACCTGCGTGGAGCTGTTCCGCGAGGAGGTGGTGCCGGTGTGTGCGCCAGAGCTGCTGGCCGGGCGCACGCTGGGCGATGCTGCGGAGCTGGCCGAGCTGGTGCTGTTGCAGAGCACGTCGCGGCCGGAGGCCTGGCACGAGTGGTTCCTGGAGCAAGACCTGCAGAGCGTGAGTGCCTACCATGGGCCGCGTTTCGATACGTTCTACATGGCGTTGAGTGCGGCGCAGGCCGGGTGCGGGGTGGCATTGGTGCCGCGTTACCTGGCGGCGAAGGAACTGGCTGACGGTAGCTTGGTGGTGCCGTGGAACCATGCGATGCGCAGTGCCGGGGCGCATTACCTGGCGTATGCCGAGCATGCGGCGGAGGTGCCCAAGGTAAGGGCGTTGGTGGAGTGGATTCGCGAGCAGTTGCAGGCTTGAAGGCCTCTTCGCGGCTAAAGCCGCTCCTACAGGGCCCGCGCAAGGTTCAAGGCATGTGCATTACCTTGTAGGAGCGGCTTTAGCCGCGAAAGGGCCCTGAAGGTCGATCAAAAAAGGAATGACACACTCACTTTTTTTCGCTTGTGAGCCAAGTGCATTCCCAGCTTTCATGTAAGCGTCCGAACCTAACCAGGAAGCTAGCGATGCCCGCCCATGATTTCGTCAGCCCCGACAGCATCCGCGCGCAGTTCTCTGCCGCCATGTCGCTCATGTACAAACAGGAAGTGCCGCTGTACGGCACGCTGCTGGAGCTGGTGAGCGAAATCAACCAGCAGGTCATGGCCCAGCAACCCGAGGTTGCCGAGGCTCTGCGCTGGACCGGCGAAATCGAGCGCCTGGACCACGAGCGCCACGGCGCCATCCGTGTCGGCACCGCCGAAGAACTGGCCACCATCGCCCGCCTGTTCGCGGTGATGGGCATGCAGCCGGTCGGCTACTACGACCTCAGCTCGGCCGGCGTGCCGGTGCACTCCACCGCCTTCCGCGCCGTACACGAGCAGTCGCTGCATATCAGCCCGTTCCGCGTGTTCACCTCGCTGCTGCGCCTGGAACTGATCGACAACCCGCAGCTGCGTGAGCTGGCCCAGGGCATCCTGGCCAAGCGCCAGATCTTCACCACCCGCGCCCTTGAACTGATCGCCCAGTGCGAACGCGATGGCGGCCTGAACGCCGCAGATGCCGAGGCGTTCGTGCAGGAAGCGTTGCACACCTTCCGCTGGCACCATGACGCCACCGTCACGGCCGAGCAGTACCAGCAATTGCACGACCAGCACCGCCTGATTGCCGATGTGGTGGCCTTCAAGGGCCCGCACATCAACCACCTGACGCCGCGCACCCTGGACATCGATGCGATCCAGGTCGGCATGCCAGCCAAGGGCATCCCGCCCAAGGCCGTGGTCGAAGGCCCGCCCACCCGCCGCCACCCGATCCTGCTGCGCCAGACCAGCTTCAAGGCCCTGCAGGAAAAGGTCGCGTTTAGCGACCAGCAAGGCAACGAAGGCAGCCACACCGCGCGCTTTGGCGAGATCGAGCAACGCGGCGCGGCACTGACACCGAAAGGTCGCCAGCTGTACGACAAGCTGCTCGATGCTACCCGCGCCGCCCTGGGTGGTGCACCGGCCGAGGCCAACGCCGAGCGCTACATGGCGCTGCTTGCAGAAACCTTTGCCGAATTCCCGGATGACCTGGCGCAGATGCGTGAGCAGGGCCTGGCGTACTTCCGCTACTTCGCCACCGAGAAAGGCCTGGCCGCACGTGACCAGGATGGCCGCCCGACTACCCTGCAGGGCCTGATCGAGGCTGGCCATGTGCACTTCGAGGCGCTGGTGTACGAGGACTTCCTGCCGGTGAGTGCGGCGGGGATTTTCCAGTCCAACCTGGGTGACGATGCGCAGGCTGAGTACGGCAGCAATGCCAACCGCGATGCCTTTGAAGCGGCATTGGGGTTGCAGGTGCAGGATGAGCTGGCGCTGTACGCGCAGAGCGAGCGCCGCTCGCTACAGGCTTGTGCGCAGGCGTTGAACCTGGGCTCGATGTAAAACTGTACCGACCTCTTCGCGGGTAAACCCGCTCCCACAGGGATCGCACGGGTCTGCTGCCTGCGCAGTCCTGTGGGAGCGGGTTTACCCGCGAAAGGGCCCGTACAGGCGATCAAAGGGGCGGCAGGATTTCCACATCGGGCAAATCCATCGCCGCCACCTCCTGCTCAAGAAATGCACTCAACCGCCGCATCCGCTCGCCCCCGCGCCGGGTGCGCGGCCACACCAGGTAGTAATCCATGCCGCTGGGCACCGCCGTCGGCCATGGCAGGCTCAAACGCTTTTGCGCCACATCCTCGGCCACCATCAGCAAGTCGCCCATGGAAATCCCGTAGCCACGTGCCGCGGCAATCATGCCCAGCTCCAGGGTATCGAACACCTGCCCGCCCTTGAGCGATACCTTGTCGCCAAGGCCCATACGCTCCAGCCATTCGCGCCAGTCGCGCTTGTCCACCGTGGGGTGCAGCAACTCGATGCCAGCCAGCCGGCACACGTCCCAGGGTTCTTCGTCGAGCAGGTCCGGCGCACCCACCGGGATCAACAGCTCCGGGAACAGCTTGCGCACCTCCCAGTCGGCCGGAAACACCCCGTCGCCAAGCAACACCGCGCAATCGAACGGTTCCTGGTTGAAGTCCACATGGTCGACGTCCATCCAGGCGCTGGTCAGTTGCACCTCGTTGCCCGGCTGCAGGTGGCGAAAGCGGCTCAGGCATGCCAGCAACCAGCGCATGGTCAGGGTCGAAGGCGCCTTCATGCGCAAGATGTCATCTTCGCCGCACAAGGTTTCGCAGGCGCGCTCGAACGCGGCGAAGCCCTCACGCACCCCCGGCAACAACACCCGCCCGGCTTCGGTCAGCTGCAGGCTGCGCCCGCTGCGCACGAACAGGCGGCAGGCGAAATGCTCCTCCAGGGTGCGGATATGCCGGCTGACGGCGCTTTGAGTGATCGACAGCTCTTCGCCGGCACGGGTGAAAGAACTGAGCCGGGCGGCAGCTTCAAATGCGCGCAGGGCATACAGCGGGGGTAGCTGGCGTGGCATGAGGCACCTGCAATATGGGCGTGAGAGGCGAATCACCAAGAAGCATATATGCATGAGTTCAACTCATGCCAACTATCGCTTTTATCCTTTTGTGCAAAGCTGACCGAAGCCTCAGAATCGCCCTTCGTTCATCACCTCAGGAAAAAGGACCGCCCATGCACGTCGCGCCCACCACAGAACTCAAGGCTTTGCTGCGCCTGGCCGGGCCGCTGATCGCCTCGCAGTTGGCGCACATGCTGATGGTGCTGACCGACACCCTGATGATGGCCCGCATCAGCCCGCAGGCCCTGGCCGGTGGTGGCCTGGGCGCGGCGAGCTATTCGTTCGTGTCGATTTTCTGCCTGGGCGTGATCGCTGCGGTCGGCACCCTGGTGGCGATCCGCAAGGGTGCCAACGACATCGAAGGCGCCACGCGCCTGGCACAAAGCGGCCTGTGGCTGGCCTGGGGCCTGTCGCTGTTCGCCGCGCTGGTGCTGTGGAACCTTGAGCCGGTACTGCTGCTGTTCGGGCAAAAGCCCGAGAACGTGGCCTCGGCCGCCGAATTCCTCACCCTGCTGCCGCTGGCCCTGCCCGGCTACCTGACCTTCATGGCCCTGCGCGGCTTCACCAGCGCGTTGGGCCGCTCGACCCCGGTGATGGTCATCAGCCTGGTCGGCACGGTGCTCAACTACCTGTTCAACGTAGCGCTGATCGAGGGCATGTTCGGCCTGCCCAAACTGGGCCTGATGGGCATCGGCCTGGTCACGGCAGTGGTGTCGATGGGCATGGCCATTGCCCTGGCGCTGTACATCCGCTGGCACTCTGCGTACGCCGCCTACCCGCTGCGCAAGGGCCTGTCGCGCCCGTCGCTGCCGGCCCTTCGTGAGCTGTGGCGGCTGGGCCTGCCGATTGGCGGTACCTACATGGTGGAGGTCGGCCTGTTCGCTTTCGCCGCGCTGTGCATGGGCGTGCTGGGCAGTACCGAACTGGCGGCGCACCAGATCGCCCTGCAGATCGTGTCCACGGCGTTCATGGTGCCAACTGGCCTGTCGTATGCGGTGACCATGCGTGTGGGGCTCTACTACGGGGCTGGCAACCTGCTGGCGGCGCGCAGCGCCGGGCGGGTGGGTATCGGCTTCGGGGCGACGATCATGTTTGCCTTCGCTGCGTTGTTCCTGCTGTTGCCGGATGCGCTGGTGAGTCTGTTTATCGACCGTGATGACCCAGGCTTTGCAGCCATCTACCAACTGGCGGTGCAATTGCTGATGGTGGCGGCCTGGTTTGAGCTGTTCGATGGCATGCAGACCATTGCAATGGGCTCTATTCGTGGGCTGAAGGATGCCAAGACCACCTTCCTGATCGGGCTGTGCTGCTATTGGCTGGTGGGGGCACCGAGTGCCTGGCTGTTCGCGTTCAACCTGGGCGGTGGGGCGGTCGGGATCTGGTGGGGGTTGGCGCTGGGGCTGGCGTGTGCGGCGGTGGCGCTGACCTTTGGCTTTGAATGGCGGATGAAGCGGCTTCTCGGAAAGTCTGGGGCTGGTGGGGCGGCAACGGCTTCAGTTTGACTTGAGGGCCTCTTCGCGGGTGAACCCGCTCCCACAGGTACGGCTCAGGGCTGAGGTTTTGCGCGGTACCTGTGGGAGCGGGTTTACCCGCGAAAGGGCCCTAGAGGGCAGCCTCCAACTGACGGTCAGGCGCCTGCAGCAAGAACTCCATCAACTCCCCCACCGGCAGCGGCTTGCTGACCAGGAACCCTTGCACCTGGTCACAACCAAACCCGCGCAGCAAGGCCAGCTGCTCTTCACTTTCCACCCCCTCGGCCACCACTTCGAGGTTGAGGTTGTGCGCCAGGTTGATCATGGCGTGCACCAGCTTGCGATTTTCCTCGCGCATTTCCATTTCGGCAACAAAGCTGCGGTCCACCTTGAGCAAGGTGATCGGCAGGCTGTTGAGGTGCACGAACGATGAGAATCCAGTACCGAAATCATCGAGCGAGAAACGCACGCCCAGGCGGCCCAGCGCGTCCATGGTCTGGCGCACCAGCTCGTTGCGGCGCATCACCGCCGTTTCGGTCAGTTCGAACTCCAGCCATCGGGCATCCACGCCGTGCTCAAGGATCAGCCGGCTCAAGGTGGCCAGCAACTGGCTGTCCTGGAACTGGCGGAAGCTGAGGTTGACCGCCATGTGCAGCGGCTCAAGCCCGCGTTCGCACAGTGCCTGCATGTCGCGCAGGGCACGGGAAATGACCCAGTAGCCCAACGGCACGATCAGGCCGCTCTGCTCGGCCAAGGGCACGAACTCGCTCGGTGGCAACAGGCCGCGCTCGGCGTGGCGCCAGCGCACCAGCGCCTCCAGGCCGACGATGCGCCCGTCGGCCAGGTTCAGCCGTGGCTGGTAGTGCAGCTCCAGCTCGTCGCGGCGCAGGGCGCGGCGCAGTTCGCTTTCCAGGTCGGCAAGGCTGCGGGCATTGCGGTTGATACGTTCGTTGAAGACATGGAAGGTGCAACCCTGGCTGCCCTTGGCCTGGCGCATGGCAATGTGCGCATGCCACATCAGCGGGTCGGCGCCACCTTGGGCGCGGGCATGGGCCAGGCCCAAACTGCAACCCAGCAGCAGGCTTTCGCCGTCGATCCAGTAAGGTTCGGCCAGGGCCTCGACGATGCGCTCGGCAATCCATTCGGCACGGTTGGCGTCGCGGCGGGTGTCGATCAGCAAGGCGAACTCGTCGCTGCCCAGGCGCGCCAGCTGGTCGCCAGCCTCCAGCTGATCCTTCAGGCGCGCCACCACCTGCAGGATCAGGCGGTCGCCGCTCTGGTGGCCGAGGGCATCGTTGACGTGGCGGAAGTTATCCAGGTCCAGGTGGCCAAGGGCAATGCCACGGCCATCGTTCTCGGCCAGACGCGCGGTCAGTAAAGCCTGGAAGCCCTGGCGGTTGGCGATACCGGTCAATGGGTCCTGCTCGGCCAGGCGTTGCAAGGTGGCCACCAGCACGCCGCGCTCGCGCACATGGCGCAGCGAGCGGCGCAAGGTGTCGGCATCGAGCCGGTCATGCACCAGCCAGTCGCTGACGGCACTGGGCGCGGCCTGGGGCTCGTGGTCGAGCAGCAGGATGGTCGGCAGCTCGCAGCGCCCGGGCGCCGGCTGCAGGGCCGGGGTCGCCAGCACGACCGCTTGGCGGTCCTGGTTGAACAGGCTGTCGACCGCCTCCCAATTCGGTGCGGTCACCAGCACTGCGCTGCCGTCCAGTGCGCGCACACAGTCGCGCAGCAACACGGTCCATTCCGGCTCATCAGCCAACAGCAGCAAACGCAAAGGTTCGACAGGCGTGGACAAGCGGGCTCCTTAAGGCTTCACGGTGCAACGGGAGAGGTCGGGTATGCTACTGCATTAATGAAAATGATTTTCACTTTTATACATGCCGTAAAGGGTGGAGCGTCCCGACGCATTTTGTCGTGCATCCTGCGCGAAACCGGTCTCAGCAGCAAATACGATTTTCGCAGTACCTAGCATTAGTCTGACTAATGATTGATGCGCATAAAAGTCTGACTCAGACGTCAGACGGTCGCGCCACAACCGCCCTATGCCTGTTAGAATGCGCGGCTATTTTCTGGCGACCCCCGGTTTCTAGCATGTCCCGACTCAATCCCCGGCAGCAGGAAGCTCGTGACTACGTCGGCGGCCCTCTTTTGGTGCTCGCCGGTGCAGGTTCGGGCAAGACCAGCGTAATTACGCGCAAGATTGCCCACCTCATCCAGAACTGCGGCATCCGTGCCCAGTACATCGTGGCGATGACCTTCACCAACAAGGCCGCACGCGAGATGAAGGAGCGGGTCGGCACCTTGCTGCGCCCGGGGGAAGGCCGTGGCCTGACGGTGTGTACCTTCCACAACCTGGGCCTGAACATCATCCGCAAGGAGCACGAGCGCCTGGGCTACAAGCCGGGCTTCTCGATCTTCGACGAGTCCGACATCAAGGCGTTGCTGTCGGACATCATGCAGAAGGAATACTCCGGCGACGACGGCATCGACGAGATCAAGAACATGATCGGTGCCTGGAAGAACGACCTGATCCTGCCACCCGAGGCCCTGGAAAAGGCGCGCAACCCGCGCGAGCAGACCGCCGCCATCGTCTACACCCACTACCAGCGTACGCTCAAGGCGTTCAACGCGGTGGACTTCGACGACCTGATCCTGCAGCCGGTCAAGCTGTTCCAGGAGCACCCCGAGGTGCTGGAACGCTGGCAGAACCGTGTGCGCTACCTGCTGGTGGACGAATACCAGGACACCAACGCCAGCCAGTACCTGCTGGTGAAGATGCTGATCGGCATGCGCAACCAGTTCACCGTGGTGGGCGACGACGACCAGTCGATCTACGCCTGGCGCGGTGCCCGCCCCGAGAACCTGATGCTGCTCAAGGAGGACTACCCCTCCTTGAAGATCGTCATGCTGGAGCAGAACTACCGCTCCACCAGCCGCATCCTGCGCTGCGCCAACGTGCTGATCGCCAACAACCCGCACGCGTTCGAAAAGCAGTTGTGGAGCGAGATGGGCGTGGGCGACGAGATCCGCGTAATCCGCTGCAAGAACGAGGAAGCCGAGGCCGAACGCGTGGCCATGGAAATCCTCACCTTGCACCTGCGCACCAACCGCCCGTACAGCGACTTCGCCATCCTTTACCGTGGCAACTACCAGGCCAAGCTGATCGAGCTGAAGCTGCAGCACCACCAGGTGCCGTATCGCCTGTCGGGCGGCAACAGCTTCTTCGGCCGCCAGGAGGTCAAGGACCTGATGGCCTACCTGCGCCTGCTGGTGAACCCGGACGATGACAACGCCTACCTGCGGGTGATCAACGTACCGCGCCGCGAAATCGGCTCCACCACCCTGGAAAAGCTCGGCAACTATTCCACCGAGCGCGGCATTTCGATGTACGCCGCCAGCGAGGAGCTGGGCCTGGGTGAGCACCTGGACGCGCGCTACACCGAGCGTTTGCAGCGCTTCAAACACTGGCTGGACGGGGTACGCCACAAGGTTGCCCTGGAAGACCCGATTGCCGCGCTGCACGAGATGATCCGCGACATCGACTACGAGAACTGGATCCGCCAGCAGACCGCCAGCGACAAGGCTGCGGAGTTCCGCATCAGCAACGTCTGGTTCCTGGTCGAAGCGCTGAAGAACACCCTCGAGAAAGACGAAGAGGGTGACATGACCATCGAGGACGCCATCGGCAAGCTGGTACTGCGCGACATGCTCGAGCGCCAGCAGGAAGAAGAAGAGAACGCCGAAGGTGTGCAGATGATGACCCTGCACGCCTCCAAGGGCCTGGAGTTCCCCTACGTGTTCATCATGGGCATGGAAGAGGAAATCCTCCCGCACCGCTCCAGCATCGAGGCCGACACCATCGAAGAGGAACGCCGCCTGGCTTACGTGGGCATCACCCGCGCGCGCCAGACCCTGGCCTTCACCTTCGCCGCCAAGCGCAAGCAGTACGGTGAAATCATCGACTGCACGCCCAGCCGGTTCCTCGACGAACTGCCACCGGACGACCTGGCCTGGGAGGGCCTGGACGATGCGCCGGTCGAGGTTAAGGCCGCACGCGGCAACAACGCCCTGGCCGATATCCGGGCAATGCTCAAACGCTGATCAACCATTATTCTTAAACTCTGCCGCTTTCAGCGGCCACCTTTGTTACATCGAGGAATACCACAGTGGAAGCACTGCATCAGAAGATTCGCGAAGAAGGCATCGTGCTTTCCGACCAGGTTCTCAAAGTCGACGCGTTTCTCAACCACCAGATCGATCCGGCGCTGATGCAGTTGATCGGTGACGAGTTCGCCCGCCTGTTCGCCGATGCCGGCGTGACCAAGATCGTCACCATCGAAGCCTCGGGCATTGCCCCGGCGGTGATGACTGGCCTGAAACTGGGTGTGCCGGTGATCTTCGCCCGCAAGCACCAGTCGCTGACCCTGACCGAAAACCTGCTGACTGCCACGGTGTATTCCTTCACCAAGCAGACCGAGAACACCGTGGCCATCTCGCCGCGCCACCTCAACAGCAGCGACCGCGTGCTGGTGATCGACGACTTCCTGGCCAACGGCAAGGCCTCGCAGGCGCTGATCTCGATCATCAAGCAGGCCGGTGCCACCGTGGCTGGCCTTGGCATCGTTATCGAGAAGTCGTTCCAGGGCGGCCGTGCCGAGCTGGACAGCCAGGGCTACCGCGTTGAGTCGCTGGCCCGGGTGAAGTCGCTGGAAGGTGGTGTGGTCAGCTTCATCGAGTAAGGCCTCACCGCGGGCAGTGTAGGAGCGGGTTTACCCGCGAATGCGATGGCAGATTCAATATCGCATTCGCGGGTAAACCCGCTCCTACATCGGGCCAATGCGCCCTGGGGTTTATTGGGTTGCCGCAAGCCCCGCCAGCAACAACCGCTGGTACAGCTCCTCCTTCAGCCCCTGCGGCTGGTCCAGCCCCATCCGCACCAGATGCCGCTCATACCCCTCCGGCCCCGGCGCATCCAGCGCTGCCTTGCCCAGCTCCAGCACCTCGCTCAGCTTGAACTTGCTTTTCAACCAGTTCAGCGCCCGCAGCAAGTCCTGCTCGTCAGCGGTAAAGTCCGTGCCCAGCGGGTACTCCGGGAACAACCGCGCATGCCTCGCCTTCAAGGCTTCCAGCCGCTGCGGCGTGTTGTCGGTAAAGCGCGCATCCAGCTGAAAATCACCCGCCAGCTTGCCAGCGCGCTTGGCCTGCTCGATCAGCCCCTGCTGAAACCGCGAATCACACACTGCCAGCAACCGTGCAATTACCTCGCTGTCAGTCTGCCCACGCAGGTCGGCAATGCCGTACTCGGTCACCACAATATCGCGCAGGTGCCGGGGGATGGTGCAGTGGCCATAGTTCCAGAACAGGTTTGACGTCACCTCCCCGCCCGCCTCGCGCCAGCTGCGCAACAGCAGGATCGAGCGCCCGCCTTCCAGCGCATGGGCCTGGGCGACGAAGTTGTACTGCCCGCCCACGCCACTGAGCACCCGACCGTCTTCCAGCTGATCGGCCACCCCGGCGCCAAGCAGGGTCATGCCGAACGCAGTGTTGATGAAGCGTGCATCGCGGCGCTGGCGGCGTTTGAGTTCCTCCTGCCCGTACAGCTCGTTGATGAAGCTGATACGGGTCATGACGAACTGCGCACGCTGTTCCAGGGGCATGTCACGCAGACGCTGGTAGAAAGCCTGCGGGCCAAGGAAGAAGCCGCCATGCAGTAGCGTGCCGTGCTCATCCACCGGACGTCTTAGCAGGCCGGCTTCGGCCAGCACCAGCAGGCCATTGACGAACATCTCACTGCAGCCGTACAGGCCCTGGGCGAAGGTATCCAGCCCCCCTTCCCGCTCGATCAGCGCCTGCCAAGGGCCGACATCCAGCGCATCGAGTACCGCACGGTAGCCGGCGTTGTCGCCCTGGCGCGCCAGCAATGCCGCGGCAACTGCATCGCCCATGGCACCAATTCCGATCTGCAGCGTACCGCCGTCGCGCACCAGGGTGCTGGCGTGCAGGCCGATGCAATGGTCCTGGATGCCGACCGGCATGTTCGGTGTGGAGAACAGCCGCCGCTGCTCGGCTTCATCGAGCAACAGGTCGAAGGCATCGATAGGCAGCTCGGCATCGCCCGGCATGTAGGGCAGCTCGGCATGCACCTGGCCGAGCATGAGGATCGTTTCGCCAGCGGCGCGGCGCTTGGCGATCATCGGCAACAGGTCGAGGGTGATGTCGGGGTTGCAGGCCAGGCTGAGGTGCACCGGTTTCTCGGGGGTGGCCGCCACCAGCTGGGCGACCAGATTCAGGCCCTTGGCGTTGATATCGCGTGCGGCGTGGCTGTAGTTGCTGCTGACGTAATCCTGCTGGGCCGATTCGCTGTGCAGCAGGCTGCCCGGCTGCATGAAAAACTGCTCGACGCGAATGTTGGGTGGCAACGTGTCGTTGCGCAGGTCGGCGAGGTAGCTGAGTTCTTCGTAGTCGGCGAAGACGCGCTCGACGAAGGGTTCGAGAAAGCGCCGCTGCAAACCATCGCCCAGTGGCGGGCGGCCGAGGGACAGCGCCGTGTAGATGGTCAGCTGCCGCTCCGGTAGCTCGCGGATGCGGGCGTAAAGCGCGTTGACGAAGGCGTTGGGCTTGCCCAGGCCAAGCGGCAGGCCCATGTGAATGTGGGCTGGCAGGCGCGCCAGGACTTGCTCGACAGCCTGGTCGATGGAGCAGAGGTGCATCGGGGCCTCCTGAGACATCCATGGGTTCAGGGGTTGGACATGGGGTCAAGCGGGTTGGTTGCCTGGGCCGGCCTCTTCGCGGCTAAACCCGCTCCTACAACAATCAGTTGTGGTGCCTGGATCGTTGTAGGAGCGGCTTTAGCCGCGAAGAGGCCGGCACAGGCCCCACAAAAACAAAGCCCGCCATCAAAGGCGGGCCTCATGCAATTCAGCGGTATCTCACAGCCCGGACATTTTCTTGATCGCCCCTTTCAGGTCGTCATCCGAGCAATCTGCGCAGGTGCCTTTCGGCGGCATGGCATTGAGACCAGTAATGGCCTTGGCCAAGATGCCGTCGAGGCCGCCCTGGTGATCGGCACGCTCTTTCCACGCCGCGGTGTCGCCAATTTTCGGCGCGCCGAGCAGGCCGCTGCCATGGCAGGCATTGCAGTGCTTGGCGATAATCTCATCCGGCGTTTTTGCGCCCCCGCCCCCCGCTGCAGCAGCCACTTCCATGCCTTTGCACTCCTGGCCCTGGACACACACCTGGCCAACCGGCTCCAGGCGTTTGGCAATGTCGTCATTGGTCGCAGCGGTTGCGCTCATTGCCCAGAGGGCGAATACGGCTGCTGGTACGGCCAGCATCTTCTTGATTTGGTTCACGCGAACACCCTCATGGTGGCTAATCACGCTCGCGGCCACGGATCGGCGAGCGTTGAAAAGTATAGCGGGAACCCAGAGGCCGTGAAACGACCCTACACAGGAAAGGGGTATTGCCGAATCAATGCACTGCGCTGGATCAAAAGTTTGAAGGCGTCGCCGCGCTGATCAGCCGCGCAGGCTGGTCGAACGGATTGCGAAAGCGGTGCGGGCGGGTGCTTTCGAAGTAGTAGCTGTCGCCTTCTTCAAGGATGAAGATCTCGTTGCCGACCACCAGCTCCAGCCGGCCTTCCAGCAGGATGCCGGTTTCTTCACCGTCGTGGGTGAGCATTTCGGCACCGGTGTCGGCACCCGGCGGGTACACCTCGGTGAGAAAGGCGATGGCGCGGTTGGGGTGCGACTTGCCGACCAGCTTCATGGTCACCGCACCGTCCGAGATATCGATCAGTTCATGGGCCTTGTAGACGATCTGCGCCGGGCTTTCAGTTTCCAGCTCGACCGAAAAGAATTCGACCATGGACATGGGAATGCCGCTCAGCACCTTGCGCAACGAGCTGATGGAGGGGCTTACGCTGTTCTTCTCGATCATCGAGATGGTGCTGTTGGTCACCCCGGCTCGCTTGGCGAGTTCGCGCTGGGACAGGCCCTTGAGCTTGCGGATGGCTTGCAGTCGTTCGCCGACGTCCAAAGCGGGAGCCTCCTGAAACGGTGGAAAGGGGGGTGGATGTGAACGATATCATGGCAATGCCGTTCAGTATTTACAACACACCGCCCCTCAACCTGTCCGCTTCAGCGTGTCATTCGCCGACGTAGTCCCGCGGTACCCGCTTGAGGTTGCAGAAGATCTGGTACGGAATGGTGCCCGCATGTGCGGCCACTTCGCTGGCCCGCACCTGCTTGCCCCACAGTTCGACCGGGCTGCCGACGTTAGCTTCTGGCACGTCGGTGAGGTCGATGCACAGCATATCCATCGACACCCGGCCGATCAGCTGGGCGCGCTTGCCGGCGACCAGCACCGGGGTACCGTTGGGCGCCTGGCGCGGGTAGCCATCGGCATAGCCCATGGCTACCACGCCAACGCGAGTTGGCCGCGGGCTGACGAACTTGGCGCCGTAGCCTACTGGCTCGCCGGCGGGCAGCTCGCGCACGCTGATCACCCGCGATTGCAGGGTCATCACTGGTTGCAGGCGTTCGGCTTCGGCCTGGGCCACTTCGAACGGCGTGGCGCCATAAAGCATCAAGCCCGGGCGTACCCAGTCGCTGGGCGCTTGCGGCCAGCCCAGTACGCCTGGCGAGTTGCGCAGGCTGCATTCGGCGGCCAGGCCCTGGCGGGCGGCTTCGAACACGGCGATCTGCTGTGCGGTGGCATCGGCGTCCAGCTCGTCGGCGCGGGCGAAGTGGCTCATCAGCACGATGCGCGAAACCTTGCCACTGGCCAGCAGGCGCTGGTAGGCGTCGTGGTAATCCTTGGGGTGCAGGCCGACGCGGTGCATGCCGCTGTCGAGCTTGAGCCAGATGGTAAGCGGCTTGTGTACCCGGGTTTTCTCGATGGCTTCCAGCTGCCACAGCGAGTGCACCACGCACCACAAGTCATGCTCGGCGATCAGCGCCAGCTCGCTGGCCTCGAAGAAGCCTTCCAGCAGCAGCACCGGGGCCTTGATACCGGCGGCGCGCAGTTCCAGCGCCTCTTCGATGCAGGCCACGGCAAAGCCGTCGGCTTCGTTTTCCAGGGCCAGGGCACAGCGCACGGCGCCGTGGCCGTAGGCGTCGGCCTTGATCACGGCGAGGGCTTTGGCACCGGTCAGTTCACGGGCCAGACGGTAGTTGTGGCGCAGGGCCTGGAGGTCGATCAGGGCGCGGGCGGGACGCATGGCGGCTGCCTTATGGTGGTTCACAGGTTGAAAACAGTGTTGGGTTCTTCGCGGCTAAAGCCGCTCCCACAAGGGACCGCACAATGTCCGGGAACATGCACTCCCTGTGGTGATGCTGGCTCACAGGTTGAAAACAGTGTTGGGTTCTTCGCGGGTGAACCCGCTCCTACAGGGACCGCACAATGCCAAGGTTTGTGCGGTCCCTGTGGGAGCGGGTTCACCCGCGAAGAGGCCGGTGCAGGCGAACTTACTGCTGGTGAACCGGCGCAGTCTGCCCGTGCTTGGCCACTTCCGGGCTGTTGCCATAACGGGAAATATCCAAGCCTTCGGCACTGATCTGCGGCTTCTTGCGCGCAATCAGGTCGGCCAGCAGGCGACCGGAGCCGCACGCCATGGTCCAGCCCAAAGTACCGTGACCAGTGTTCAGGAACAGGTTGCGGAACGCTGTGGCACCGACGATCGGCGTACCGTCCGGGGTCGCTGGGCGCAGGCCGGTCCAGAAGCTGGCCTGGCTCAGGTCGCCGCCCTGAGGATAAAGGTCGTTGACGATCATCTCCAGCGTTTCGCGCCGACGTGGGTTCAGCGACAGGTCAAAGCCGGCGATTTCAGCCATGCCGCCAACACGGATGCGGTTGTCGAAACGGGTAATCGCGACTTTGTAGGTCTCGTCGAGAATGGTCGAAGTCGGGGCCATGTCGCCGTTGGTGATCGGCACGGTCAGCGAATAGCCTTTCAGCGGGTACACCGGGGCCTTGATGCCCAGCGGCTTGAGCATCTGCGGCGAGTAGCTGCCCAGCGCCAGCACGTAGCGGTCAGCGGTTTCCAGCTTGCCGTCGATCCACACGCCATTGATGCGGTCGCCAGCGAAGTCCAAGCGCTGGATGTCTTGGCCGAAGCGGAATTCCACGCCCAGCTTCAGCGCCATTTCGGCCAGCTTGGTGGTGAACAGCTGGCAGTCACCAGTCTGGTCGTTAGGCAGGCGCAGGGCGCCGGCCAGGATGTCTTTGACGCCCGCCAGGGCCGGTTCGACGCGGGCAATGCCGTCGCGGTCGAGCAGCTCGTAAGGCACGCCGGACTGTTCGAGCACGGCAATGTCCTTGGCTGCAGCGTCTACCTGGGCCTGGGTGCGGAACAGCTGAGTAGTACCCAGGCTGCGGTTTTCGTAGTTGATGCCGGTTTCGGCGCGCAGTTCGTCCAGGCAGTCACGGCTGTACTCGGACAGGCGCACCATGCGCTCCTTGTTCACCGCATAACGGCTGGCGGTGCAGTTGCGCAGCATCTGTGCCATCCACAGGTACTGGTCGACGTCGCCGGTGAGTTTGATGGCGAGTGGGGCGTGGCGCTCCAGCAGCCATTTCACGGCCTTCAGCGGCACACCGGGGGCGGCCCAGGGCGAGGCATAGCCGGGCGAGATCTGGCCGGCGTTGGCAAAACTGGTTTCCATGGCCACCGCTGGCTGGCGGTCGACCACCGTGACTTCGAAACCTTGCCGGGCCAGGTAGTAGGCACTGGCGGTTCCGATTACGCCGCTACCAAGTACCAGAACTCGCATCGTTATATCCCTCACACGCGGCACGCCGCAGACTTTTATTGAAATGGCATGAATGGGCGCAGTATAGGAATTTGAGACCAGTGCAATTCACTATATAAAAGCCTATTATTGGCGAGAATTCTCGGCAAAATCGCCTTTCACGGAGGGGCATCCCCTATGAGAACCCAGCACCAGAGCAAGCGTGAACTGGACAAGATCGACCGTAACATCCTGCGCATCCTGCAGAATGACGGGCGTATTTCCTTCACCGAACTGGGCGAGAAAGTTGGGCTTTCCACCACCCCATGCACCGAGCGGGTTCGCCGCCTGGAGCGCGAGGGCATCATCATGGGCTACAACGCCCGCCTGAACCCGCAGCACCTCAAGGGCAGCCTGCTGGTGTTCGTGGAAATCAGCCTGGACTACAAGTCGGGCGATACGTTCGAGGAGTTCCGCCGCGCGGTGCTGAAGCTGCCGCACGTGCTGGAGTGCCACCTGGTTTCCGGTGACTTCGACTACCTGGTGAAAGCGCGTATTTCGGAAATGGCCTCGTACCGCAAGCTGCTTGGCGACATCCTGCTGAAGCTGCCGCATGTGCGGGAGTCGAAGAGCTACATCGTGATGGAAGAGGTGAAGGAGAGCCTCTGCCTGCCGATCCCGGACTGAGGCTAGACCAGCACCTGGCGGGTGGTGGCAATGAACTGGTGGACGAGCTGCTCGGCAGCAGGGTCGATCAGCGGTTCAGGGCCACGGCCGCGCGGGCAGGCCAGCCGTGGGGTGGTGCCGAACAGGCGGCAGATCATCGGCCGCTCTTCGTACACCGTGCAGCCGTTGGGGCCCAGGTGCACGCAGTCCAGGCGCTCCAGCGCGGCGTCCTGCTCGGCCTGGGACTTGCGCGGCAGGCGGGCCATTTCTTCCGCCGAGGTGGTGACCGGGCCGCAGCAGTCGTGGCAGCCGGATACGCACTCGAAGGAGGGGATGAGTTCGCGCAGGAAGTGGATTTTGTGGCGGTTGCAGGACATGGCGGAGATGGCTGTTTTATCCGGGTAACGCTTGTGCTCGGTAAAAGTAGCGGACCTGGCAGCTCTGACAGTTGTGGGTGAGCCTACTTACTACACACACTGACGAGACAGCGACCCATTCCAGCTAATCGAGCCTAGCGGATGAAGAACCACATTCTACTCTTTTACAGCCGAAAGAAGCTTGCAGTGCTGAAAGGCACCCACGATACGCTTCGCATCGTTCAGGCACTGGACCTCCCTCTCGCCGAAAGTAAAGCCGCGGGTGTTGCCTTGGTCGCTCCAGATCAAAGACAAACGCCCGTAATGATCGGATCTCGTAAAACCCACCATTCCTTTGCATTTACTCCTTTTGGCCATATACCCACTGCAATCTCAGTAAGCATTGGATTCGTCGGGGAGCGGCTGGATCTTGTCAGTGGTTGCTACCCGCTCGGTGCGGGTCATCGCAGCTACAGTCCTGAATTGATGCGTTTCCATAGCCCCGACTCACAAAGCCCGTTCCTCAGCGGCGGGGTCAATACTCATGCTTACTGCTCGAACGACCCAGTCAATTACTCGGATCCGTCGGGGCGAGTCAAGTTGCGTAACCTCTGGAAAGGTCCGCAAAGCCTTATTCATTCAACCTTCCGGGGTAACCGTAACCAGTCCCCGGCACAGCCTACGCTGCCTCCCTATTCACCAGCCGCCCCCGGGGCAGTCGTCACAGGTGACGGTCGAGCCCCACCAACGTACTTTGGTTGGGGCGAGCCACCGCCGCAGTACGATCCACATGCGCCACTGATGTCCAACGGCAATCAGACAAGGTCATATCGCGTAACCCCAATGAATGGGGAGCAAGTTCTGGAAATGCACAATGGCAATACAAGGGTCGTAAACTCTCTTGTTGAGTTTACGCAGGCAAGCGCTCAAGCCGGGAACAGAGCACTCCCGGCGGCTGCGTCGTTGAAGGCAACCAGCACTCTGTTACGGATGAGCAAAAACAAGCTGCCCACACAAACCGACAACGGGATTCTTGCTGCGGTAGCTACAGCTCATCAGCTTTACGACATTCGCGGCGCCGGCACCATGGATGCGCCCGACCCAACTCAATCTCTACCGTTGGCGATTGGGATAACAAGACAAACCTGACTAGCCACTTGGTTGCCCCCTCTTGGTCCCGAGCTTATCCTCCATGCTTTGTCGATAACCTCGGGACCTGCACAATGATCCACAGCGCGCAGCACGCCGCCTCCTATTACGCCGCCAGCAGCGCGCCACACCCCGATCACTCCTTCCTGCAAGGTGAACACAGCGCCGACGTGTGCATCGTCGGCGGTGGCTATACGGGCCTGAACACGGCCATGGAACTGGCCGAACGCGGCTTCTCGGTGATTCTGCTGGAGGCACGCAAGCTCGGTTGGGGCGCCAGCGGGCGCAATGGCGGGCAGCTGATTCGCGGGGTCGGCCATGGCCTGGAGCAGTTCCTGCCGGTCATCGGCGAGGACGGCGTGCGCAGCATGAAGCTGATGGGCCTGGAGGCCGTGCAGATCGTGCGCGAACGGGTCGAGAAGCATGCCATCGCCTGCGACCTGACCTGGGGCTACTGCGACCTGGCCAACAAACCCGCCGAGCTACTGGGCTTTGCCGAGGACGCCGAAGAGTTGCGCAGCCTGGGATACGCCCACGAGCTGCGCCTGGTCGGCAAGGACGATATCCACAGCGTGGTCGGTGCCGACTGCTATGTCGGCGGGCTTGTCGACATGGGCTCGGGGCACCTGCACCCGCTCAACCTGGCCCTGGGCGAAGCCACAGTGGCAGCCCGCCTGGGCGTGAAGCTGTTCGAGCAGTCCGAGGTCACCCGTATCGATTATGGCCCTGAGGTTCAGGTGCACACTGCCCAGGGCCGGGTGCGCGCCAACACCCTGGTACTGTGCTGCAACGCCTACCACAACAACCTCAACCGCGAACTGGGCGGCAAGGTGCTGCCGGCCGGCAGCTACATCATCGCCACCGAGCCGCTGGGTGAGGAACGCGCCCGCAGGTTGCTGCCGCAGAACATGGCGGTGTGCGACCAGCGTGTGGCGCTGGATTATTACCGGCTGTCCGCCGACAACCGCCTGCTGTTCGGCGGCGCCTGCCATTACTCGGGCCGCGACCCGAAAGACATCGCCGCCTACATGCGGCCGAAGATGCTCAAGGTGTTCCCGGAGCTGGCCGATGTGCGCATCGACTACCAGTGGGGCGGCATGATCGGCATTGGTGCCAACCGCCTGCCGCAAGTCGGGCGCCTGGCCAGCCAGCCGAACGTATATTACGCCCAGGCCTATTCGGGCCATGGGCTCAACGCCACCCACCTGGCGGCGCGCTTGCTGGGCGAGGCCATCAGCGGCCAGGAGAGCGGGCGTTTCGACCTGTTCGCCAAGGTGCCGCACATCACCTTCCCTGGGGGCCAGCACCTGCGTTCGCCGCTGCTGGCGTTGGGGATGTTGTGGCATCGCCTGAAAGAGCTGATCTAAGAAACTGCGCCGCCCCTGTGGGAGCGGGGTTCACCCGCGAACACCGGCGAAGCCGGTGCCATCCACCGAGTTGCCTGCTTCGCGGGTAAACCCGCTCCCGCAGGGATGGTGCAAGCTTCAGAACTGATGCTAGTGTCAGTCCTGCCAGAATGGCTTATGCCCCTCGATCCGCGCCTGCTCCCAGCTCAGCCCAACATCGCGCAACTCATCATCAGTCAACTGCAGCAGTGCCCTGCGGGTATGCCAGCGATGCAGCATCAGCCCCCAACGCCCCAGCCCCGCCGGCGCGTTGAACACCTTGGTCTGCTGCCCGGCTTCCAGTTCCTTGGCCAACAGTTGCAAGCGCACATCGCTCATGCCACCCATCACCGCACCCTCCCGTTCAGTTGATACCGTGGGGAAAGCATGCGCGTCGGCAGTACCGGCAATACAGATCCAATACAGCCTTATTATTCCAATACAGAATTGGCCGAAGGCCGACTGAATGCTGTATTTTCAGCCAAACTGTACCGGTCGCTGTGCCAAGGCAGCGCAGGAGTATGCCGTGACCCTCTACCTGAACCTCGCCGAACTACTCGGCGCCCGCATCGAGCAGGGCCTCTATCGGCCCGGCCAGCGCCTGCCGTCGGTGCGTGCCCTGAGCATGGAGCACGGGGTCAGCCTGAGCACCGTGCAGCAGGCCTACCGCATGCTCGAAGACAGCGGCATGGTCTCGCCACGGCCCAAGTCCGGCTACTTCGTCAGTGATCACCGCCACCTGCCTGCCCTGCCCGCCGTCAGCCGCCCGGCCCAGCGCCCGGTGGATATCTCGCAGTGGGAACAGGTGCTGGAGCTGGTGCGTAGCACCCCGCGCCCGGATGTGGTGCAGCTCGGCCGTGGCATGCCCGATATCGACAGCCCTACCCTCAAGCCACTGCTGCGCAGCCTCGCCCAGTTGAGTCGGCGCCAGGACATGCCTGGCCTGTACTACGACAACATCCACGGCAACCTGGCCCTGCGCGAGCAGGTGGCACGGCTGACGCTCGACTCCGGCTGCCGCCTGAGCCCGGCCGACCTGGTCATCACCACCGGCTGCCATGAGGCGCTTTCGTGCAGCATTCGCGCGGTGTGCGAGCCAGGCGACATCGTCGCGGTCGACTCACCGAGCTTCCACGGCGCCATGCAAACCCTCAAGGGCCTGGGCATGAAGGCGCTGGAAATCCCCACCGACCCAGTCACCGGCATCAGCCTGGAAGCACTGGAGCTGGCCTTGGAGCAGTGGCCGATCAAGCTCATCCAGATCACCCCCAGCTGCAACAACCCGCTCGGCTACATCATGCCCGAGGCGCGCAAGAAGGCCCTGCTGAGCCTGGCCCAGCGCTACGATGTGGCAATTCTGGAAGACGATGTGTACGGCGACCTGGCCTACACCTACCCGCGCCCGCGCACCCTCAAGTCGTTCGACGACGATGGCCGCGTGCTGCTCTGCAGTTCGTTCTCCAAGACCCTCGCCCCCGGCCTGCGGGTAGGCTGGGTGGCGCCCGGGCGCTACCTGGAGCGGGTGCTGCACATGAAGTACATCAGCACCGGCAGCACGGCCTGCCAGCCGCAGCTGGCCATCGCCGACTTCATCGCCGGCGGGCACTATCAGCCCCACGTTCGGCGCATGCGCAGCCAGTACCAGCGTGGCCGCGACCTGATGAGCGACTGGGTAACCCGTTACTTCCCGGCGGGCACCCGGGTCAGCCGGCCGCAGGGCGGCTTCATGCTGTGGGTGGAATTACCCGAACATTTCGACACGCTGCGGCTGAACCGCGCTTTACTGGAGCAAGGCGTGCAGGTTGCCGTGGGCAGCATCTTCTCGGCCTCGGGCAAGTTCCGCCACTGCCTGCGCATGAACTTCGCCGCGCGGCCGACGCCGCAGATCGAAGCCGCCGTGCGCAAGGTGGGTGAAACCGCCCTTCGTCTACTGGATGAAGAAAGCGCCGACGCGTAACTTTGCGCCGCCCGCCACGGTCCAACCCCTTAAGCCCTTGCTGCACAGGACGATCTACCCTTGAGACTCCAGCAAGCCTTGCCTCTGCTGCTGGTGCTGGTGCTGCTCGGCCTTGCCGGCTGTGCCAGCGTCAGTGCGCCCCGCGAAACCAGCCAGGCGCTGCCCGCCAATGACTCGGCCTTCGGCCGCTCGGTGCTGCGCCAGGCCGCGCCCTACGGCGGCCGCTCGGGCTTTCGCCTGCTGCCCAACAGCAACGAGGCGTTCCGCGCCCGCGCCGAACTGATCCGCAACGCCCAGGCAAGCATCGACTTGCAGTACTACATCGTCCACGACGGCCTCAGCACCCGCGCCCTGGTGCATGAAGTGCTGCGCGCCGCCGACCGCGGCGTGCGCGTGCGTATCTTGCTCGACGACACCACCAGCGACGGCCTGGACACCATCATGGGCACCCTCGATGCCCACCCGAATATCCAGATCCGCGTGTTCAACCCACTGCACCTGGGCCGCAGCACCGGGGTTACGCGCGCTGTCGGACGGCTGTTCAACCTGTCGCGCCAGCACCGGCGCATGCACAACAAGCTGTTCCTGGTGGACAACAGCATGGCCATCGTCGGCGGGCGCAACCTGGGTGATGAGTACTTCGATGCCGAGCCCAACCTCAACTTCACCGATATCGACCTGCTGGGCGTCGGCCCGGTCGCCGAACAGCTGGGGCACAGCTTTGACCAGTACTGGAACAGCGCCCTGAGCCGGCCAATCACTGATTTTCTATGGCGTGACCCGGACGCCAAAGACCTGCGCGCCAGCCGCCACCGCCTGGAGGTGTCGCTGGCTGAGGCCAGGACCCAGCGCAAAACCCTGTATGACCGCTTGATGTCCTACCAGTCGCAGCCGCACCTGGATGTATGGCGCAACGAGCTGATCTGGGCCCATGCCCAGGCGCTGTGGGATGCCCCGAGCAAGGTGCTGGCCGACGACGAACCGGACCCGCAACTGCTGCTGAGCCAGCAACTGGCGCCAGATCTGGCCAATGTACACAGCGAGTTGATGCTGACATCGGCCTACTTTGTACCGGGTGAGCCGGGGCTGCTGTACCTGACCGGTCGTGCCGACGCTGGCGTGTCGGTGAAACTGCTGACCAACTCGCTGGAAGCCACCGATGTACCGGCGGTGCACGGCGGCTACGCGCCCTATCGCCGGGCCTTGCTTGAACACGGGGTGCAGCTTTACGAGCTGCGCCGCCAGCCGGGCGACCCCAGCGCGGGGCGCCTGAGCTTCCGTGGCAGTTCAGATTCCAGCCTGCACACCAAGGCGATCGTGTTCGACCGGCGCAAGACCTTTATCGGCTCGTTCAACTTCGACCCGCGCTCAGTGCTGTGGAACACCGAGGTCGGGGTGCTGGTGGACAGCCCGGAGCTGGCTGAGTACACCCGCGAGCTGACCCAGCAAGGTATGGCGCCGGCGTTGAGCTACCAGGTGAAGCTGGTGGGCGACAAGCTGGTGTGGGCGACCGAGGACAATGGCCAGCGGCATATGCTGACGTCTGAACCGGGTGGGGTGTGGCGGCGGTTCAATGCCTGGATCAGCAAGGCGGTTGGCTTGGAGAAAATGTTGTAGCGGCAATTTTGGGGCTGCTTTGCAGCCCATCGCGACGCAAGGCCGCTCCTACAGGGATCGCGTACCTCCTGTAGGAGCGGCCTTGCGTCGCGATGGGCCGCAAAGCGGCCCCAAAATCTTCAAGCAGAAACAGCCTCGAAAGCCCCACGCCTCAGGGTCAACACCACCAGCCCCGCAGCCCCTGCCGCCATCAGCAACAACAACGCATGCCCACTGATCCACTGGCTCCCCGCCCCCGCCAACAACGGCCCAAGCAGGCAGCCAATGCCCCACAGCTGCGCCACATGGGCATTGGCCCGCACCAGCTCATCGTCGCGGTAACGCTCGCCGATCAGCACCAGCGACAAGGTGAACAAGCCGCCGGCACTGGCCCCGAACAACACCCACAACGGCCAGACCACCGGTGTGTGCAACAGTAGCGGAATGGCCAGGCTGGACACCAGCAAGGTCACCGCGCAGCCGGTGAACAGGGTGCGTCGCGACATATGGTCGGCCAGCGCACCAATGGGCAGCTGCAGCACCGCATCGCCCACCACCACGGTACTGACCATGAACAGGGCGATTTCAGTGGTAAAGCCTTGCTGCAGGCAATACACCGGCAGCAAGGTGAGGATCATCGCTTCGAACGAGGCAAACAGGGCGATGGCCCAGGCAATCACCGGCAAACGTCGGCAGAAGCTGAACAAGTCGCGGAAGGTGACGCTACAGGCCTCCGTGCTCGGTGCACCACCACGCCCAAACAGAATCAACGGCGCCAGCAGCAACAAGCCGGTCGCGGCCCAGAAGCCGAAGTCGTCATCGGAACCGAGAAAGCCCAGCACCAGCGGCCCGGCCAGTTGGCTCAGGGCATAGCTACTGCCATACAGCGCCACCAGGCGGCCGCGCCATTGCTCGACCACCAGCTGGTTGATCCAGCTTTCGCCGAGGATGAATACCACGGTCAGGGACATGCCGATCATCAGCCGCAACAGCAGCCACAATGGGTAGCTGGGCAGCACTGCGACCAGGCCGATCGACAGCGCCCCGCCCCACAGGCACAGGCGCATGGCCGAGGGCACGCCGACCCAACCGGCCAGGCGGCTGGCCAGGCTGGCACCGGCCAGTACGCCCAGCGCCGGCATCGCCGCCATCACGCCGATGGCAAAGCTGCCGTAGCCCCAGGCTTCCAGGCGCAGAGACACCAGCGGCATGCTCACGCCGAGCGCCAGGCCGACACTGAGCACCGATGCCAGTACGGCGAAGTAGGTACCCCAACGCATCCTTGACCTCTTGAATTATTGGGGCTGCTTTGCAGCCCATTCGCGGCACAAGGCCGCTCCTACAGGGATTTGCGATCGCCTGTAGGAGCGGCCTTGTGTCGCGATCGGGCCGCAAAGCGGCCCCCTGGGATTACAGCTTGATCCAGGTCGCTTTCAGCTCGGTGTACTTCTCCAGTGCATGCAGCGACTTGTCACGGCCGTTGCCCGACTGCTTGAAGCCACCGAACGGCGCGGTCATGTCGCCACCGTCGTACTGGTTGACCCAGACGCTACCAGCGCGCACGGCACGGGCGGTCTTGTGGGCCTTGGAAATGTCCGAAGTCCAGATACCAGCGGCCAGGCCATACGGCGTGTCGTTGGCAATAGCGATGGCTTCTTCAGCGGTGTCGAAGGCGATCACCGACAACACTGGGCCGAAGATTTCTTCCTGGGCAATGCGCATGGCGTTGGTCACGCCGTCGAAGATGGTCGGCTCGACATAGGTACCGCCAGTCTCTTCCAGGGTGCGCTTGCCACCGGCCAGCAGCTTGGCGCCGTCCTTGTGGCCAGCCTCGATGTACGACAGCACGGTGTTCATCTGCTGGGTGTCGACCAAGGCACCGACAGTGGTCTGTGGGTCCAGCGGGTTGCCGGGCTTCCAGCCTTTCAGGGCCTCGACCACCATTGGCAGGAACTTGTCCTTGATCGAGCGCTCGACCAGCAGGCGCGAGCCGGCGGTGCACACTTCGCCCTGGTTGAAGGCGATGGCGCTGGCAGCCGCTTCAGCGGCAGCTTGCAGGTCCGGGGCGTCGGCGAAGACGATGTTCGGGCTCTTGCCACCGGCTTCCAGCCAGATGCGCTTCATGTTCGATTCGCCGGCGTAGACCATCAGCTGCTTGGCGATCTTGGTCGAGCCGGTGAACACCAGGGTATCGACGTCCATGTGCAGGGCCAGGGCCTTGCCCACAGTGTGGCCGTAGCCTGGCAGCACGTTCAGCACGCCAGCCGGGATACCGGCTTCGATGGCCAGCTGGGCGATGCGAATGGCAGTCAGCGGCGATTTTTCGGACGGCTTGAGCACTACCGAGTTACCGGTGGCCAGCGCCGGGCCGAGCTTCCAGCAGGCCATCAGCAGCGGGAAGTTCCACGGTACGATGGCACCGACCACACCCACCGGCTCACGGGTAACCAGGCCAAGCTGGTCGTGCGGGGTCGGGGCGACTTCGTCGTAGACCTTGTCGATGGCTTCGGCAGTCCAGTGGATGGCCTGGGCTGCGCCTGGGATGTCGATGCTGGAGGAGTCGCCAATCGGCTTGCCCATGTCCAGGGTTTCCAGCAGTGCAAGCTCTTCGACGTTTTTGCGCAGCAGGTCGGCGAAGCGGATCAGCTTGGCCTTGCGCTTGGCCGGGGCCAGCTGCGACCACACGCCGGAGTTGAAGGTGGCGCGGGCGTTTTCCACGGCGCGGTTGGCATCGGCCAGGTCGCAGCTGGCAACCTTGGCCAGGAAGCGTCCGTCGACCGGGCTCAGGCACTCGAAGGTTTCACCGGATGCGGCATCGGTGTATTCGCCGTTGATGAAGGCGCGGCCTTCGATCTTCAGTTGCTGGGCACGTTGTTCCCAGTCCGCACGAGTCAGGGTGGTCATACGAAACTCCTCCTCTTGTTTAGGTGCAACGCCGCACTGAGGACTCACAGGCGTTGTCAGAATTCTGGCCGGGCGACGAGCGCACACTGGCAAGCGATACCCTAAACCAGCCGGTGTAAACTATCAATATATTTGACACGGAAGGCTCAAAAGCCTACTGATGTTCATTTTATTAAACAACAACAGGAGCCGCACCATGCGCATCGACAGCATTATCGACTTCGCCCAGGTCATCACCGAGGCCGAACGCTACCGCCCGGCGGCGGAAAAAATCCTCAAGGGCGAGCCCGACCAGGCGGTCTACAACCATTATTCCAGCCCATGCGGGCAGTTTGCCGCTGGCGTGTGGGAAGGTGAGGTGGGCCAGTGGACGGTGAACTACACCGAGCACGAATACTGCGAGATCGTCCAGGGCGTTTCGGTGCTGCGCGACCAGGACGGCGGGGCGAAAACCTTGCGTGCCGGTGATCGGTTTGTCATCCCGGCCGGCTTCAAGGGCACCTGGGAGGTGCTGGAGCCGTGCCGCAAGATTTATGTGATGTTCGAGCAGAAGTAACCTGCTCGGGCTCTTCGCGGGTAAACCCGCTCCCACAGGTAATCCGTCGCCCTCAAGAGCTGTGATATCCCTGTGGGAGCGGGTTTACCCGCGAAGAGGCCAGTACAGGCATAAAAAAACCCGCGTCCTTTCGGATGCGGGTTTTTTTCAGGTCGCCGATCAATTACTTGATCTTGGCTTCCTTGTACACCACGTGCTTGCGAACAACCGGATCATATTTCTTGATCTCGATTTTGTCCGGGGTGGTGCGCTTGTTCTTGTCGGTGGTGTAGAAGTGGCCGGTACCGGCACTCGAAACCAGACGGATCAATTCACGCATGATGTTCTCCCTTAAACCTTGGCGCCAGCTTTACGGATGTCAACCAGAACGGCGTCGATGCCGCGCTTGTCGATGATACGCATGCCTTTGGCGGAAACGCGCAGACGCACGAAACGCTTCTCGGATTCAACCCAGAAACGGTGGTGCTGCAGGTTCGGCAGGAAACGACGACGGGTTTTGTTGTTTGCGTGGGAAATGTTGTTCCCGGTTACTGGACCCTTACCAGTAACTTGACAGACTCTCGACATGACTCAGCCCTCTAAAACCACATGCCCAACCCGGCATGGGTTGGCCGCTTAATCTCTCAGTCTTTGGCGCCAAGGCGCCGTGATTCTGGAGGTCTTATCGACCGGATCCGCTGATGCGACAGGCCGAGCCCCTAGAAAAGAGCGCTGCTTTATACCAGAAAGACTTGGCTGCAACAACAGTAGATGCACATTGCCGCAGCCCAGAACGCGCCGGGCCAGCATAGCGGCAGGCCCCGCCAGCCGTCGACCACTCGTCGCCAGTTTTGTAAAAAAGGGTGTGGTCATTTGCCGGCGGGCACACTAGGGTAGGCCTTTTCCAGACTGCACTGGCAGATGGGCCACTGACAGCCAAGGAGCCACCATGCGTGCCGCCGCCCTTTCCTTATTGTTCAACTCCATGCTCGCCGCCGGCGCCCTGTTCGCTACCGGCGCGGCCCAGGCCGCCCCGCTGAGCGTTTGCAGCGAAGCCAGCCCCGAAGGCTTCGACGTGGTGCAGTACAACTCGCTGACCACCACCAACGCCACCGCCGACGTGCTGATGAACCGCCTGGTGGAGTTCGATGCGGCGCAGGGCAAGGTGGTACCGAGCCTGGCGGCCAGCTGGACGGTATCGGCCGACGGCCTGGTGTACGACTTCACCTTGCGCGACGGCGTGAAGTTCCACAGCACCCCCTACTTCAAGCCAAGCCGCGAGCTGAATGCCGACGACGTGCTGTTCAGCTTCCAGCGCATGCTCTACCCGGCCCATGCCTGGCACAAGACGGCGCCGGGCGGCTACCCGCATGCCCAGTCGCTGCAACTGGACAGCCTGATCAAGGCAATCGAGGCGCCAGCGCCGAACACCGTGCGCTTCACCCTCAGCCACCCGGACGCCACTTTCCTGGCCACCCTGAGTATGGGCTTCGCCTCGATCTATTCCGCCGAATACGCCGACAAACTGCTCAAGGCCGGCACCCCGGAGAAGCTCAACAGCCAACCGATCGGCACCGGGCCATTCGTATTCCAGCGCTTTCAGAAAGACGCCGTGGTGCGCTACCGCGCCAACCCGGACTATTTCGCCGGCAAGCCGGCCGTCGACCCGCTGATCTTCGCCATCACCACCGACGCCAACGTGCGCCTGCAGAAGCTCAAGCGTGGCGAATGCCAGGTGGCCCTGTCGCCCAAGCCGCTGGACATTGCCGAAGCGGGCAAGGACGGCAACCTCAAGGTGGCCAGCACCCCGGCGTTCATGACCGCCTTCGTCGCCATCAACAGCCAGCACCCGCCGCTGGACAAGCCGGAAGTGCGCCAGGCCATCAACCTGGCCTTCGACAAGCAGGCCTACCTCAAGGCCGTGTTCGAGGACTCGGCGGTGGCCGCCAACGGCCCCTACCCGCCCAATACCTGGAGCTATGCCAAGGACCTGCCCGGCTACCCGCTGGACCTGAAGAAAGCCAAGGCCCTGCTGACCAAGGCCGGCCTGGCCGAGGGCTTCAGCACCACCATCTGGACCCGCCCTTCGGGCAGCCTGCTCAACCCCAACCCCAGCCTTGGCGCGCAAATGCTGCAGGCCGACCTGGCCAAGATCGGGGTCAAGGCAGAAATTCGCGTGATCGAATGGGGCGAGCTGATCCGCCGCGCCAAGGCCGGCGAGCATGACCTGCTGTTCATGGGCTGGGCCGGTGACAACGGCGACCCGGACAACTTCCTCAGCCCGCAGTTTTCCTGTGCGGCGGTCGAGTCGGGGACCAACTTTGCGCGCTTCTGCGATAACCGCCTGGACCAGCTGATCAGCGCCGGGCGTACTACCAATGACCAGAGTGTGCGTAGCCGTTTGTACCAGCAGGCGCAGACGCTGATTCAGCAGCAGGCGCTGTGGGTGCCGCTGGCGCACCCGACGGCGGCTACCTTGCTGCGCCAGGAGGTCGAGGGGTACCAGGTGAGTCCGTTCGGGCGGCTGGATTTCAGCAAGGTGTCGGTGACCAAGTGAGTTCGGGGCGCCTGCCTTGAGGCGTGTGGCGCCTGTGAGATCGAGCGCCGCAGGTGTTCGCCGCAACAATTTCAGCGCCTGTGAAATCGAGCGCCGCCCGCGCGGCGCTTCGCGGCTAAAGCCGCTCCTACGTTTGTTTCTGGCCAATTATCCCTGTGAGATTTGCGCGCGAACGCCTTGGCGCATGGCTCAATATCGCGTCGTACGAACAAGGCGGTCGCGCGCGCCTGGCACAGGACGGACTGGCCCGAAACAAACGTAGGAGCGGCTTTAGCCGCGAAGCGCCGCGCGGGCGGCGCTCGATCTCACAGGCGCCACAACCCTCATGACGGAAACCTGGCAGCCCTGACCCCATCGACCTGCCTAAGCCACAATCCACCCATGCTCAACCATCGACAACGGCTCCCCATCGCCAATAATGATGTGGTCCAGCACCCGCACATCAATCAACGCCAACCCGCGCTTCAACGACAGGGTCAGATGCACATCGTCCTGGCTCGGCTCACTGTTACCCGAAGGATGGTTGTGGCACTTATGGTATATGTTCGGAAACGTTGCAGACGTGGAGCTACCGATGCCCGACGTACCTTGCTGCGAAATCCGAATGATCCGGACTGCTTCCAGCGGCCTCAGGCCGTATCTGTTGGTGGAGGGCGTTCCGGTGATCTTAGCAAACCTCTGGGCCGAGGATTTGCTTCACAAATCGCGCCTCAACACCGTTGAGAACTACCTTCGTGACGTTGCCGTGGCGTACGAGTGGGCCCTCAGCCGAGACTCCCCCCTGGAGCAAAAGCTTGAACGCCTGGCCGTTTTCAACTCAACGGAGCTGACATCGCTGGCTGAGCGCCTATGCTCAACCAGGCGCGGTGCGGAAGCGAGCCAATCAACCTGCACGCGACGGCTAGAATCCATCAAATCATTCATAGATTTTTCGTTTGATCACTACATCGAGCTCAATCGGCTGAGTCTGCTGGAGCAGAGCCAAGCTGAAAAAAACAAAAATAAAAACCTCCGAAACCTTAGTAAAAAAGTCATTAAGATCGCGCAACAGTCTGAACCATCGCTACCTTCCACTCCACTCGGTGCAGACGAAGAAACTCTACTTAAAAACGTTTTATGCCCTGGCAGCTCGAATAACCCCTTCAAGAGCGAAAAAATTCAGGCCCGTAACCACTGCCTCTTTTTGGTCATGCTGGAAACACTTGCCAGACGTGGCGAGGTTGTACTGATTGAATTGGACGACCTTGATCTAGGCCCCGCTCCAACCATTCGCATTAAGCGCCCGAGTGATATCAATAGAGAGCGAAGAAGAGACGGCGCGAGCCTTAAAACACGCGGCCGTATAGTTCCAATATCTGCGTCGCTGGCCGCGGTGCTGAATGAGTATATTTGTGACCATAGACCGAAGCTGATCAGGCCGAAGCGGCCTTGTACCACACTCTTTATCAGTTCCCGTGACGGCAGACGAATGTCAGCACGAACAGTGAACACGATTCTCCGAACTGTCGCTAGCAGCCTTGGCCTACCAAACTTCTCAACCCGCCTTCACCCACATGGCTTGAGAACTACAGGTGCAAACGACGCCCGCAAAAGGCTTGAAAAAAGCGGTGCGCCCAGCCTCAACATCAGAGATGCCCTTGCGTATCTGGGAGGCTGGAGCCCGAACAGCGATAGCATTCAGAAATACTCTCGACAATCTATATCGGATCGCCTCGGAGAGATACTTAGGATATCTGATAGAACACTGCCGCCGGAGAAAGCTGATGATTAATTCGCCGACTGAATTGACGACAGAAATTGAACGTAGATTTGGCATGGAGACTGACAATTTCCCTTTCAGCGTGCAATCTACCTTCGGCCAGACTATAACGATTCGCAACGATAACGCATGGCTCGAAAAGCTGACCATCGAAATCATCGGTTGTGCTCCAATGAATATCGCCTGGGGCCACCCACTTCACGAAAATTTATTAGTGGAGTGGCTTCTCAGAGGGTGGTTCATAGATCGAATCCAAACCCATATTGACCTTAGGCCGCTGATCGTCGTGCAGCGAATCTTAGCCACTCATGAGTTTCCGGGCGATGACGCAGAGACTATTGGGGACCGACTATCATCCTTTGCTGTACGCGAATGCATCCGCCTAAAAACATCCGGCCGCAACGACGACTTAGTTGCACTTCGAGGATTTTATCGATGGTGCTTGGACGAGGAAATTTCAGGATTCAATGAACATGATGGTCTTGAGCTCTCTCAGCTAACGGTAAAGGCGTTTGATAACAAGCACTTGGTCACGATGCGAGACGATGACTTCGGACCTTTTACTCGGGTACAGCTAACGCACATAGAAATGCATATTTTCACAAGTGAGCATGTATCGCATGTACAGCGCACGATGTTTCTTCTTTGTCGCGATTGGGGAATACGCCCAATTCAGCTAGCCCTCATGCAGGTCACAGATTTTGGTATTGACGAGAATGGCCCTTTCGTCATGGTGCCAAGCGTGAAAGGAGTTCGACGCTCAAGGCTTAGGAGACACCCCAGTAATATGAAGAAACGCTACATTTCCAACGATACGGCGGAAGCTGTTCAGCAACAGTGCGTCTTGGCTGAGCACCAATGCAAAGCTGCATCTGGGTTAATCGAGAAGCTATGCGTAATGCATGGCATCAGCGTCCCTCAACTGCCCATACCATTGTTCCCAGCGCCATTCAGAACTGAAACCCGTCTCCTGCGATTTCTAACCAATCCAAGACTGACCCCGTTCACATTACATCAAGATAATCGCCGCTTGAGCTATGAGCTAACCTCGCTTACGTGGGAGCTTCAGTTGCTTGATCCGCATAAGCCCCCTAGAGAAGCCGCGTCTTTTATGCGTATTTCTGCATACCAGCTTCGCAGAACCAAAGGAACCTCCATGGTCCTTTCCGGGGCGTCTCCTGACGAAGTAGCAGAAGCGCTCGATCATATAAATCTAAATTCCATAAAGCATTATTTTCGCTACAACCTTGAACTTCAAGAGTTCATTAACACCACTCACATGGCGAGCCCGGAAATCAACGCGGCAGTTGAGATGTGGTGCGGGAGGTTCATGGAAGATACTGCTGACAGATCTGCATTATCACCTATAAGCAGCTTGGGATTATGCAGCTCGAAAAAACCATGCCCTTTTCACCCTACTGTTACATGCTATGCGTGTTCCAAATTCAGGCCCAGCCGCCACGCAGACCATGAAGCCGCTCTAGCTGACATCACTAGATTTCAACAAATGCTGGGAAGCTCTTCCAGTGGCGCCATGGCCCAACAAGTCGAAGCCGCAATACACGGCGCCAAATCGATTCTAATCGCCGTGAAGGAGCTAGACAATTGAGCGTATCAATGGTTGTTCTCGATGAGCGCTATGAACTTGCACGCCAACAGTTTAATGACCTCAAATCGAGCGGACTAGTGTCCGGAGATTTTGAGGGCAAGGTATGGCAATACAGATCGAGCAATATTCCATTTACGTCACTCGGTCCTGTGCAAAAACGACATGAAGATCAACCCGCCCTTCCGACAATGACGGGAAAGCTGGCCCGCTGTTTCATAGCCCATGAAATGCTTAAGCGTCCGTCGGCCACTCTGGTCATCGGACGAATGGCAGCGGTCAGACATCTCTCAGCCGTAATGAATAAGTCTGACATTAAATGGAGCGACATAACACGCAAAGTTTTCGACACCACCGTGGACTCAATTAGGCAAGATCATTCGGAGGCTACGGTATATCATCGAGCGAACGCCCTAAAGGCTTTTCTAAATTTCTTCAACAACTTCAGCATAACCAATAATGGAGTACCTCTTAGGTTTCTTGATAGATTCATCAAGTGGAAGACTGGCGTACCTAACCCGACCCACAGCAACCTTGAGCTCACGTCTGATCAATTCAGACACAGAGAAGAATCGCTATTCTCTCCTGACTTACACGAGGGCATCGCGAAAGCCCGATGCCTTATAAAAAACGATCCAAGCCTTGAGCCTATCAATGGCTTCGACAGGGTACGTCTGGAAGCGACTTGTTTCGGCATGGCGCTCGGCTTGAGGGTGGGTGAAATCACAAACTTGCCGGAAAATTGCCTCTTCCAGGACCATGATACTCAGACAACTTTCGTGCGGGTCCCTGTTGAAAAAAACCTCATACCAGCCGCCGTACCAGTCGCAGATTTATGGAGCACTCCACTCACAGAAGCTTATGAGTATTTACTAGCGTTTTGCCACGACCCAAGAGAGCGAGCCCTTGATATCGAAGTAAATGGTTTCTCCTTTGTAGATAAAATACTCACCACCTACCGAGAAAAAAATCCACTAGAGCCCGGAGCTATAGATCAGCTCACATCGCTGGACCTAACCGTAGAGCACCACTATTTTGTGGAGGAATTAACGGATTGCTTTGCGATATCAGCTAAAGAGCTTTGCCGCGGCGGGCGTTTCTACAGCTGCGCCGTTGAGCTCCCTAGAATAACAGCAGCACGCTTTGCCGCCTGGATAGACGACCGAATGCTTAAGTGGGACTGGGCGAACTATCTTAATGAGTACAAAAAGAATTGCTACAGTGTTTCGGTGCTTGACATAGGGATTCACACCAATTCGTCGAAATC
Source organism: Pseudomonas sp. NPDC089392 (assembly GCF_044749595.1). Lineage (NCBI taxonomy): Bacteria > Pseudomonadati > Pseudomonadota > Gammaproteobacteria > Pseudomonadales > Pseudomonadaceae > Pseudomonas > Pseudomonas sp. NPDC089392. The sequence continues at coordinate 426,848 of NZ_JBIVIF010000001.1, forward strand.
GTCAGTAAACAAATGCAAGTGGTTTAATGACGAACTTCGAATTTTTCTAAAGGGCATGGTCAAAAGCGGGCTCTTCAAGCCTGGCGTCCTGCCCTCATACGTGCAACTGTTCGACATTAAAAGAGAGTGGGCTCGCATTAGAGAACTCATGCTGTCTAGGAGAGGGATGGGAGCGGGGGTTCCCTCTCTGGCGATAGACATTAGGTTATTCAAGCGAGCTCTAGAAAAAAAGTACAGATTCCATTTGCAACGCCACTTTGACGAACAATTTGCCATGCCCGATGATGGCGAACAAGCACCTTATCATGCAAAATTTACGACTAAGGGCTACCCTAACAAACTCAGCGACAACCTAATTGTTATCTGGGAGAACCAATTTAATTCGATCTCACAGCAAGGCATTATCCCGCGCCCGCTTTTCAGAGCGGACCTTTACAACTATCTTTCTAACAATTCGGCAAAAAAAACGATTTTTCAACGCCTTGACTTGAGGGACCGAAACGGGACTATATTTTCCATCACCCCCCACCAGATCCGCCGCTGGGTAACCACGGCCATCCTACGCGCCGGCCCCTCTGAGACAGCGGTGGACCTGTGGATGGGGCGCACGCCACGCCAGAGCCGTCAATATGACTATCGTACCGCTAAAGAACGGGCGGAATATGTAAGGTCTTTATACTTGACCGATGAGCCACCCGAAGACTTTTTGGGGAAATTAGTCATCCGATGGCGTGAGGAGAAAGTCGCTGATGATCTAATTGAAGAAATGATCATCCAGAAGTTGAGTATTCTAAATCTAACGCCATGGGGCGGATGTTCACGTGAGTTGTACATTAGCCCCTGTGATCGAGGCCTCATGTGCGTAAGAGGGTTCGGCACGGAAGCAGGGTGCAAATCCTTTCATCTGAACCCTGATGATCTAGAAGCTAGGGCTGCCATTGAAACCTTACTCACAGAATATGAGCGAATTATGAAGGTGGTTTTTGACAACCGAACAGATATCACAGCTAGCATCGAGTCAGAACTCGATAGCACACATGAATTCGATCAGCATGTGTTGTTTGTTTGCGATATGGTCAGGAGCTGTAAGGCGGCTTTAAATGCATATTTAAAATCTAAGTAGGTGTCATCGTGAAGCAGGATAAAAAATGGAAGGAGCTTGCGAGGTCTATTCTGGTCGACTATAAGGAGGGCCGGATTACCGGGCCGCTCACACAAAGTGGGCTCGCTCAGAAAACAGCTGTGAGTCGCCAAACGCTGTGGAGAGATCCGGAAATCCGGTCTTTATATGCTGCTGCCCACGCTTATCTCCTAAATGTAAAAAAGTCAGGACGAAAGGATAGCGATGCCAGGATTTTCGCTCTCGAAACGCAACTCGAAAAAGCCAAGGCCGAGAATAATCGGTTGATACAGACGATCGTCAAAGCCGCCCAACTTATGACAGAGGACGCAATTGATCCAAGGCGGTACTTCGACGACGCCACGACCTAGCGAGAGGCCTATCCTCGTCGGTAAAGCTCTTTAAAAAGACACCGGCTCAGGCAATCGGTAGTGTTAGGCTGGCAATATCGTCGGCCGTTCTGAACCGTGTAACACCTGTGCAAGCCATCCTCGCTCTCATGGATAGCCTCCAGAGGCTCCATTGACCATCCCCCGCTACCATTCATCCATCCAGGGGTGACAATTTGGAGGGATAGCTCAGCTGCTCCGTCTGTGGCCATTCGAGTGAAATGCTCAAGCCCCCGCATGTCCTCCAGAAAGAAAACTTCGACACACGTGTCCTCTCCCCGGGCTCTCGTAACCGTGATGTGGAGCCAGGGCGATGAAAGCCGTTGCTCTACGAAGTGCCAAGCCTGCTGATCCTCAGCTAGCCAGGCGTAGGAGCGATCCACCTCTGCCCATCGGTTGGTGATAAACATCCCAAGCCCCCTCAAATGAACAGCATACATTGTAGTCATATACTGTTCAGAAGCGCCTCATCTTTCCTTTTGCGGAAGATGCAAAGTGGAATTGAGAAGCGCCTTCGGCAAGGTTCTGCAGTGGATGAGGGTCAAGCAGAAGCTCACACAGGAAGACTTCGCGACGGTAAGCAGCCGCACCTACATCAGCACGCTGGAAAGGGGACGATACGTTCCGACCATCGAGAAATTGGACACCATCGCGCCAGTGTTGGGGGTCCATCCAGTCACACTGTTGGTGGGAAGCTATGCCCTGAAGGAGAATCGATCGGTGGCAGAGTTGCTGAATCAAATCTCCCAAGAAGCTGAACGCATGGATCTTGCGAACGCCCTGCTTGATCTCAACAAAACCTCGCGCTAGGGGTGTAATAACGCCTTCAAGGCCGCAATGGTGGCGTGCCCCGTACTTTCAGCTGGCGGTTGCCGTAGGCTCAAGCGATGATAGCCCTCCCCAAAAATGGAGGTGCCAAATGTCGATCACTTACAAGGATGTCGTCGAAGCATTCATCGCGGATTTCAAATGGATGCACGAGGCCAATCAACAGCCTGACGTGCAGTGTGACTTCAATGGTGATCCATCACCGCTTGCCCAGATTGTAGAGGCTGCAGGGAAGATCACGCTGAGATTCTCTTACCGCTTCGCCGACAGCGTCGTGAGCAATTACACGGACTTGTTCTACTGCTTGATAATCGCCGGCCATGAGCTTGCTCATTGGGCAAATGCCCATACAAAGCATCTGGATAAGGATGATCTAGACAGTAAAGCCATTGAAATGTGGGCTGATTTCTTTGGCACTAGGCTTGTCTTCACAGCCGTAGCACGGTGCCCGCACCTCCGAGTTATCATCAATCAACTGCGTACGCCTGCATTCGATGCGCAGGGTGAGGATGCATTGCTTCCTGCCTATGGACAAGCTTTGCGTCAGGTTTACGAGCGCGTTTACGTCCCAGGCGGCGTAACGTCGACCTATCCAGCACCGAGTGAGCGCGTGCAAATCTGCGGAGCTGGGGTAACCTCGTTCTTCTACCGACACTTGGAGAAAATGCATCAAGGGATGACGGTGTTCGCGCTTCAGAAAGTGCTTCTCGAACCCTTCGCTGATGTTCTCGACATCTTCTCGGGAGACGTTGACACCGATGAAAGCGATGAATTGTCATTCCGAGGTATCGAAATCCACTTGGGGCTTAAGGAGGGGAGGCCTTTGATCACTCCCGGGGTACGTCCGGAATTTAACCAGCTGGTCGGTACCCACTATTTGGGGCATAGCGAGAACATGGCGCACCGCGAGGATCTACGCGGTCAGGTTCGAGCGTGGGGAGTTGACATTTAATTTGAGATTTGGGTAGCTGGCATGTTGCCCCCATCAAAGCGAAATTACAGGCCAGCCGCCGAATCGACAAGCGTTTCGATAAGCTCACAAAAAGTTAGGCCGCAATGGTCCCGCTGGTTTGTGCGGTGTATGCGACTGTTTTTCAGACCGAGCCTCGGCAACAACTCACTGCTCAGAGGCAAGCTCTGCTCTTCAACTCACACTGTAATTGGGCTGTCCCTTTCTGATCTTGGCGCCATGGAGATAGCGCCAAAAGCTAGGCCAGAAAAAGCTATTCTACTGCGTTCAGCTCACTGGGCTGCGCCAAACAAAATGCAGGAAGCACAGCGCTGCAATAGCAAATGGGCCACCAATAAAAAAACCCATTTTCACTGCCATGACGTAGCCGAGGCCGCCTGCCGTAATCAACGCGGCCAAGAAGATCATGCCGTCAGATCTGCGCTTATCGGGGCGGATAAAACAGCTAATTACTGCGCGCATTACTTCCGCGCCGCTTCGTTCGAACCGCGAGGAGAAAGCGCTTGTACTTCAACCTCAACGTCAAGACCAAATGCCAAAGCAGAAGTCAGTGCCGAGCGCACGGGATAGCCGTTAAGGAAGTATGTTTTGTAGACCTCATTGAAGTCCGCGAAATGACGCATATCGGACAGCCACACAGTTACCTTCACCACATCATCAAAACCCGCCCCGACCGAATCCAGGGTCGCGGCAATGCTATCCATGACGTTTCGAGTCTGGGTCTTCACGTCGCCCAGAATCGGCGCACCATCGGCAGCCATCGAAAGCTGGCCGGAGAGGAAAATGAAACCGCCCGCCTCGACGGCACGGGAGAATGGAAACGGTAAGGTGCTGGGGTGACGGATGATTTCAGAGGTCATTGGGGGTACCAAATGGTGATGAGAGCAGACTCAAAGTGTCGCCAGCTCAACGGGGAAAGCGACTGATTTCAACGTTACGTTGACTATTCAATGCTATGTTGAATTATTCTCGATCGTCAAGGATAGCGGGGCTTCACCTGATGCATGGCAATCGCTAGCGTGGGGGGAATGAGCTGAAAATGCGGTGTTGGAGGGATGCAGAGGATGAGTGGTTGCCTGCGACTAGGGAGGGACTGCTGCCGTCTTCTAGCTACGCCAGAGGACGACAGCCAAGCCCTCGCAGGCTATCAACGAGTCACGTGCTCATAGCCGTAGCGCGTTTTCACTACGCCACACTTGATGGGATCGGCGTTACCAATCTGGGCAACGTACTCGATGCCATTTGGCTTGAATTCGTTGGCAGCGTCGGTGAGCTCGTCCTTCAGCACGTAGACCACCTGATGGGCGTTCGGTTGGCTGTAGGCAAACTCGCGGTGCCAGACCGTATCCACAGCATTCAACTTTTTCCACCCTTTGGCCTCAAGGAAATTGTTGAAGTGGTAGCGGTTGTCCTTGGCATCTGAAAAATCCAGGGAAAGCATTACGTGCAACGGCATCTGTAAATCCTCAGTACTGCGCAGACGTGGATCAATGCTAGGCGTCTGCTGATGAAACCACTCGGTAAAACCAAGCCCGCCATTTAGTTTTGGCAGACTTAACCGATCACCGTCAATGGCCAATTTCCTACAAAACTCGTTCGCTCTGAGTATTGTTAAAAGTTAACATTACTAATTGCGAACAGTTCCTCTTATGGGTTTTATCTTTGAATAAATTTGTAATAGTTTTACCGACGAAAAAACTGGGGACTGATTGTAGAAAAACCACCTAAGCAATGGGCCAAAAGATAGATGGCAATTTGCCGCGCAAGTGTGCTATTCATTTGGTTTCGTCTTACAAGCAAAGGAAATGCAAATGTCTGGTTCTGGTGTTAGCTACCTGGGGTCATCGACCCCGACCACTACCTGTGCCGCGCTCCAGTTCGACACACAGCTCGCCTCCCCCAAGGCAGCGGTTGTCGCTCAACTGAAGCAGCACGACATTCTCACCGTCGACTTTGCACAGCCTGGCAATCAGCAGGTCGTTGTCGCCCTGTGGCAAGGTGCTGAAGCCGGCAGCATCGTCGATCCTCACCTCATCCAGTTGCGCAGCTGCATGAGCCAGGGTGAAATGTACGAAGCCCGCGTCCTGCACGTCGGCGGCGGCCAAGTTCGCGTTCGGGTCTATCACATCTAATTCGAGAGCAAGGAGAGCTCCATGATCACCATCGTAGGTGGCGTCTACCGAGAGCGATGCATGCGTCCGGCCTGGGACGATATCTATGGCTCGGCAGGCCGCGCCGCGGCAGCCATTGCTCGCTTTCATGGACAGGCGCAGTTACATGCCCGTGTAGACGGCTACATCGAGGCAGTCGTGGAGGCTCGTGCAATCGCTGAGGGCTTCAAGTTCACTGCCCACCCCGCGCCTTCAAGCACTACCTTCGAGTACATCCACGGTCTTTCCACACCCGATATTCGTGGGAGCGTACAAAACCAATTGGACCTTCAGGTCAGCGCCGAAAAAGTACTCCGGTTCGGCATGATTGATGGCACTGCGGTGGTCGATGCCGAATATGCGGTTTTTGATCCACAGAACGCGGACGGAACAGAGTCCTTTGCAGCCAATGGCTCTCGCGCCAAGCACCTGGCCTTGGTGCTGAACCGCCACGAGGCCAACCTGTTAGTCCCTGCCGCTGCAGATCTGAAGGTCGAAGAACTTGCAGGTGCCCTGGCCCAGCAAGAAAACGCTGAGGTAGTCGTCATCAAGATGGGTCCCCTGGGCGCATTGGTTTACGACCGTGGCGCGCTGTCCACAGTACCCGCCTATCGTACCGAAAAAGTCTGGAAAATCGGCTCTGGGGATACTTTCGCTGCCCACTTCGCACTGGGCTGGATGGAGAATGGTTTGTCGGCCCATGAGGCAGCTGAAATTGCCTCCATAGCAACCGCCTTCTACTGCCAGAACCAAGGCTTTCCCGATCCTACGTTACTCGCCGACTTCAAGCCGCAACCCCTGAAGCCATCGCCTCGCTACCGGGATGGATACGTACCGAAGGTCTACTTGGCAGGCCCGTTCTTCACCCTCGCAGAATTGTGGATGGTCGGCCAGGCCCGCCGGGATTTGCTGGCCATGGGGCTGAATGTGTTTTCCCCCTATCACGACGTGGGCCTTGGCAGTGCTGACGACGTGGTCCAGAAGGATCTTGATGGGATACACCAGTGCGATGCACTGTTCGCCATTGGTGATGGCCTCGACTCGGGAACGATTTATGAGATCGGCTATGCACGCGCCTTGAACAAGCCCGTCGTGTTCTATGCCGAGAACGAATCCGAGCAGGACAAGAAAATGATGGAAGGCTCAGACTGTGTCATTACCGATGACTACGTCACCGCGATCTATCAAACCGTTTGGGAAGCGGTGGAGCTATGAAGACGGGACTACTGCTCTCCGGTGGCATGGACTCGGTGGCGCTTGCTTGGTGGAAACGCCCGGACATCGCATTCACCCTGGACTATGGGCAACTGGCTGCGCGAGCCGAGATCGAGGCTTCGAGCACGGTCTGTCAGCAGCTGGAGATCCCTCACCATGTCATTCAGATCGACTGCAGCTCACTAGGATCGGGAGATATGGCAGGCAGCGCCGCTGACAGTCTGGCTCCAGCATCAGACTGGTGGCCTTACAGGAACCAGATGCTGGTAACGCTCGCGGCGATGAAAGCGATCAGCCATGGAGTAACCCACCTGTGGTTGGGGACCGTAAAGTCGGATGGTTTCCACCGCGATGGCTCACCGGAGTTCATGTCGGCCATCAGCCACCTGCTTTCGATCCAAGAGGGGGGCATGGTGGTAGAGGCCCCCGCTATTGAGCTCTCAACAGCAGAGTTGGTTCGCACGTCGGGGATCCCGGCTAGCCTTTTGGCCTGGGCCCACAGCTGCCATAAATCGCATGTCGCATGCGGTGATTGCCGCGGCTGTAACAAGTACATGGAAGTGTTTCGCGAGGTTGGGTATGACTTGGATCGACTTGGGTGACCCCCTACCCCGGTCTACGCCTGAACGTTACAGCTTGGTCGACTGGAATTTCGGGGAGTTTTACACTCTGCCGGCGCAGGCTGCTGCGCTGAACTGCCCCTTCGGAGAGGTACTGGATGCGCGCAACACCCAGCGTACGTTCGGCGTGGTTGATGATGAGCAGCTGGGTACTTTTCTCTGGCATGCCTGTAGACGCAGAGGCTCAGCGGCGTCGAGTCTGGGCTTTGACCTAGAACACCGCACAGCCCCTTCCGCAGGCGCAATCCACCCCATTCACGTCGTCGTGAAGCGGCCCGGTGATGCGCGCTGGTGGTTGTACCAACCCAGCACACATCAGCTGGTGGAGCTCAAGCAGGCGCACACTAGGCTCGCAGGCCTACTTGAACTGAGCCTGCAGGTCCTCACAGGCGCGGATGCCACGCGCTTACTGTTTGTGGCAGAGCCCGGGAAAACACTGAGCAAGTATCAGGACGGATGCAGCCTGGTATGGCGAGATGCAGGGGCGATCCTCGGTATCATGGCACTCACCGCAACGGCCCAGGGCCTGAACTTTTGCCCCCTGGGTATCACTGGCGAGCCCTGGGCCAGCGCCTTAGCTGATCAGGGAAAGCTGGCCGGAGTTGGCCTTGCTCTTCTTGGTACGGCTACGGGAGCTTGGTGATGGAGCATGGTGCCCCATGCCCATGATGCTGTGCACCGTGCTGGGCGAGGCCATCATCTCCAACCACATCAGCGCATCAAGCTCGGAGGCACGGACGCCCAGCCCTTTGCTGAAGCGGATGAATTGTTCTTCAAGCTCCAGGTAGTGACGCTCAACGGTCAGGTGGCTGTCAAAGAACTTGCCCAGCAGCCCGGCGCGGAGGATGTGGATGTCGAGAATGGCCACATCATCCGCATCCAACCAATTCCGTGCGACCCAAGAGGCCGTCTTGTAACCAATTCCGGGAACGTCCAATAGCCAGTCACGCAGCGCTCTGCCCGAGGCAAGCGGCGCGCGCTCTGCAGACAGCTTTTGCAAAGCAGCACTCAGGTAGCGGGCCTTCTGCTTGGCAAAACGGTACCGCACCTGCCGATCGTCGATCGTGAGCGGCTCCTTGAGCCATTCAAGGAGGACTTCTTCGGACGGGGGTTCGTCGTCAAAGGCGCCGCGTTCCTTCACATGTCGGAATGCCGCCAGTCCAACGCTTGCAGGGATACCATGCCCACCTAACAGGCAGGCGCCCACTTCCTCTTTCAGGGTTGCACCGAGCTTGTAGTTGATCCGATCACCAGTCAGACGCCGAGCATATACCTGATATGCCCAATAGGCCGGCGACGGGAAGGCTTCTACAGCGCCCCACGGCACACCAGGGATGACCTCAGCGTCAGCCGTAGGCAACTCAACATTAAAGACCACCTGGTCCAAGAAAATAGCGCCTAATTGCATCAGGCGGCCTCCTCGGCATTGCCGTAGTGTTCCTGCATCCATTGCAGTAGCTCATGCCGCTCAATAGGGTCCAGGCTCTCGATGCGGCTGCGGAGTCTGGTTTGGCGGCGCTGAATGGTTTGGCGGTCCCGGAAGGTCTCGCCCATGTAGCGGCTGTCGTGCAAACGGCTAGGGGGATCGAAGTTCATCCACACCGTTTCTTCACGCACCTCAACATGGGTCTTGGCCGGAAAACTCACCTTGCGCCATCCGACAAGCTCACTGTTGTAGAGATCACAGTCATAGCCCGAAAGCATCACTTTGCAAGGTAGCGTGGCCAAACACCGCACCAGTCTTTGGTGGTCGGCCTCCGAGTAATCGCAGCGATATACCTTCGCTCGACGACGTGTTTCCGGGACATAGGGCGGATCGACATAGACCAGCTCATGGCCTTCGAATGCGTAGCTTTCTAAAAAGCTCACTGCATCCACCTGGTGGAGCTCACAGATGCCTGGATGAGCTGTCTGCCACAGCTCGATGACCTGCTCGTCCAAATCGAGTCCGATGTTCCGCTGCGCTGCTTTCTTGTTGCGCATAACGGCACCCCCACCAAGGTGGGATTCGATGTAGGTCTGATGCGGTGGCATCAGGTTGATCAAGCGCTGGTAGCACTTGCCTTTTCCGCCTGGATATCTCATGCCTCCAAGCATCGTCAGAAATGACGATGATGTCAAGGATTGACCGCCCAGCGAATTGCACCCCACCTGACCACTTGTTTGTATTAGGCGTGACCAGTCGCTTGCATCGTATTTGTCTTCGAGGTGCAGAAACCGACCCATAGCTGTCGATGACGGTGGGCACCCACGGCCAAAAGCGGTTTTTCAATCGCCCAACCTCCGGATCAATTTTGGGTTGGCAACCACATAGTGATTTCCATACGCGATCTGCGGCTTTTATGAGCAGCTCGGGAAGATTAGATAGCAAGCGAAGTTATAATTTCGCTTGACAATAGTATTTTGACCTTTAAGATCTTGAGTCAAACCGGACTGGTCTCGTTCGGTGCTGCTGGCCTTGCGCGAATTCTTTGGATACGAGACCAAGTTGCGACAATCGCAACAAAAACCTCTTTTGATACGAAACTTGACCCTAGTCAGGTGCACCACGGCCCGCCAGCTGCTGTATGAACTTTGTGCATCTGTATGAGGTGTTTATATGGTTCGTATTCCCGTCACATTGGCCGACCTCGATAGTGGTCGCATCAAGAGCTCTATTTCCAAGCTCAGTAAGCATCATCCCGATCAGCCTATGAAGCCCAAGCGGTCATTGGTGCAGCAAACCTTTGCTCAAATATTGGGGTATGGTGGCTACGAAGATTTGCGCTCTCAGGCTAAGCAAAATGGTGCTATCTATTCCGGTCAATCGCTGGAAATAGAGCAATTCATTGCGCCCATTTCACTGCGTATCTCGCGCTACTGGAGCATGTCCGCAGAAAAAGCAGAGTATGTTGCGGCCGCAATAGGCCTGATGCATCTTGACGCATTCCGCCCCACAGCTCGCCAAGTTCAGCCAACGCTCCCACGAGAAGTTAGAGTAAGCCCGTCCCGGCACTGGCCAAACCCTGGCTTTTCAGTCAAACCAATTTCTGTGGCTTTGCGGCAGACTAATGTTATGCCGATGGCGGAGATGGCTGCTGCCTTTCAGGATGCACTGAAGCCGACGGCGCAGATGGCTGCCTTTCAGGAGGCATTGAAGCCGACGGCGCAGATGGTCGCCATCCAGGAGGCATTGAAGCCGACGGCGCAGATGGTTGCCTTCCAGGAGGCATTGAAGCCGACGGCGCAGATGGTCGCCATCCAGGAGGCATTGAAGCCGACGGCGCAGATGGTTGCCTTCCAGGAGGCATTGAAGCCGACGGCGCAGATGGTCGCCATTCAGGAGGCTTTGAAGCCGACGGCGCAGATGGTCGCCATCCAGGAGGCATTGAAGCC